>JALYHR010000107.1 GCA_030776465.1 Pseudomonadota bacterium
CTATGCGGCGGGTCCGACCATCGGCGCGATCATCCTCTCACGCGCGGGCTGGCCCTGGCTGTTCGCCATCAATGTCCCGCTGGGTATAGCCGTGGTGCTCGCCTGCCGTGCGCTGCCGCATGTCGCCGGCGACGGGCGGCGCCTGGATGTTTTGAGCGTGGCGCTCAACGGCGGGGGCTTCGCCGCGCTGGTGGTGGGCGCCGAGATGTTGCCGATAAAGCCGCTGCTGGCTGTCCCCCTGCTCATTATTGCTGCCATTGGCCTGACGGCGCTGGTTCGGCGGGAGATTCGCAGCGTGGCCCCGTTGATCCCGCTGGACCTGCTGCGAGGGGCGACATTTCGCGTTTCCGTCATCGCTTCGGTATGTTGTTTCGCTAGTCAGATGATGGGTATGGTGGCCCTGCCCTTCTATCTGCAACACGGACTGGGCCAGAGCCCCCTGAAAACGGGGCTTTACCTTACACCTTGGCCCCTGGCCCTGGCTGTCGCCGCACCTGTCGCGGGCCATCTCGTCAATCGGGTATCGACCATCAGACTCTGCCTGTTTGGAAGTCTGTGCCTTTCGCTCGGGCTGGCCGGCACCGCGCTGTATCCGCTGCAGAGCAACCTTTGGTTGATCGTTCCGTTCGCCATGCTGTGCGGTATCGGGGGCGGTCTCTTCCAGGTGCCCAACAATCGCATCATGTTCCTTTCGGCGCCCCGCGAGCGGAGCGGTGCGGCCGGGGGCATGCAGGCTACCGCCCGGTTGGTGGGGCAAATCTCTGGCGCGGTCATCATGACCATACTATTCACCCTCCTCTCCGTCGATGTGGCGCCGCGAATTGGTCTCGTCGTTGCGGCCGTGTTGGCCGTGACGGCGGGAGCCGTGAGCATGGTGCGAAGCCGCCCACTGGAGAGCAGTCCGCCAAGCGCCTGAAAACGGGCCCCTCCGCTCGACGCTGGCCTCCGCTAGGTACGGAGCTCCCCCCTTCATCGTCGCTCAGTGAAAAATCCCACTCGCCAACGACTACGCCATTGACACGCGCCCTTGAATCGCGTTTAGTTGATGGACGGTCAATCAACCAATCGATCAGAATGAGCCGAACCTAAGCAATCCTGGTTAAGGCTTGAGGGTGAGAAAACGAGCAATGAAAGACATTACGGGTCTGGGCCATCTCGGACTGACCGGCTCCATTGAAGAATGGCGTCCTCTGGCCGAAATCCTCGGTCTCGAAGCGACACCACAAACATCAGTATGGCGTCGGCGGTCGGCTTATCGACGAGTCTTGGGGGCCGACTTGGTTCCGCAAGCCGAGCATCTGGGGTCACCAAATGCCTGGCCGCACGCCGGTGGGCGCCGAGCTTTCGCTTAGGGCCCAAGCAACCACACAGTCTTAAGGCGACGTGCCGGGCGCGCTCGCCCGGCAAATAACCGGGTCATGCTTTAACGGCAGGCCAGAGCGTAGTCAGAGAAATAAGACGATAGAGGAATAATTATGTATACTGTTCCGACTGAGCAAAATTTACTGAAGATACCCGAAGCGTTCCTCGTTGACGCCGCGATCAGGACCGAGATCGAGCAGTTTCTCTACTTTGAAGCCTCGTTGCTGGACGATCGCAAATATGCCGATTGGTATCGCCTCTTAGCGGACGACATCCAATATTGGATGCCTAATCGAAGAAATCGGCTTATGCATGAGGCCGATAAAGAGAATACGACACATCAGGAACTCGGGCTCTATGACGACAACAAAACCTCGCTGAGTTGGAGAGTTGAGCAAATCCTGACGCGTAAGCACTGGTCGGAAGATCCTCCCAGTCGCACGCGGCACATGGTGATGAACGTTCAGATCGAACCGACCTCTATTGCGAACGAGTACGCGGTCAACTCCAACTTTCTTGTGTATCGCAATCGCTTGGAGGATGAGGTCGATGTCTGGGTGGGCGTCCGACACGACGTTCTCCGTCAAGTGGAGCCGTTGGCGTGGCAGATCGCACGCCGGACCATCATTCTCGATCAGAGCCTCGTGCTGTCGAAGAACCTATCCATCCTGTTCTAGCCCCACACCCACAACCTCCGGGTAAGGATAAAACAATGATTACCAATGAATTACTGAAGTCTTACGTCAACACTGAGGACGGCCTTGTCAGTCCGCATGTGTTTTCCAGCCAGGAAATCTACGAGCTTGAGCTTGAGCGTGTCTTTGGCAGGACGTGGCTGTTTCTCGCCCACGAAAGTCAAATTCCCAAGGCTGGGGACTTCTTCTCCACCTATATGGGCGCGGACCCGGTGCTTGTGGTCCGTCAGAAAGACGGTTCGGTAAAGGCCTTCCTGAATTATTGCCGGCATCGCGGTATGCGAGTGTGTCGCGCCGACTTGGGCAATGCAAAGGCCTTCACTTGCACCTATCACGGGTGGGCGTACAATACGGCGGGAGATCTCGTGAGTGTTCCGAGCGCCGATGACGCCTATCATAACACAATGGACTACCCCAAGTGGGGGCTTAAGCAGGTCGCTCGACTGGAAGAATATAAGGGTTTCATCTTCGGTTGTTTTGATGAATCCGTCCCGTCTCTTGACGAATACCTTGGAGACATGAAGTTCTATTTCGATTTCTACTTTGACCGGGTAGAGGGTGGAGTCGAGGTCGTGGGCGGCGTCACAAAGACGAAAATGCCGGCGAACTGGAAGGTGGCCGCCGAACAATTCGCCGGCGACTCCTATCATGCCAATTACACCCATATTTCGGCTTTGCCGACATGGAAGCCGGACGTCCTGAAGCGGCGCGAGGGTGTCGAAACAGCCGATGAGGGCGTGGAGGAGGCCACCACGACCGCCCATATTCTGGGGGAAGTTCAGGCGGGACGCCAGTATGCCTCGCCGTTCGGACACGGCTCGGGCTTTCGGACCGTGCCAGGCATGGGTTTCAAGGCAACGGGCGGCGACCCCATCATCGATGAGTACGAGGCGTCGATCCGTCCCGAAATGGAAGCACGCCTGGGCCCCATCCGTGCGCGCATGAACGGACTTCACTCCACCATCTTCCCCAATTTCTCTTGGCTGAATCCTGTGCGGACGTTCCGAATCTGGCACCCGAAGGGACCCAACGCATTGGAGTGTTGGTCGTTCGTATTCGTCGACAAGAAGGCGCCCGAAGCGGTTAAGCAGGCTATTCGCACGAGCACCACAGGGCAGTTTGGTCCGACGGGTCTGGCGGAGATGGACGACGGTGAGAACTGGGGGCTAATCGCGGGCAACCTCGCCGGCCATGGACCCCAGATACACAAGCTTGATCTCCATTACGGGATGGGCCTGGGTCATGAAGGCACCGACCCGCAGTTCCCCGGGCAGGTTCTCAAGCACATATGGGGCGAGATGCCGCAGCGAGTGTTCTACAAGCGCTGGTGCGAGTTGATGACCTCCACCGCCGAGTGGCCCATGCCGGCCGCGTTTGCCACAACCTCGTCCAACGGCGCCTGATCATGACCCTAACCTACGAAAACACGACCAGGCTGATCGAGACGAAGGACTTTCGCATTCAGATCAACGAAGCGGGCGAAGGCCACCCGATCTTCATGATCCATGGCGGCGGGCCGGGCGCGACGGGATGGAGCAACTTTTCGCCGAACTTTGAGACGCTTTCGCGCAGTTACCGGTGTATCTTGGTGACCATGCCGGGTTGGGGGGAATCAAGCCCTCAAACCGTCCAGACCGGTCGCGATGGTGTCGAAGCGCTGAAGCAACTCTCTGAGGCGATGGGCATCGAGAAGGCTGCCTATGTGGGCAATTCGATGGGCGCCGGAGCCTCGCTTCGTTTCACCGCCGAGTATCCCGAGCGGGTTTCACATCTCGTCACCATGGGATTGGGCAGTCCGGGCCCAGGCAACATACTCCAGCCTGCCGGGGCGCCCGAAGGCTTCCGCATCCTTGTGGAAGCCTACGAGGATCCCTCTCCGCAAAACATGAAGCGATTGGTGCGGGTCATGTGCTACGATCCCGCCTACGCTTCTGATGAGCTGGCGGAGCAGCGCTCCGCGATTGCGCTAAGGTTTCCTGAGCACATTAAGAACTGGCTCGAGTTCCTGCGCTCCGGCCCGTCGATGGGAATTCCCGCGGCGACCCTGGCGAAGTTGCCCACTTTGGCCGTACCGACCATGCTCATTCACGGCCGCGACGACCGCACCACCCATTTCGAGGCTAGCCTGCGCATGGTCGCCTTGCTTCCAAACTCAAGCATGGTGCTCATCAATCGGTGCGGTCACTGGGCGCAGCTCGAGCACCCTGCGCAGTTCAACCGACTTCTCAACGGCTTCGTCGGCGGCAATTAGGGCAATACAGGGGAATGTTTACCCCGGACACCGATCCCGATTGGACTCGAGTTTGCGCTACCGCGGATCTTCCTCCGGGAGAAGCCACGATATTGTCGGTTGAGCCCCCCGTCGCGATCTTCCATGCCGAAGGTTCCTTCTACGCCATCGACGACACCTGCACGCACGAAACCTATTCCCTGGCAGATGGGTACATCCAAGGCACGCATGTGGAGTGCCCACTGCATTTCGCCAAGTTCGACCTGAAAACCGGTGCGGTGTTATGCCTGCCGGCGAAGGTCGGGGTGCGGACCTATCCCGTGAAGACCGAGAGCGACCAAGTCTTCGTGGACCTCAGCAGTCGGGGCTGACGGCGCGGCGAGCGCCTCGACGAGGGTCACCTCCAGGCCCCTGGCGCGGCAGGCGGCGGCGACCTCCGCCCCGATGAAGCCGGCCCCGACCACGCAAACGCGCGGTCCACGTTCGAGATGAGCCCGGATGGCCATGGCGTCGCCCATGGTCCGCAAGACGTGCACGCCCTCACTGGCGCAACTTCTTCCCCCCCGAGCTGGCCTCGGCCTGTGTCAAGCTGCACCTCGACCATGGGGTCGATATGCGATGTGGTGAGGCAGTCGTGGGCTTCGAAGGGCGCACGCGCGTGGAAGCGGTTCGCCTCGCCAGTGGGCAGAGGGTGCCCGTAAGCATTGGCAGTGCCCTCGACGATGCTACGCATCGCCCATTCGGATAGTAAATGGTTGACACATCGTTGGTAAGCGCCTTAATTGCGCAACGTTATGGGAGCGGCTCCTGTGCGTTTGACCCTATACTATAAGGGCGAGCCATGGGGACGAGCCCCGCCCGTCCGGCGGAGGTCAAGTTGCAATAGCCGCCACAGGATGACGGTCTTTGCTATTGACGTTGTTCCAGTCGGTCCGTAGAGGCTTTCACCCTCTAATAATAGAGTCAAAGGCTCGGTAAATGCACTACAAGAATGGGAAAGTGTAAGATGTCGAATTTCGGTAGTGAAGAAGAAGCAATGCAGGCCTACTTCGCTGCTGGCAAATCTCGGGCTGCTGCATTGAACAACCGTGGCCCTCTGAGGTTTACAGCGAACGGTGATCTCCATCCAGAAATTGTCGATGAATACTTAAAGACTGGATTTTATATCTTTGAAGGCGTTCTTCGTCCTGAGGAGTTGGCGGAGCTCAAAAGCGAAGTTCTCGAAATGATTGATCGTCTTCCGGCACATCCTGGATCCGCGACCGATCTCAGCGGCCGCCCGGCCTTGGGCGCCGACCTGGGATTACCGATTGTGGCTTGGTCAAAGCCGCTTGGTGATCCAATGGGCGGCACATCCGCAGCAAACGGGCGCGCGCCAGTAAAGATGGTGGAGCCTCGTGCGGCCGAGGGGTTGCGCGATGAGGTGCCGTACATGATCGCGGGGCCTTTGCAGTTCTCGGAGGCGGCACTTCGGGTGTACGGTCATCCGGGCCTTCTGGCTGCTGCGGCAACCATTAACGGCAGCGATTTCACTCCGTTCGGCGAACTCATTGTCATAAAAACCCCAGGCGAAGGTGCTTCATTCGCATGGCATCAAGATGGTACAACGCATTGGAACAACAGCGAGTGGACACCATTGATCCACGGTTTCAACTTCATGGTGCAGTTGTTTGAGTGCACCGCCGCCAACGCCGTGTGGTTCGTGCCGGGATCGCATGCTATGAAAAAAGCAGATGTGCGGGAGATGGTCAGGAAAGCCGGTAGCAATCGATTGCCCGACGCGGTCCCGTTGATTTGTGGTCCTGGCGATGTTGCGATCAGCAATCGCCAAGTTCTCCATGCATCATTCGCGAATACTAGCCCGGACTGGCGAGTAACGCTAAACATGGGATTTCATATGCGATCTTCGGTCGCAGGCGTTAAAACGCGCGATATGCAAGGCGTGGAGCATCTCTATGATGAAGAGCATATTCGTAGCAGGTCCGAGGTGATCGGGTACGCGATCGATGCGCGCCGCAAGCGCTTTCCGGATGAAACGCCATTCCGTTACGGACCCCACCAAAATCAAGACAAAGAAATCCAATGGGATGAACACGCACGATCGAAAATGAGGGCCTACCACCTTAAAGACGTTGTAATTTAAGGAGGCATTACGTCCATCAGCTTGGTCCGGGAAGATATTTGCGCATTCCAGACGCCATGCAAGCCGATGGTGTAGCGGCGCGAGCGGCCCAAGGCGCGGTATTGAAGGACGTAGCATGAGCCGCTTCGACGGCACTCCACCGAGCGCGTGCTCTGGGCAAAATTATTGACATCAGTCACTCTGAGCAATGTTGCTTTGCAGCAAACTTGTGATTACGAGGTCAACCCAATATCAGCCTATGTCGAGTTGCGCAGACTATGTATCTCACGCAGGCTTCCGTTGCTGCCTGCTACGGGCCCAGGTGTAAGGTGTTTTCGACGTGAAATTGAATATCGCCGTGCCGATTATGATGGTCTTGTCACTCTGCGGCTGTGGCGGGGGGCAACCTGTTCTTTCATCCGGTGAGCGTTATCGACCTACCATGGATATGAAGGACGCATACCACCTCGGTGCGGGTGACAAGGTGCGGGTGACGGTGTTCAATGAGCCCCAGTTATCGGGGGAATATGTGGTGGGTGCCGATGGCGCTTTGCCGCTGCCGCTGATTGGCGATATCCCAGTTCTCGGCAGTACCACCGTCGATGTTGCCGCTGCTGCTACCCAGTTGTTTGCGCAGGGCATGTTGCGCAATCCGCGCGTTTCGGTCGAGGTTGAAAACTATCGCCCGTTCTTTATCGTTGGCGAGGTGCGCGTGCCTGGGCAATATCCATACGTCGCTGGCCTCACGGCCTGGAATGCGATCGCAACTGCGCAGGGTTTGACCCCGCGCGGGCGCAAGTCGGTGGTCTATATCCGGCGCTTCGGTGAACCGGCCGAGTTGGCGTACAAGTTAACCCCCGATTTGAGGGTGTGGCCGGGAGACACGATCAGGGTTCAAGAGCGATATTTCTGAGCTCGGCCCTGTGTATTTGCATTGGCTGCGCTCCGCTGTGAGTGCCGGCGTTTTTGTCCGCCAGCGTGATAGCGTTTTTAGTGCTGTGCAGGGACTGTTCCTGGCCTGCGCTGGCGTTTCCTTGCTTGGTGCGGGAGGCGCACAAGCTCAGGTGTTTACGACCTTGGTGACCCCAGCCGTGCAGCCGGATTATCAGCGCGACCGCAACGTCAGCGTGCTGGAGCAGCCCCATCCGGATTTTGACACCGTGGGCATTCATCTTGGATCATTTTACGTAGTTCCACAGGTTACGACGGGGATTGGTGCGAGCAATAATGTTTATGAAGTCGCCCAAAACAAGGTGGGTGATATATTCGGATTCCTCCAACCCGCTCTGCACGTCAATTCCGATTGGTCCAGCAATCAAGTGGGACTGGATGTATCCGGTGACCTTCGTCGCTACCTTCATCAGGTCGCGAGAAATCAGGACGCCTGGCAAGTGGCCTCGCACGTCCGCTTGGACGTTGATGAAGATTTCAACGTTCGCCTGGACGGGCAGGCGGGCCGAATTTACGAATCCCCCTATACCAGTGATGCAGTCTCGAACGAGGAGGTCCTGTCCTATTACTACCGGATCATGGGCTCCGCACAGGCCACCTATACGCAGGGGCGCGTCCGGATCGAGGGAGCGCTAGACACCACTGCCTATACGTTCAATTTCATTCGATTTCCCAACGGGTCAACCATCGATCAGACCTACCGCAACCGGGTGACGAATCGGGCGAGCTTGATCGCTGAATATGCCTTATCGCCGAGCGCTTCCTTGTATACCCAGACGACTGTCGATCAGAATAAATACCAGGAGAAATATTTTTTTGGTCAGCCCAATCGGGATTCGACTGGTTATCAGATCGCTGGCGGTATTTCCATGGATCTTGCCGGACTTCTGCGTGGAAGTTTGGGGGTAGGGTATACCCGTCGTTCGTACAAAGCGGCGGTATACCAGGCTATTTCAGGGGTTTCGGTTCAGGGCAAAGTCGATCTTTTTCCAACCCCGATAACGACCGTGACGCTGACCGCCCAACGTCTCATCCAGGATTCGTCACTCGGCAATAGCTCCGGCTATATCGATACGAGGTTCGGAGGGGAGGTCGATCATGAGGTGCTGGAAAATCTTATCCTGACTGGTAATGTAGCTTATTATATCCAGTCATTCCCCACGTTGAATGCCGGTCGCCATTTTTTGACCGTCGGGGGTGGCGGAACATTCTGGTTCAACCACTCGGTTGGCGTCAAATTAGGGGTCACCTATGCGCAATCACACACGGCAAAGGCCTCCGTTGGCGTGCCATTTGCCGAACTCAGTACGATGCTCTCGCTGACGTTAAGGCGGTGAATTTATCTTTCGGCCTTCGTGCTGGGTGTGAAATTTAAAGGACTCGATAGGAATGAAGGTCTCTCAAGCAATCCCGACGGAAGCTCGCCTGTCTGATGTGGTGCGGTCGGCGCAGGATGTTTTCAGGCGTCGTTTCAAGATGTTGGCGCTCATCACGCTCGCGGCGACCATTCTGGGAACGGTATTGACCCTTACGGCTACCCCGCGATACCAGGGGGTAACCCGTATTCAGATCGACCCCAGCCGCAATCCGCTGTCGAAGGGTGGCAGTGAAGCCGCAGCCCAGCTGGCGAGTGAAGGCATCGAGACCGAAGTACAAGTCATGAGCTCGATGGACCTTGCACGCTCAGTTGCCAGGCGCCTCAACCTCCTGCAGGATCCCGAATTAACCAAGGGACTGGCCTCTGCCCAGACCGATCATGCATACACCGTGGATGAAAAGATCGATTTTGTCGCGAACGCGCTGGAAAAGAACCTGGATGTCGCTCGTGAAAAGCTCACCTATGTCATCACGCTAAAATATCAGTCAACGAACCCCGACAAGGCTGCGAAGATCGCCAATGAATTCGCTGCGGCCTATCTGGATTCCAAGGTCAGCAACAATATCGGCACCGCCCAGAAACAGTCGGATTTCTACAAAGGGCAGCTCGCCCAGATGGGCGATGATGCCCGGGCCGCCGATGAGCAAGTCGCGCAATTCGAAGCGAAGACCGGAATGGTCGCGGCATCCAATGTGATCGGCACGATCACCGATCAACAGATCGGTCCACTTTCCGTGCAAATGGCTAGTGCCGATTCAATCGCGGCCGAGGCGCGCTCAAAGGAAATTTCTGGGCGGCAGATGGTCGCCCATGGACAGCTGGATTCAATTTCGGAAGTGCGCAACTCTGCCACTATCGTGGCCCTGAAGCAAAACAAGGCGCTACTCGTGCAGACTCTGGCCGATATGCGACAGCGTTACGGTGAGAGTTATCCCGACATGGTCAAGGTGAAGGATCAGATTTCCGCGATCGATGAACAGATACACAGTGAAGCCAAGCGGGTTGTGCAATCGCTGAAATCGGATGCCGATGCAGCGGAAGCCCAGGCCTCCAGCCTGCGCAACGCGATGCATCAACTCGAGAACAAAAAGGCCGATGAGGCGCATGCGTCCGTGATGTTGGCAAGCCTTCAGCGCGATGCCGACAGCAAGCATTCGGCTTACGACCGCATGGCTCAAGCGACCCTCGACACTCGTCAGGCGACCCAGGGTGCCTTTGCCCAGGCCCAGGTGATCGACGTGGCCAAGCCCCCGCTCGCACCGTTTTACCCCAAGCCGCTGGTGATGATTCCGCTCTCGTTGTTCCTCGGCTTTTGCGCGGGGATCGCCACCATCGTGGCCCAGGAAATGATGGTGACGGGTTTGACGAGCGTTCAGGATATCGAAGGCGAACTCGGGCTCACCCTGCTCGCGGCGGTGCCGTTTGTTCGCGGCAACGATCATCCTGCAGATCTGCTGATCGAGAAACCGACGTCTCAATTTGCCGAGGCTTTGCGTAATGCTCGGGCATCGATACTGGGTGTCAAGGGCGAGGATCCGCCAAAGATTATCGCCATGACCTCGTCTCTGCCCAATGAAGGCAAGACGACGACAGCTTTGGCTCTCGCTCGGACCATGGCCCTTAATGGATCGAGAACCCTTATCCTGGACGTGGACGTGCGAAGGGCCCAGTTGCGCAATATCGTTGATGTGTCCGATAACGGGTATGGTACTATCGAGCTGCTGCATAATGAAGTGTCTCTTGACCAGGCGATTCAAAAGACGGGACTTGAGAAACTTGATGTCCTTATGGTCCGGAAGCCTTACTTCAGTTCCGAGAACCTCTTTGACAATGACAACATCCACAAGATTCTTGAGGATCTATCGACACGCTATGATTCGATCATATTGGATCTTCCGCCACTCGTTGGCCTGGCCGATGGCAGATTTTTGTCGGCCCTGGCCGATGCGGTAGTTTTGGCTGTGAAGTGGAATTCCACGCCGAGCCAGGCCGTTAGCTCGGCCGTCAATTGGCTCAAGGCCGATGGGGCCAATCTGATAGGGGTTATGTATACAATGATCGAGCCATCGTCTCAGATGTATGGCTCCTATTATTATTATTCGAACAAATATTCATCCTATTACCAATCGGAATAGGCGTTGACGCTCGGCTCGTTAGGCTTGCAGGCCACAATCGGCCAAATCCCGCCCGACGAGGCCGAGGCCATTACTATGCAACCCTCGACAACCTCGATAGGTTGCATGACTCCAACAAAACCCGGGACGCTTCACTCATCCGAACTGTTAGTAGCGCTCATCGCCGGTCCTTTGCGCGGGTCAATATCTGCATGAAAGTGACCTGATCGAGTTCAGATCATATGGCATCGGCAAACAACAACGCCGGCGTTTCGATCAGCCGCTTGAGTGCCTGGACGAAGCTTGCCGCATCCAGGCCATCCACGACACGGTGGTCGCAACTGATCGACAGGTTCATCAGCTTGGCAGCGACGACTTGTCCATTGCGAAACACCGGTCGCTCCATCACCTTGTTGGGACTGATGATCGCCACCTCGGGCCGGTTGATCACGGGTGTGGTTGCGATCCCGCCGAGTGGCCCAAGCGAGGTGATGGTGAGGGTCGAGCCGGAAAGCTCATCGCTCTTTGCCTTGCCGCTACGCGCGGCATCGGCAAGGCGGGCGATCTCGGTGGCCAACTGCCAGATGTTGCGGCTCTCCGCGTTGCGGATCACCGGCACCATCAACCCGGCGTCGGTCTGTGTCGCCATGCCGAGATGAACCGCGCCGCTGCGCGTCACCACACCGGCTTCGTCGTCGTAACGCGCGTTGATCATCGGGAACTGTGGGACTGATTTGCATATCGCGGTGATCAGCAGTGGCAACAAGGTGAGTTTGGGCTTCGACCCGCGGGTCGCGTTGAGATCAGCGCGCAAATCCTCAAGCTTTGTAACGTCGATTTCCTCGACATAGGTGAAATGCGGGATTGCGCGTTTCGATGCCGCCATGTTCTCGGCGATGCGGCGGCGCAGGCCGATCACGCGGACCTGCTCATCGGCGCGTACGGTGCCAGGGGGGCGATAGCCACCATCGCTGTTATAAGTCAGAAAGGCGTCGAGATCGGCGTGGCGCAGGCGATCTCCCGCGAACTTAACGTCCGCCAGATCGATGCCAAGCTCTCTGGCGCGCTGCCGGACCGCTGGCGATGCGAGAACACGTTTGAGCTTACGGTCTCCATCGCCTCCGCTGGTGTCAAGTGGCATGGACTGGACTGAAGCCACATGTTCCGTTCGCTCCAAAACCATCTCCGGACTCGGATCGGGCTTCACCACCTGGGCAGCTTCGGGCGGCGCGACCTCCAGGGTTGGCTCTTCTGCTGCCGCATCGCCCTCGATCTCGAACTCGGCGAGAAGCGATCCCGTTGCGACCATATCGCCAATCGCGCCAGCGATCCTGATGATTTTACCCGCGACCGGGGCGGTCATTTCGATCGTGGCTTTGTCCGTCATCATGTCGGCCAGCGGCGCATCCTCCTCGACAAAATCGCCGACCTGCACGTACCAGGCAACGATCTCCGCCTCCGCTATGCCTTCGCCGATGTCGGGGAGCTTGAAGCTGTAAGTGCTCATGAGTTTATATCTCGATAGTGCGGCGCAAGGCGTCGCCGAGCCGCTTGGGCCCAGGAAAATATTCCCATTCGAATGCGTGAGGGTAAGGAGTATCCCAGCCCGTCACGCGCTCTATGGGCGCCTCCAGATCAAAGAAGCAGTGCTCCTGGACCAAGGCGGCCAGTTCCGCACCGAAGCCACAGGTTCGCGTGGCCTCGTGGATTACGACGCAGCGACCGGTTTTCGTTACCGAACGCTTGATGGCCTCCAGATCGAGCGGCACCAGCGTGCGCAGGTCGATTATTTCGGCATCGATACCGGTGTCTTGCGCCGCGGCCAGCGCAACATGGACCATGGTGCCATAGGCCAGTACCGTGACCGCCGACCCTTCGCGTACAACGGCTGCGGTGCCGAGCGGAATGGTATAGTGCCCTGTGGGTACCTCGCTCGCCGGGTGCTTTGCCCAGGGCTGCACGGGGCGATCATGATAACCATCGAACGGGCCGTTATAAAGCCGCTTGGGTTCCAGGAAAAGCACCGGATCATCATCCTCGATGGCTGCCAGCAACAAGCCCTTCGCGTCATAGGGGTTGGAGGGGATCACAGTTTTCAGGCCAGCGACATGTGTGAAAATTCCTTCGGGTGACTGGCTGTGGGTCTGACCACCGTAGATGCCGCCGCCGTAGGGGCTGCGGACCGTGATCGGCGACCACCATTCGCCGCCTGTCCTGTAACGCAGCCGGGCTGCTTCCGAGATGAGCTGGTCGGCGGCGGGATAGATATAATCCGCAAACTGAATCTCGACCACCGGGCGCTTGCCGTAGGCGCCCATGCCGATCGCAACCGCGACTATTCCCCCTTCTGCAATCGGTGCGTCGAAAACGCGAGACGCACCATATTTGGCCTGAAGGCCCTCGGTTGCGCGGAACACGCCACCAAAAAATCCGACGTCCTCGCCAAAGATCATTACCGATCGGTCACGCTCCAACGCGACATCCATGGCACTGTGGATGGCCTGGACCATGTTCATGGTGGCCATGATCAGAGCCCCGCCTGCAGCCGCTGCAGGGCCAGATGCGCGGGCATTTCCTTATAGACATCATCGAACATGGTGGCGGGCGCCGGGCGGTCTCCCTGCGAGAGTGTACCGTAGCTTTCCGACTCCTTGCCCGCAGCGCGAACCTCTTCATCGACCAATGTCGCCATCGCGCTATGCTCGGCCTCGGACCATACGCCAAGCTTGATCAGGTGGGCTTTCAGCCGAACAATGGGGTCGCCCAGCGGCCACCCCGCAGCCTCGGCGCCGGGCCGATATTTGCTCGGGTCATCCGACGTCGAATGGCCCTCGGCACGATAGGTGAAGAGTTCGATGATGGTCGGGCCAAGGCGCTGCCGAGCACGCATGGCGGCCCATCGGGTTACGGCATGGACCGCCAGATAATCGTTACCATCGACGCGTAGCGACGGTATGCCGAAGCCTATCCCGCGCGCCGCAAAGGTCGTGCGTTCGCCGCCCGCAATGCCCGAGAACGACGATATCGCCCACTGATTGTTGACGATATTGAGGATGACCGGGGCCTGGTAAACGCTCGCGAAGGTCAACGCATAATGAAAGTCGCCCTCGGCTGTCGCACCCTCGCCGATCCAGGCTGCAGCGATCCGGGGGTCATCGTCGGACGCCGCGGCCATCGCCCAGCCAACAGATTGGCTAAATTGCGTGCCTAGATTGCCGGAGATCGAAAAGAAACCGGCTTCCCGGCTCGAGTATAACACGGGCATCTGCCGTCCCTTGAGCCGGTCGCGGCTATTCGAATAAACCTGGTTCATCATATCGACCAGCGGCCAGTCGCGCGCGACCAACAGGCCTTGTTGCCGGTAGGTCGGAAAGCACATATCACCGGGATCGAGCGCCAGGGCGGCGGCGACCGCGACCGCTTCCTCGCCAGTGCATTTCATATAGAAGCTGGTCTTTCCCTGGCGCTGGACTCGAACCATGCGTGCGTCATAGGCCCTGGTCAGCATCATCGCGCGCAATCCGCGCTGCAATGCCTCCGCTGGCAATTCCGGGTTCCATGGACCCACTGCGTTGCCGTCGTCGTCAAGCACCCTGACAAGCGAATAAGCGTGTTGGCGAACGTCGGCCGGATCGACGTCTATCGGGGGCCTTGCGACGCTCCCGGCAGCTGGAATCACCAGATGCGAAAAGTCGACCATTTCGCCCGGCCTGGCGACCGGTTGCGGTACATAGAAGCCATGGTCATTGTGCGGGTAGTTCATTGGTTGTCTCGTTCAGCGGAATGAGGAGGTATTGCCCGCAAGCCTCTGCCAGCGCATTCTTGTAGCTCATGCCCTGGCCAAACGCACGGCGTCCGTGATCAGGTCCGCCTGCGTTGCATAGTGCCAGAACCGGCACCTGCCTGCGGCTGGACCAAGTGCACTCGAATGGATAGCGATAAGCCCCGTAACACCCGTATCCACGTCATTGATGACGTGAAGGCGTTCCTGGAAATCGCCGTAATTGAATGTTCAACCATTGCACTGCTCCTGCTGGACTAAGATAACAGCTAATCTCTCGATAAAAATTGCTATTTATTGCCCGTAACGTATTGTATAGCATATATTTAATATATAATTTTCACTGAAAGCATAAATTATGCTAGACGACCTAGGCCTCATTGATCGGAAAATTTTGTCGCTGGTTCAGCAGGATGCCAGCAGGTCCACTTCCGAGATAGCGGAGCTGGTCGGCCTTTCGCAGGCCCCCTGCTGGCGGCGCCTGCAGCGTTTGAAAGAGGAGGGCTATATCCGCGCGCAAGTGGCCTTGCTCGACCGGCGGAAGATCGGCCTCAACGCGCAGATTTTCGCACAGGTGAAATTGACGACGACTGGGCGCTCCAATCTGGAGGATTTCACGCTCGCGATCCGCGAGTTCCCCGAGGTGCTGGATTGTTTTGTGCTATTGGGCACCGTGGACTTCATGCTGCGAATCGTTGCCAGGGACATCGAGGCCTATGAGCGATTCTTCTACGACAAGCTGTCGCGAGTGCCGGGCGTGCAGGAGATACACTCAATGGTCGCCTTGTCCGAGATCAAATCGACGACAGAACTGCCCCTCGACCTATAGCTGCACAGAAAACCGCCGCCAGCCTTTCAATTGCAAGCGATCGGCTCAAGACGGGATCAGGATAAGCGGCCTCTTGTTCGTTCCTGCCTCTAGCGAGCGATGCGCCTCTTGAGCCCCGCTCAGTGCGTAAGCCTCCCCGGGACCACTGGACAGAATGTTTTGATCGAAAGCCGCGAATACTTCTTGCGCCATTTCGCGGATGCGTCGACCTTCTTTCGACCAGTGGAAAAGGATCGGGCGAGTCAGCGTGTTCGACTTTTCCGCCAGATCGGCGAGCCTGACCGGTTCAACTGCCCCGGAACTCTGTCCAAAGCTGACCAGATGGCCGAATATAGCGAGACTCTGCAGCGAACCAGAGAAGGTGTCCTTGCCAACGGAATCATAAACGACGTCCACTCCCTTGCCCTCGGTCAATTCGGCGACGACCGATACGAAATCGACCTCGCGATAGGGTATGACATGGGCGCAGCAAGCGGCGCGGGCCACCAACTGCTTTTCCGGATTCCCAGCCGTTCCGATCACGGTTGCGCCGAGGTGGGCAGCCCATTGGCAGACGAGCCGTCCCACCCCGCCGGCTGCCGCATGCACGAGCACGGTCATGTCCGGCCCGATGCGGTGAACCTGGCGCACGAGCATGTGCGCGGTCAATCCCTTCAGCAGAACGGTAGCAGCCAGTCGATCGCCGAGGCTTTCGGGCAGTTTGATGGCGAGGGAGGCGGGAAAGAGCCGTTCGGATGCGTAAGCACCATAACTGCCGGACACATAGCCAACCCGGTCGCCAATCGCGATGCCTTCGACATCCAGGCCGATTTGCTCGACCACGCCGACCCCCTCGATGCCGGGAATGCCGGGAAGGGGAAGCGTGCGGTAGCTGCCTGATCGCACATAGATATCGTGAAAATTGACGCCGATGGCAGTTTGGCGAATCTTGATCTCGCCGGGCCCCGGTGCCGGTACATGGACCGTCATCGGCTCGAGCTGGTCGGGCCCACCATATTCGCGAAGCATTATAACTTGCGCCACTACCAATTCTCCCCAAGCAATGCGGCGCGCACACGCGGATCGGCAATGCTGGCCACCAGATTGGCCGCGAACGCATGCCAATGCACCACGGTATACCGCTCATGCGCTCGTGCAAAGTCGATCGAATCATTGCCTTCGCCCTCTCACCGTTTGGGTGCAACTTTCGACCGATCCTGGCTTTGCACTCAGAGTCTTTCCGACTGCCGTCGAGTCGGCACCAGGCGGGGGCGCGGGCTGGTGCCGTCTTAACGGAAACTCTAGCTGGCAATCACCGGGAGCGAGACCGTGACCACCAGGCCGATGCGATCCTGTCGGTTGGCGGCCATAATGGTTCCACCGTGCAGGACGACAATGCTGCGCGATATGGCGAGGCCAAGGCCACTGCCACGCAAGGGACCGTCGGCCAGGCCGAATTGGCTGAACCGCTCGAAGATGCGGTCGAGGTGCTTCTCTTCCAGTCCGGGGCCTTCGTCGATCACGTCGACGATCCATCGGTCTGCGGCATAGCGCGCCCGCATCGTCACCAGCCCACCCACGGGGGTCGCGGCCAGCGCGTTGGTCAGGAGATTGAGCCAGACCTGTCGCAGCCAGCGTTCCTCGAAGGCGATCACGCCAGCCCCATCGATCTCCAGCTCGAAGCGCCGAAGATGATGCTCGGCCAGCGCCAGGGCGTCCTGGCCGAAGGCGGCAAGCATCGCGTCCGGCGCCGACTGGGTCAGCAGCAGCGGGATGGCATTGGCCTCGGCGCGCGAAAGGAACAGCATCTCGTCGATGATCTGGTTGAGCCGCGTCACCTCATCGAGCTGGGCGACGATCGCCTCGACATGCGCGGGCCCGAGATTTTCGTCCTCGAGCAGTTTTTCGCCATGCAACCGGATCAGCGACAGCGGGGTCTTGATCTCGTGGCTGGCCTCGGCCGCGAAACGCTTGATCTGGTTGAACGAACTTTCCAGTCGGTCGAACATCCGGTTGAGCAGGCGGGCGAGGTCGGCCAGTTCGTCGCGGCTGTGCATCGTCGGGATGCGCTCGGACAGATTGTCCGAATTGATGCGCTGGGCGGTTTCGCGGATAAAACGCAGCGGCAGCAGCAGCAGGCGCGAGAGCGCCAACCCGATCAACGCGCTGGTGAACACCATGACCAGCAGCAGGCCAGCGCAGACCCACGCATAGGACGCCATGCTCGACCGGACCTGAGCCAGCGGGGTGGCGATGGTGACGTCGAATGGCGCCAGGATGAACTCCTGCACCCGCACCTCGCCCGCGCCGGGCAGTTGCGCGCTATAAACATGGCTGCCACGAATGTCGGGAATTTCGCGGTGGTGGAGGTTGCGCGAAGTAAACACCACGCCGGATCTTGGCTCGTCGACATCGATGAAGAAGATTGCCGAGCCAGCCTCGGCGGTGTCGCGGATGCGGTTGGCGATCACCTGCGGCGGCAAGGCCCGGTAATCCGGGCCCAGCCGCATGCGCAACTGCTGGAATTCTGCGACATTCAGCGCATCAAGCCCCAGAATCAGCTGATCCTCAAGGATGGCGTAGCCAGTGGCAAACAGCGCCGCGGCGCTGATGCTGGCCGCGAGCGCATAATAGAGCGTGAGCCGGTTGCCGATCGATCGCATTGAGATTCTTTCCGGTTTAGTCGGTGCCAGCTCTCTCCCCCGCCCGGCCCTGGCACCGACTCGACGTAAGTCGCAAGACGCTAAAGCAGCTGATAGCCAATGCCGCGAACGGTCTTGAAGCGCTGGCGCCCGCCCCGTTCCAGTTTGGCGCGCAATCGGCTCATGTAGACATCGAGCAGGTTGGTATCGATTTCGTAATTCGAAGCCCAGATTTTCTCGGTGATCTGCGAACGGGTCAGCACGCGTCCGGCATTCTGCATGAAGATTTCGAGCAGCGCGAACTCGCGGCTGGTCATGTCGATCTGTTGGCCGTCAAGCTGGATGAGATGCCCGACCAGATCCATCCGCAAGCCGTTGCGTTCGAGGATAGACTGCTTGACCTGCGCCTGGCGGCGCAGCAGCGCGCGCAAATGGGCCAGCAATTCCTGCAGGCTGAACGGCTTGGCGAGGTAATCGTCGGCTCCCTGGTCCAGTCCCTTGATCCTGTCCTCCACCGCGTCGCGCGCGCTGAGGATCAGTACCGGTTCGACAAAGCCGCTGGCGCGCCATTCCGCCAGCAGGTCGAGCCCGTTGCCGTCGGGCAAGCCAAGATCGAGCACCACCGCGTCGTAGGAGCTCTCGCTGATGGCGTCGTTAGCAGCGGCGCAACTGCTCACCGTGTTAACGGTATAGCTGCGCTCGGTCAGCGCCTGCCGCAGGAACTCGGCGAGGCGCAGCTGATCCTCGACCACCAGAATTTTCATGCAATTCTCCAAGGCTGGCTGTGGGCAAATGTCCACGCCTCGTAAACAGGAAATGCCTGGTGGCCTGGCTCAAACCTGAATTTTCATTCAGCCAGCCGTGCACCAGCCAAGGTCGATCGTTACGCCGCTCTGCGACCCGGCGGAGTTGCTGCTTGCCCAGCGCGGTCTGACCGCCTAGAGCGCAGGCAATCGAAAGTGACCCCTTCCGCCGCCCAGAATTGCATTTCCGGATGATATTCTGAAAAGGCGCGGCCAATCGGTGATCGCGCCGCAACCACCATCGGACTCGTCCGAGCCAGCCTGATTGCCGCGCCACACGTGCCATTCATCACTGCTACAGACCGGTACATTTTTCGGCAGGTGCTGATGCCGATGCTGGCGGTGTTCCTGATCGCCGCGTCGCTGCTGTTGCTCGACAAAATGCTGAAACTTTTCGACTTCGTCGCTACCGAAGGCGGACCGGTCTCGGTGGTATTCAGCATGCTGGCCAATCTCTTGCCCGAATACGCCAGCCTCGCAATCCCGCTGGGCCTGATGCTGGGCGTCCTGATTGCCTTCCGCCGGCTCGCCATCTCCAGCGAACTCGACGTAATGCGGGCTGTGGGATTGAGTTACACCCGGCTGCTGCGAACACCTTACCTGATGGCAATGGGCCTGGCCGCATTGAACCTGGTGATTGTCGGCTTTGTCCAGCCGCTGTCGCGTTACTATTATGAACGGATGGAATTCGAACTGCGCACAGGTGCGCTCGGGGCTTCCATCAAGGTCGGTGAATTCAACTCGCTCAAGGATCGCCTGGCGTTGCGGATCGAACAAAGCCGCGACGACGGTCGCGAATTGATCGGGATTTTTGTGCGAATCACCGGGTCAAAAGGCGAAATCCTTTCGATTACCGCCCATCAGGGACGCTTTCTGGCGCTGCGGCAAAACCCGGATACGGTTATATTGCGGCTGACAGACGGGCAGATCATCCAGGACGTGCCGCGGTTCAGCCCTCGCGTGCTTGGTTTTTCACAGCACGACCTGCCCATCGACTTGCCAGCCGTTGAAAAATTCCGGAAACGGGGTGGTATAGAGCGAGAATATTTTCTCCCCGAATTGCTGCGCATTGGCTGGAGCAGCCACTCCTCCGCCAAGGATCGCGTCGTCGTCCGAGCCAGCCTCAATTACCGATTAGCCGAAGTGGTGATGATCCTTTTGCTGCCATTGCTGGCGGTGGCCCTGGCGGTCCCGCCGAAACGGTCGACTTCCGGGCTGGGCATATTCGTATCGATCGTGATGGTCGTGGCCTATCACAAGGTCAACGAATACGGGCAGTCGGTGGCGGAGCTGGGCCGGATCGACCCGGCATTGGCGCTGTGGGTGCCGTTTTTGGTTTTCGCCGCGATCATTGCCTGGATGTACTGGCGCATTGCCTATGTGCCGGGCGGGCAGCCGATCGGGGCGCTGGAAACTTTTGCGGCGAACCTGGGTCAATGGCTTCGCGCTGGCACGCGCCGCTTCAGCCTCGGTCGCCGGGGTCGTTCCAGTCTCCAGAGTCAGGCAAACTGAGCCATGCATCTGGAATTTTTCCCCTCGCGCACGCTGGCTTTTTATCTGGCACGCCTGTTCATCAGCCGCATCGTGGCGGTCCTGATCATGCTGGTGATAGTGTTGCAGCTTCTGGACCTGCTGGGCGAGAGCGGCAAGATCCTGGCCCATCCCGGCAACGGCGAGGCCGAGTTGTGGAGCTATGTACTGCTGCGTCTGCCCCAGTTGGTGGCACGGTTCGTGCCCTATTCGGTGCTTCTCGCCACCTTGCTGACCTTCTGGCCGCTTAACCAGAACAGCGAGGTGATCGCCATGCGCGCGGCTGGTCTGTCGGCGCATCAGATATTGGCCCCGATGCTGATGACCGCGATGCTGGTGTCCGTATGCAGTTTCAGTTTTAACGAACGGATTGTCACCCGCGCCAGCACGAGGCTGAAAGCCTGGCAATCGACTCAATATGGCGTCCTCCCGGCCGGAGAGGGCGTCCATGGCGACATCTATGTGGGCGATGGCCCGGACATCCTGTCCGCCGATAGCCTCAGCGGCACCGGCGTGCAGATGCAGATGGCGGGCGTGACCTGGTATCACCGTGATTCCCGGGGCAGGATCCTCGAACAGATCCGCAGCCCGCATGCACGCTATGTCTCCTCAAGCAGCTCAAGGCCCATCAGCGGGCCCGCAGGAGGCTGGCTCCTGGACGCACCGCGCCGTTTCGACACCCAAACCCTGGCCGGGGGCCCGGTTCCGCCGCTGGTCGTGGGGCGCGGCGTGACCCCCGCGCAAGTGGAAATCAGCACTGTCGATGCCGATGGCGAAAACCTGTTCGCGCTGGGCTATTCAATTAATACGCTGCGCGCCAATGGCCGGCGCACCGCCGAACTCGAAGGGAAATGGTGGCATAAGCTGTCGGGGCCTCTATCGGCGCTATTGATGCCGCTGCTCGGCGCGGTAGCCGCATTCGGGCTGGCGCGTTCAGGCCAGCTGCTGATCCGCGCGATAATCGGCATGGCGCTGGGCTTTACCTATTTCGTCATCGACAACGCCGCCTTGGCGCTCGGAAATTTTGGCGGATATCCCCCATTAATCGCAGCTTGGGCGCCATTTCTGCTGTTTCTCCTGGTTGGCGAAGCAGTGTTGATCCGAACCGAGGAATAGCGTTTTTTCGATTTACGTTAAGCTGGCAGCCTAACCGGAAAAACTCTAGCGCCGCTGCGACCAGGCGGCTTCTGCCCCAATCCCGCCGCAAAAAACCCCTAAAGCTTTGCGCTGCCATGGCTCTTGGCTTCCAGTGCTGCTAGATAAGCCGCGCCACCACAGGATTTATCCCCGTGCCCCAGCCTTCTCTGTCCCCGTCATCGCTGCAATCGATCCCTGACGATAGCGCTCTGCCGTTCTGGAAACGCTCGCATTATCTCGACCGGATGACGTTGCGACAGC
Organism: Pseudomonadota bacterium; assembly: GCA_030776465.1. Taxonomy (GTDB): domain Bacteria; phylum Pseudomonadota; class Alphaproteobacteria; order Sphingomonadales; family Sphingomonadaceae; genus Novosphingobium. The sequence continues at coordinate 21,815 of JALYHR010000107.1, forward strand.
TCGTTTCCGCCTATTTCCAGCATTACACGATCATGGCCTACATCGCTCTCGCGGTGGCCAGCATTGTCGGCTGGGCGCTGACACCGGCATCGCCGCTGCGCACGGCTGGGGCGGTGCTGGCGGCGCTGGTCGTCTACCCACTGGTCTGGCACCTGCTTCACCAATATGTGCTGCATGGGCAATGGATGTACCGGATCAAGCCATTGGCCTCGACCTGGAAACGCATCCACTACGATCACCACCAGGATCCCAATCATCTCGAAGTGCTGTTCGGCGCCCTGCATACCACTTTGCCCACGATTCTGTTGGCCACGGCACCGCTGGGCTGGCTGATCGGCGGCGCCAATGGCCACTGGGGCGGCGCTTTCGCCGCGTTTGCAACCGGCATCCTGACCACTGCCTATTACGAGTTCATGCATTGCATCCAGCATCTGTCATTCAAGCCCAGGTGGAAGTGGGTGCAATTCCAGAAGCAGCGTCACAACGAACATCACTATTTCGATGAAGACGGTAATTATGGCATTACCAATTACGCCTTCGATCGCATCCTCGGCACGTATTATGAGAAAAAGGACCGTCCGCAGCGGAGCGCAACCGTATTCAATCTCGGTTATACCGAATCTGTCGCGACCAATTACCCTTGGGTAAAGGCGCTATCCGGCGGGATCGCCAGCGGGCACCCGCGTCGCCGCGTTATGCCGGGTAAAGCTGCGTCGCCCGCTCGCCCCGAAAACACCGCCACAAACGCTGATTAAGACGGCGGACTGGAGCTTCCTGAATGACCCGATTTACCGTCACTCCGGTGGCCAGCAAAGCCGAGCGCGCCGAATTCGTCGATTTCGTCTATACCAGCAATCGGCATGATCCCAATTTCGTGCCGCAACTACGCGCCGAGGAGCTGGAAAAATACACACCCGGCGGCAATCCCTATTTCGAGCATGCGCGCTGCCAGCTATTTCTCGCACGTTCCAATGAGGCCGGTAAGGTGGTCGGTCGCATCGCTGCCCATATCGATGAACTCGCGGTCGCCCAACCCGCCGCGCAGGGCATGGGGCCCGGCTGCGGCTATTGGGGCGCGCTGGAGGCCGATGACGAAGCAATCGCCGCCGAACTGATCGCCACCGCCGAAAACTGGTTGCGCAGCGAAGGCATGACGCGGGCGATGGCGCCGATGACATTGTCGGTCTGGGAAGAGCCGGGGCTTCTGACCAAGGGCCACGACCACCCGCCAATGGTCATGATGGGCCACCATTCACCCAAATATCAGCCATGGATCGAGGCGCATGGCTACCAGCCGGTCAAGAAATTGTACACTTACGACCTGGACATAACCAGGCCCTTTCCCCCGCTGATCCAGCGCATCGTCGCCTCGGGCGAACGCAACAGCCGGATCAAGGTTCGCGGCGTCGCTCTGAAGAAATTCGACGAAGAAGCAGCCGTGATCCTCGACATCCTCAATGATGCGTGGAGCGACAATTGGGGCTTCGTGCCGATCACCGACAGTGAAATTGCCTATACCGCCAAAAAGCTGAAGCCGCTGGTCAAAGCCGACCTCGTCCGCGTCGCTGAACTCGACGGCGTGCCGGTGGCTTTCATGATGACCCTGCCCGATCTCAATCAGGTGCAAATGCGCGCCGTTGGCAAAAACGGCAAGCCATCCCCGCTGGGCTGGGCCAAGCTGGGCTTGTGGCTGTGGCGAACCAAACCCGCCGACCTTCGCGTGCCGCTGATGGGCGTCCGCAAGAGCCTGCAGTCCTCACGGCTCGCCAGCCAACTCGCTTTCATGATGATCGAATATATCCGCCGTGCCAGCGTCGAAAATTACGGAGGCAAACGCGCCGAACTCGGCTGGGTTCTCGATGACAACCAGGGCATGAACTCAATCGCCCGCGAGATTCACAGCAAAATCAACAAGGAATATGTAATTTACGACAAGGCGCTGTAATACCAAGCGTGAAACAGCACCGCTTCAGTCGATGTGGCGTTCGCCGACAATCGACAAGCCATAACCGTCCAGCGCGATGAGCGAATGATGCGTATTGGTCAGCAGGACCATCTCATGCACGCCCAATTCGACCAGAATCTGCGCGCCGACGCCATAATCGCGCAATTCCTCGATCGGTGGCGTGTCGCCTGCGCGGAACCGCTCGCGGATCTCGATCGATCGCGACATCGCATCCTTCGACGCTCGGTTGATAATGACAATCACCCCACTACCTTCTGCAGCGATGATTTCCATCGAGCGGTGCATCAGGTCCGCCCGCTCGCTCGTCTCGCCCAGGAGGTCGCTAAAGATTGACAGCGCGTGCATGCGCACCAGCACGGGCTTCGTCGGATCGATCCGACCCTTGATCAGGGTCATAGTCTCCTCACCCGTCGCCTTGTTGAAATAGGTTCGTGCCAGCCAGTCGCCCCCCCAGCGGCTGGCAAACATCGTTTCGGCGCGCTTTTCGACCAGATGATCGTGGCGGCGGCGATAGGAGATCAAATCGCGGATCGTACCGATCTTCAAATCGTGCATCCGCGCAAAGGCAATCAGATTGTCCAGCCGCGCCATTTCGCCATCGTCGCGCATGACCTCACAGATCACTCCCGACGGATTGAGTCCGGCAAGACGCGAGATATCCACCGCCGCCTCGGTATGACCCGCGCGCACCAGCACGCCGCCATCGCGCGCCTGTAGCGGGAAAACATGGCCGGGCGAGACGATGTCCGCCTTGCCCTTGGTGCCATCGATGGCAACCGACACGGTGCGCGCCCGGTCGGCGGCGGAAATTCCGGTGGTAATCCCGTCGCGCGCCTCGATCGACACTGTAAAGGCGGTGCCTAGCGGCGTGCCGTTTTTCCGGACCATCGGCTGCAATTCCAACTGCTCACACCGATCGCGGGTCAGGGTCAGGCAGATCAGGCCACGGCCATTGGTGGCCATGAAATTGATGGCGTCGGGTGTTGCCATCTGCGCCGGGATGATAAGATCGCCTTCGTTCTCGCGGTCCTCGTCGTCGACCAGGATGAACATGCGGCCATTGCGCGCTTCATCGATAATCTCTTCGATCGGCACCAGCACCGGCCGATCGTCATTGGTCATCAGAAAGCGTTCGAGCTTGCCCAGCGTCTCCGCGGTAGGGTTCCATTGCGGTTCGCCGCAGTCGCGCAGTGTGTTGGCATGGAGCCCGGCAGCGCGGGCAAGTCCGGCGCGAGTCATCCCACCAGAACGAACCATTTGTGTGACGCGTGTGATCAAATCTTTGGACATGCCGCCGCATCATCACATCTCGATGTGAAAGGCAAGGGCTTTTATCGCGCCAATTGCCGCGCAAGCCGCGTGAGCAGCACCGCAAACTCGCCGCCCGATGACCTGAAACACTACACTGTGGGCAGTTCACCCAAGCGTGCTATCAATGTTATCCTGATCGACGGGTGCTGGCAGGCTGCTGTTCGGCCTCAGCCCGGCGCAGCTTACGCTCCTGACTGACAACGCCTTTGAGCCCGCCGGGTATCCCGGCAAGGAAATCGGCCAGTTCGCCCATCCCCAATCCCCGGCGCCGGGCACAGGCCAGTACCATCGCGTATTCGGTCAACCGGTCCTTGCCACAGTCAGCGCCGAACACCAGCTTGACCACCGGCATCAGCGATCCCCCCGCCTGCCCCCCAATTCGGGATGGGACAGCGATCTCTCCGGCTCGTGCCGCAATCTCGCCAATTGCCCGTGGCTCCGCTTCGGCAGCCAGCGCAAAATCCCATGCCCGCCCGATCGCGGCATAAAGCGCGGCTCGGCTGCGATCTTGCAAAGCCTCGGCACCCTGCGCCAGTTCGCGCGCCGAAGCCAGCCAGTCCGCCGGAATCCATGCGGCCGACGCGCCAGCGCCATAATCGAATTCGGCAAATGGGGCACCCCCCAAATCGAAAAGTTCGGCCATCGCTGGACCATCGGCCCATTCGTGTTGTGGCGGAGTTTCGGGCACTTTGTCGCGCGCAGCAATTTCGAGTTCCCGGATCAGACCGGCGGTCGCGGTCGCGGTCGCGTCCGCCATTTCCTTCCAGTTGATGACACCCATGATATGCGCGATTCTTACGCCATCGCCTGAAAATGGCAGAAGAAGCCCGCGACACAGCAGCGTCTTGCCGCGCTGGTTGACAAATTCGGTGTCGAACCCGATTGGCGCCCGATTAACTAGAATCTCCCCATAGCGATCGGTGATGCGCGCCAGCAGCGAACTGGTCGGGATGTCGCTCAGGCGTTCGATGGCCCCGCTTGCGCCGCATTCCTCGGCCAGCTTTTGCCCCAGCATCGTCACCGCCGGGATCTCCGTGCCATCCGAAAAGTCCAGCAGGACCGCATTTCCAGCGAAATCCGGTATGCCGGTTCGCGTCAGATCTGCGATGCCGGGAAATTCGCGCGCGCCCAGCAGGCTCGTCCAAAGATTATAAGCGCGCACCTGCATGCGGCGCTCATTCTGCCGCACGGGCACCGGTGGCAGTTCTTCGCCGATGTCCTCATCGCGGGCGGCATGATCATAGCTCGGCGCATCGGCATCCGATCGCTCATGCTCCACCAATATTCCGCGATTGCTGTCCATGGATCGTTCCGTTGATCACGTCTGGCGGCATCTTGGGGCAATTTGGCAAAGCAATGCTTAAGTCTCATCCCCGCATTATCCGCAGGTCACCCGGCAGAACCGCCGGATCAAAGGTGCTTTTGTACCGGCTGGACATCAGGCATCGGCGCGATATTCCGCAGCACGATCAGGCTGATCACCAGGAACGCGGCGGAATAATGCAGGGCCGTCGGCAAATCCTGCCAATCGGCGACGGAGCCCCACACCCACGCCCCCAATGCCATGCCGCCGAAGGTCACCGCCTGATAAATCGACAAGCAACGACCGATGATCGCGTCGGGCGATCGCAATTGCATGGCGACGTTGATGGTGGTCAGCCCGGTAACCCAGCCGGCGCCAGCGATGAATGTCGCGGGCGCCGCTTCGACTAAGGAATGGGCTCCGGCCAGCACCATTTCGGCCAGGATAAAACCCAGTGTCGAGACGGTTATGACCGCCTCGGCCCCAAATCGCCGCAGCAACCGACCGATAAACAGCGCTGCGCAGATCGATCCGACCCCGAACAGGCCCAGCAGGATGCCATAGTCGATCTCCGTACCGTGCAACCGACCACGCACGACCGCGGGCACCAGCGCCTGATATCCGGCCACGCCAAAGCCGATCGCCAGTCCGCGGGCCAGCACCCGGCGAATGACCGGGTCGCCCGCGCAAAACTTCAGCCCGATGCCGATCGCGGGCAGCATCGGCTTGCGCTCCGGCGCCGTATGACCAGGCCGCCAACATAACAGCACCACGATCAGCGCAAGATAGCTGACCGAATTGACGGCGAAGGCCAGCGAAACATTCCACAGCGAAATCAGCAGCCCGCCCAGCCCCGGCCCGACGCTGCGCGCAAGATTGAACGAAATGGTGTTCAGCGTAATGGCTTGCGGCAGATCGGCCTGCCCGACCTGCTGGCGAACCGATGCCTGCCACGCCGGGGCGTTCAGCGCAGTGCCGATGCCCACGCAGAACGTAAAGCCCAGCAGCAACCATGGCGTCATATGCCCCGCCCAGGTCATCGCCGCCAGCACTGCCGAGACCACAAGCATGCCGATCTGCGCTGCCAGCATGACCAGTCGGCGATCGAAATTATCCGCGATGGCTCCGGCAAACACCCCCAGCAGCAAGATCGGCACCGTCGCCGAGGCCTGCACCAGCGCAATCAGCCGGTGCGAAGCAGTCAATTCGGTCATCAGCCACGCCGCACCGACCGACTGCGCCATCGATCCGAGATTGGACGCCAGATTGGCAATCCAGATGGCCCGAAAGGCCGGATAGCGGAACGGCGCGAAGGTGCCGCCGACGCCGCGCTGGGTCCGCAGGGCAGCCACCGACAGCCCCGTTCGGACCTGCGAATTTTCCACGTCAGTCATAGCTGGCGGTTAAGACGGGGCTGGCCATTTCGCAAGCCCGCGCAGCGATAGCCATCTCGATCAACCCCATCCCGTCGCCCATGCATCGCTCTTTAGCATGGCCCGCTGCGGCAGATTGGCTCGTTCCATTCTCAAGGCAGAAATCGGCTGGCAATTCGATAAGTGCCCAGGATAATGTATAATTCCGAAGCCGCGCGCCGATTTTCGCCACCGCCCCGACCCTTTGATGGTTAGTCCCCATGACGGTCCCGACACCATCGACCCGCGCCTTCCCGACGCCCGGCGAAATCCATGGCCAAACCTGACCCGTTTCATCCGCGTCTGCTCATGAAAGGCTGGCAACCTCGCTCAACCGGCGCCAGGCAACCGACGCGGCGCTCCGGCGTTTTCCGTGGGAGCGCGCAACAGGTGAGAAAGTCATGGGATTCGAAATCGACCGACTGGTGCTCGTTCCCGATGATATCGACCTGCGCCATTCGCCGCTTGCTGGCCAACTGGAAGCCGAGACTTATGTGCTGGGCGCATTCAATCCCGGCCTGACCCGCCTCGCCAACGGCAATCTGTTGATGATGGTCCGCATCGCCGAGGCACTGAAACAGCCGATCAAGGACGGCCACGTCCACGCCATCCGCTGGACAGATACGGACGGCCCCCCGCGCTATGTCCTCGACGCCTGGCCGCTCGAACACGTCGATACCGCCGATCCGCGCAAATTCATGCTGCGCAGTGGTGGCTGGAAAATCATGGCGCTGACCTCGCTGTCGTGGCTGCTGCCCGTCGAATTGACCCCCGACGGGCTGGACATTGTGGCGATCCACTATGACAAATCCATCTCGCCTTCACACAATTGCCAATGCTACGGGGTCGAGGACGCGCGCATCAGCAAGGTCGGGGAACGCTGGCTGATGACTACCTGCTCGGTCAGCCCCGAACGTCAATCGACCACGCTCTACACCTCCGACAACGCCCTCGACTGGGCTTTTGCGGGCATCGTGCTCGACCATCAGAACAAGGACATGCTGATTTTCGAAGGCCTGATCGGCGGTCAGTACTGGGCCCAGACGCGGCCGATGGGCGATCTCTATTTCGCCTATCCGCCGGGCAGCGAATGGCGCGCCGGGCCATCGATCAACCTCGCCACCTCGCCCGATGCGCTTCACTGGAAACCGCATCTGGAACCCGGCATCCGCTCTCATGCCGCCACCCTCGCCACGGCACGGATCGGCGGCGGCGCTCCGCCGATCCTGACGGAGCGCGGCTGGCTGAGCTTGTGGCATGGCGTCGAACCCAAAGAGATCGTCGGAATCTACCGAACCTATTGGACGCTGCTCGACCAGGACGATCCCGCCAGGATCATTGCTACCGACCATCTCCCCCTGCTTGAGGCAAACCCCGAACTGACCCGCGACATCGAGCACCAGATCTATATCCGCGATGTCGTCTTCACCACCGGCATCGCCGATGGCGGCGATCATTACATCGTCGCCTCGGGCGAACTCGACCTGGCCTGCCGGATCACGCATATACCCAAGACGGCGCTATCCGCCTGACCCCTCGATCCGCCCCTTGCCAACCGGCCAGCTTACCTGTCTTGTTCGAGGCATGACGACGCCAGTTCCACAACCACTCGATCGCCTGCTCGCGATCATGGCGCGTTTGCGCGATCCAGACCATGGCTGCGAATGGGATCGGGCGCAAAATTTTGCCACCATCGCCCCCTATACCATCGAGGAAGCCTACGAAGTCGCCGATGCCGTGGCGCGGGGCGACCTGGCGGCGCTGAAGGATGAATTGGGCGACCTGCTGCTGCAAGTGGTGTTTCATGCCCGCATGGCCGACGAAGCGGGGCATTTCGATTTTGGCGATGTCGCGACAGCAATTTCCGCCAAGATGGAAGCGCGCCACCCCCATATCTTCGGAGAAGCCGGTGCCACCCAACCATCGCCTGACACAAGGTGGGAGAACCTGAAGGCGCAGGAACGCGCCGCACAGGGATCGGCGGGCGCGCTCGATGGCGTGGCGCTGGCGTTACCGGCGCTGATGCGCGCCGAAAAATTGCAGAAGCGCGCCGCGCGAGTCGGCTTCGATTGGCCCGATCGCGCTGGCCCAGCCACCAAGCTGGCCGAAGAGATTGCCGAACTGGCAGAGGCGGAAACGCCCCAGCACCAGGCCGAGGAAGCGGGGGATTTGCTGTTTGCCGCGGTCAATCTGATACGCGCGCATGGCATCGCCGCCGAAGATGCGTTGCGCGCCGCCAATGCCAAGTTCGAGCGCCGGTTTCGCGCCATGGAAACGCTGGCGCGGCGCGGCGGTCAACACTTCGCCGAACTGTCGCTGGATGAGCAGGAAGCGCTGTGGCAAGCCGTCAAGCGTCTGGAGAAGGCGTCCCCAGCCGGGTAAATCGCCCCAGCGCGCGCGGCGACAGCCGCACCCTGATGCGGCGTTCCGGCGCGTCGCCAGAATCCCCCGCTTCAGCATCGTCCAGAACCTCGCCATGGGCGTGCAGCCAGGCTATCCGCTGGCCATCGCTCACCGGGAACACGAACTCCATCTCGCGCGCATTCTGCGTCAACAGGCGGCTAGCGGCGGCCAGCAAGTCGCCGCAGCCTTCACCGGTCAAGGCCGATAACGGCACCACGATCTGGTCGCTGACGCCCTGTTGCACGCGCAGTTCTGCGGCGCGATCGGGTGCCAACAAATCCCATTTGTTCCAGACTTCGATAACCGGCACAGGCAGACTCGCCCCCGCGTCCGCTTTCCCGGCTGCATCTGCGTCCGTTGCGGCCACGCCCAGATCGGCCAGCACGGCCAGCACCTGTGCCTTTTGCGCGGCACTGTCGGGGTTGGCGATGTCGCGGACGTGAATGATGACGTCGGCGGCGGTTACCTCTTCCAGCGTGGCCCGGAACGCAGCCACCAGCTGCGTCGGCAGGTCCGAAATGAATCCCACCGTGTCCGACAAAATCGCCTTGTCGATACCGGGCAGGCGAACGCTGCGCATGGTCGGATCGAGCGTGGCGAACAACAGATCCTCGGCCATGACATTCGCCCCGGTCAAGTGATTGAACAGCGTGGATTTCCCGGCGTTGGTGTATCCGACCAACGCCAGCACCGGCCATGGTGCTTTTTCCCGGCGGTCGCGGTGCAGCGCGCGGGTGCGTCGCACTTGTTCCAGCTCTCGCCTGATCCGGGCCATGCGGTCGCGGATCAGACGGCGGTCGGCCTCGATCTGGGTTTCGCCCGGCCCCCCCAGAAAACCAAAGCCGCCGCGCTGGCGTTCAAGGTGAGTCCAACTGCGCACTAACCGCCCGGCCTGGTAATCGAGATGAGCCAGTTCAACCTGCAAACGCCCTTCGGCGGTAACCGCGCGTTCGCCAAAGATCTCCAGGATCAGCCCGGTGCGATCGATGACCTTGCGCCCGAGTTTCTCCTCCAGGTTGCGCTGCTGGATCGCCGACAGCGCGCCATCGACGATGATCAGTTCGGCCTCATGCTGTTCGCACGCGCCTTTGATATTGGCAATCTGCCCTTCGCCGAACAGCGTCCCGGCGCGCAGCTGACGGATCGGAATGGCAAAGGCATCGGCCACCACCAGCCCGATCGCCAGCGCCAGTCCCTTGGCTTCGTCAAGCCGCGCCTGGGCATCGACGCCGGCGTTTTTGCCCCGTATCTCGGGGCATACGACTACAGCGCGAGCGCCGCGGGCCATTTCGCCCTTTTGCTCGCGCGAGGGCTTCTCTCCCGCATCAACCTTCTTTTCTGAGATGCTCAGGCGCCCCTAATCTTCTTCGCCTTCCCAGTCACCACTCAGATCGACCGGCGTCAATGGCTGAATGGTCGAGACGGCATGCTTGTAGGCCATCTGGACATAGCCATCACGCTCCAGCAGCAGGCAGAACAGATCGTAGGCGGCAACGCGCCCCTGCAACATGACCCCGTTTACCAGGAACATGGTAACCTGCACCCCGGCATTGCGGACGCTGGTCAAAAAGACATCCTGCAACAGCCGCAACTTCTTGTTAGCTTCGCCGGGGTTCAGGAACTGGCGGGCATCGACCGGCTGACTGGGCATGATGGTCGATATGGCATGCTTGTAAACCAGTTGCGAATGGCCATCGCGGCGCAGCAGGATCGAGAAATTGTCGAACCAGGTGACAATCCCTTGCAGCTTCACGCCCTTGACCAGAAACATCGTCACCGGGGTCTTGTGCTTGCGCAGCAGGTTTAGAAACTGATCCTGTAGATTCTGGCCCTTGGCATTGGCCGAGGCAGGGTTTGCAGCAGAGCTTTTTGTCGACGCGGCGGTCGCAGCAGGAACGGGAGCCGTGGCACTCCGCACAGTGACCTTCGCCAGATCGGGCGCCAGATCCGGTAATGGTGCCGCCTCGCCAGCGGCGGGTTTGGCCTTGGGGCGAGCGGTCAGGGTACGTCCCGGCATGTTATGCTCCATTTTTGGCGGCTGCTTATGCAGTCCGCAATCTGGCCGCCCGATGCGCGACCGAAATACCCAACGACTGTAGTTGTTCGCGGTTGCAGCGTAAACCGGAAAAATTGCCAAAGTGACGATTTTGGCGATACCACTGTAAACACGTCCTAATCTTCTTCATCCTCATCTCGCCGATCGGTGAGGCCGAGCAGCTTGAGCTTGCGATGCAGCGCCGACCGCTCCATGCCGATAAAGCTGGCGGTCTTTGATATATTGCCGGAAAATCGCCGTATCTGGACCTTGAGATATTCACGCTCGAAATTTTCCCGAGCCTCGCGCAGCGGTGCCCCCATCAACGCCGGCATGCCCAGTTCGCCCGAGATGCGGCTGTTGGTGATCTCGCTCGGCAGCATATCCGGCTCGATCAGAGCCATCCGCTCGCGCGGGGTCAAAATCACCGTGCGTTCGACGACATTGCGCAATTGCCGCACGTTCCCCGGCCATTCATAGGACTGCAATGCCGCCATCGCCTCGGCGGTGACGGTGGGCGGAGTCAGCCCCTGGTCATTGGCATAGCGCGCAAAGAAATGGTCGATCAGCGGGGGGATATCCTCGCGCCGGTCGGCAAGCGCCGGGACATGCACCGGCACGACATTGAGCCGGTAATACAGATCCTCGCGAAAGCGCTTTTCGGAGATTTCCTTTTCCAGGTTGCGCGAACTCGATGACAGCACCCGGACATCGACACCGATCTGGCGATTGCCGCCGACGCGGACGAAACTCTGCTCGGTCAGCACGCGCAATATCCGGGCCTGAGTCGACGACGGCATGTCGGCAACCTCGTCGAAATACAAAGTACCGCCATCGGCCATTTCCAGCAGCCCGGCACGTTCCAACTGGCCACCGGACTCTTCGCCGAACAACTCCTGCTCAAAGCGCTCGGGCGTGATCCGTGCCGAATTGACACTGACAAAGGCATGATCCGCGCGCGAACTCCAGCTATGGAGCAGCCGCGCGGCCACTTCCTTGCCAACGCCTGCCGGGCCCGAAATCAGCAACCGGCTGCCGGTGCTGGCAACTCGCTTCAGCGTCGCGCGGACCTGGTTGATGGCCGCGCTATTGCCGGTAAATTCATAGCCGAAGGGCACACCTTGCTTGAGCCGGGCATTCTCGCGGCGCAACATTTCGGTTTCCGTCGCGCGCGCCACCAGATGCAGCAAGCGTTCGGCTTCAAACGGTTTCTCGATGAAATCCATCGCCCCGCGCCCGATCGCAGAGACGGCGGTGTCGATATTACCATGGCCGGAAAATATGATCACCGGCAATTCAGGCTCGCGCAGCTTGATCGCGTCGAGCACTTCCAGCCCATCCATCGGGCTGCCGTGCAACCACACATCCAGAAGAACCAAAGATGGCCGTCGCTGGTCGATGGCGTCCAGCGCGGACCGGCTGTCGCCTGCGGTCCGGCATTCATAACCTTCGTCGCTGAGCACACCGGCGACCAGGTCGCGAATGTCCTTTTCATCATCGACGATCAGTATTTCAAGCGCCATGCGGCCTCCACATTAGTTACTGGCATACTGGTTTCGGGCGAACTGGTTGCGGGCATCCGATCATTTCCCTCACTGCATGATTTTTATGTCTGTGGCGGCGATGCCGTGACTGGCCAGCGGGTCACGGGCAAAACCCATCGTCACTTGCGTCCCGCCCTCCGGCAGCGACGCAAAATTCATCTCACCGCCGTGTTCCTCGACAATCTTCTTGACGATCGCCAGACCCAGCCCGGTGCCCTTTTCGCGCGTCGTGACATAGGGCTCGATGATCCGCTCACGATCCTGCGGCAAGCCGATGCCATTGTCGGTAATGGCGATTTGCACGGTAACATCATCCTGTCGCAGCGTGATGGTGATCCGTCCGCGATAATCGTCACCACTATTTTTTGCCTTTGCTTCAATCGCTTCTATGGCATTTTTGAGAATATTAGTCATGGCTTGACCGAATTGATGACGGTCGCAGGCAATGCGCTCGATTTGGCCCACGGTGGCAAAGGCGAAACCGATGCGAGGATGAGCCACCTCTTGCAGAAACACCGCCTGCCGCGCCAGATCGACCGGGTCCTCCGCGCGAAACACCGGCTTTGGCAGACGCGCGAAAGACGAGAATTCATCGACCATCTTGCGCAGATCGCCGACCTGGCGAATGATCGTCGCGGTCAGTTCATCGAACAATTCGCCGTCCAGCAGGATCTGCTTGCGATAGCGACGATTCAGCCGTTCGGTCGCCAGCTGGATCGGGGTCAGCGGATTCTTGATTTCATGCGCGATACGCCGGGCAACGTCCGACCAGGCGGCCTGCCGCTGATCGACCAATTGCCGGGTAATATCCTCGAAGGTAATCACATGGCCCCCGCGACTGCCGGTCAGCCTCACCGCCAGGGTCAGCAATTCGCCCGCTTTGCCATACTGGACGATGCCTGCCGTTTCGCCATTGTCGATCATCGCGGCGATTTGCGGGGCGATTTCAGCCAGACGCCAACCTTCCGGGGGAACGACGTTGCGGCCTATCAGCAGTTTCTGCGCCGAACTGTTCATCAACAGCACCGCGCCGCCGCCATCCAGTGAAATCACCCCGGCGGTAACCGATTCGAGCACCGCCTCGATCAGCGCGCGCCTTTCGTCCAACTGATGGTTTGCATTCACCAGCGCCTGCGTCTGGCGCTCGATCTGCGCGGTCATGCGGTTGAACGCCCGGTTCAAAAGCCCGATTTCATCCGCCCCGGTACGCCCCTCGACGCGCAGTGCAAAGTTGCCGCTGCCGACCCGGCGGGCCGCGCCGACCAGTTCATACAACGGTTGCACCTGGCGGTCGGCAAAGCGCAGCGCGAACCACACCGCCATGCCCACCAACGCCAGCGACACGACGAACAGCGCCAGGTTAAATCGCAATTGCAGCAACCGCGCGCGCTGCGTCAGCACTTGATAGGCGCGCACGATGTTTTCCGCTCGCCGTCCCTGGCTCAACGCCAGCAAGTCCGAGGTGCGCGCGACATAAAGATACAGCCCCGAAGGCCGGTCGATCGGCGTCACCGCCTCGATACGATCGGCATTGGCATTGACCACGATAGCCTCGCCCGCGTCGATGCGGCGCAACTCCTGCGGCGTGACCCGCTCCACCGCGACGTTTTTCCGGGGATCGACAATCGCCGCTGTACGCAATTTGCCATCCGGCGCCTTTTGCAGGATCGCCACTTCGTCCAGCCCGCGTTGCAACACCTGATACGACAAAGCTTCGGCAAATTCCGGGCTGACGATCTTGGTCTGGCTCAGGATGTTATGCATGTCGTAAGCCATGGCCGTCGCTTGATTGCTGACGTCGCGCTGGCTCTGCTCGTAATAGCCGCGCGCCAGCTTGTTGGCATTTTCCAGCATCCCGCGCGAATTGTCGGAAAACCAGAACTCCACGCCGGACTGGAACAGCCACGAGGCAAAGATCACCACCAGCAGGGTCGGGATCGCTGCAACCAGCGAGAACAGGAACACCAGTTGCACATGCAGCCGCCCGGTCCCGCCTCCCCCGACTCCGCCCATGGTTTCGGTAGCGCGGCGCAACGCCATCCGCCGGCCAAGCAGGACCAGGATCGCCATCGCGGGCAGCAGCGTACCGACCAGCAGCGTCGCGGTCAGTCCCGATGGCAGCAATTCGCCCTTGACAGCCTGATCGCTCAGCGCCGCCCAGGTCGTCAACGTGGCCAATAGAAAACCGACGACCGCCACTATTTCCAGCAACGGAAAGATTTGAGCGCGCCGCACCGCCACTTGCATGCGCCGCCACCAGCGGGGCCATCGGCGAATACGAGGAATGCTCAGCGATGCCATCGTTGCGCGGTTACAACACTACTGTGGCGGAAATGCAAGGTTATTTAAGCCGAAGTACACCCTAAAAACTGTTCAATTCCGGCTATGGTACACCTCTGGATCAAGCGCCAGCTCGACCAGCCGCTTGCGCAGCGTGTTGCGATTGATGCCCAGCATCTGCGCCGCCCGCAATTGATTGCCGCCGGTGGTGCGCAATACCTCGGCAAACAACGGCCGCTCGAACGCCGCCAGCGCGCTGTCGTAAACCATCCCCTGCGGCGGGTCGTTGGCCACCAGCCAGCCGGTTACCGCCGCATCGAGGCCATTGCCAATAACCAAACCCGTTTCCCCGCCCTCGCCAACGCCGCCACCGCGCGGGCCGGGGACCAGCAACGGCTCCAGCGCGGCTGGTTCGATGGTCTCGTCGCGCGCCAGCAAGGCGACCCTATAGATGACATTGCGCAGTTCGCGGACATTGCCCCGCCACGGCTGGCGTCGCAGCAATTCCACGGCATCGGGCGATAACTGGCGGCGCGGCAATCCTTCGGCGGCGGCAAGGATCAGGAAATGCCGGGCCAGGGCTTCGATGTCGTCGGACCGCTCGCGCAGGGGCGGCAGGTGGATCGGCACGACATTGATGCGATAAAACAGGTCTTCGCGGAACAGGCCAGCGGCAATCAGCGGCTCGAGATTCTTGTTCGTTGCGGTCACGATCCGGGCATCGATGCGGACCTCGTCGCGCCCGCCGACCCGGCGGATGCTGCCCGATTGCAGCGCACGCAGCAGGCGGGTCTGGGCCTGCAACGGCATATCACCGATCTCATCCAGGAACAGCGTGCCGCCGCTGGCCTGCTCGAACTTGCCGATATGCCGCGATACCGCCCCGGTAAAAGAACCCCGCTCGTGCCCGAACAACTCGCTTTCGATCAATTCAGCCGGGATCGCGGCGGTATTCACGGCCACGAAAGGGCCATCGCGGCGGTGACCAAGCTGATGGATCGCCTCTGCCACCAATTCCTTGCCGGTGCCCGATTCGCCCAGGATCAAAACCGTCAGATCGTTGCGTAAAACGCGGGTAATCATCCGGTAAACCGCCTGCATCGACGCACTGCGGCCGACCAGCGGCAATCCCTGGGTTCCGGCTTCGTCGGGCTCGCCGTTATTGCGATAGCCGCCCGCACCCACCGCCTGGCGTACTGTTCGCGCCAGTTCCTCGATATCGAAGGGCTTGGGAAAATATTCAAAAGCCCCGGTCTCACTCGCCCGGACTGCGGTATCCAGCGTATTGCGCGCCGACAGGATGATGATCGGCATCGTCGGATGCATCGCCCGCACCGGGCCCAGGCTGTCGATACCATCGCCGTCGGCCAGCATGACGTCGGTGACCAGCGCGTCGAAAGTTTGCGTGGCCAGCAAAGCGTTGCGCCCGGCAATGCTGTCACAATGGACGACGTCGAAACCCTCGGCCGCCAGCGCGGCGGTGATGACGATCGCGATCGATTCGTCGTCCTCGACCAGCAGCACGCTCATCCGGCGTTCCCCGCCACGACCCCGGCCGCCGCGCGCGGCGCGACTGCCAGATGCAGGCGAAAATGGGTCCAGCCCGCGCCATCGTCGCGATCGTAGGTGATGCGGCCGTTCATGTCGCCGACCAGCTTGCGGACCAGCGCCAGGCCCAGCCCCTGTCCCTGTTTCTTGGTCGTCACAAAGGGCTCAAAGATATGCTCGCGCATCGCCGAATCGACGCCGGGGCCATTGTCGCTGACGCGCAGTTCGATCGGCAGGCGCACCGGTTTGCCGCGCCCGGTGATGTGCAATTGCAAACCGCTGGCAAAGCGCGTGCGCACAATCACGCGCGGTCTGGCGCCATCGCGGCCGGATCCGTCCAGTCTGACCCGCTCCAGACTTGCGTCACGGGCGTTGGCCAGCAGGTTGAGCAGCACTTGCACCAGTCCATTGGTGCTGCCCAGCACCACCGGCAGCGATGGATCGAACTCCTCTTCGATGCGGGGTGCGTCCTGGCTGGCGGCGGTCATGATGGCACAGGCGTGGCGGATCGCCTCGTGCAGGTTGCATGGCCCAACCGGCTCTGCGGTGCGCTGGCTCAACGTCTGCATCTGGTCGATCAGCTTGGCAATGCGGTCGACTTCATCGGCGATCAGGGTGGTCAGTGCGCGGTCGGCGGGATTGACCTTGCGGGCCAGCAATTGCGCGGCACCGCGTATCCCGGCCAGCGGATTCTTGATCTCATGCGCCAGGATTTCGGGCGCCTGCAGCACACCGGTGTCGCGGCCGATCAACGCCTCACCGATGGCGTCGGCGGCGGTACTGTCGTGCAGCGTCACCACTTGCCAGCCAGCCATGTCCACCACCGGGGCGATCGTCAAGTCGATCCGGCGGGTACCCACACCCACGACGTTCACGTCGATCTGGCGAGCCGAGATCTGGGCATCGCCCTCGACGATCCGCTCGATCAGCCGGGTCTGGTTGAACTGCAACGTCTCCAGCAGCAGGCGTCCGGCCAATCGCCGCGAACTCTGGCCCAGAAACTGCTCGGCGGCGGGATTGGCCGAGGCGATCACTTGACCTGGCCCCAGCAGTATCACCGCGACCGGCAGGCTGGCGAGTTGCTTCAGGGGGTCAGGCCCCGCGTTGCGCATGTTCAGGCGGCCCGCCGCTGCAAAAACGGCGTGTAGAATTCGTCCAACGCGGTCAATACTCCCGGCGCCGAGTCGACGAAATTGACGCGATTGCGGAACTCAGCCGAACCGGGCAGTCCCTTGGTGTACCAGCCCAGGTGCTTGCGCGCGATCTTGACCCCGGTTTCGCTGCCATAATGGCTGAGCATCGCCCGATAATGCTCTGTAATCAGGCTGTATTGCGTATCGATATCGGGGTCGGGCAAGTGGCTGCCATGGCGCAGCCAATGCATGACCTGGCCCAGCAGCCACGGCTTGCCATAGGCGCCGCGACCGATCATCACCCCGTCCGCGCCCGACAACTCCAGCGCGCGGGCGACATCACCCAGACCGCAGATGTCACCGTTGACGATCACCGGGATCGATACCGCCTGCTTGACGCCGCGCACGAAACCCCAGTCCGCCTCTCCCTTGTACATCTGGTTGCGGGTGCGGCCATGGACCGTGATCATCTGCGCGCCCAGATCCTGCGCGATCCGGGCCAGTTCGGGCGCATTCAGGCTGGCATGATCCCAGCCCATGCGCATCTTGACGGTGACCGGAACATCGACCGCGTTCACCACCGCCGAAATCAGCCGCGCGGCCAACGGCAAATCGCGCATCAGCGCCGACCCGGCATCGCCACTGACAACTTTTTTCACCGGGCAGCCCATATTGATATCGATGATCGCGGCGCCGCGATCGGCATTCAGCTTGGCAGCTTCGGCCATTTCGCACGGATCGCAGCCTGCCAATTGCAGGGAAACCGGCTCTTCCACCGCGTCCCAGGCCGATTTCTGTAGCGACTGGCGGGTTTCACGGATCATCGCCGGGCTGGCGATCATTTCGGTCACGTTCAATCCCGAGCCGAATCGCCGCACCAGCTTGCGAAACGGCATGTCGGTCACCCCGGTCATCGGCGCAAGGATTACCGGGCAATCGACCACGACCGGCCCGATCCGGATCGAAGCCAGCTTTGGCGCTGCGGGCGTTGCACTCATCGGGTCGAACATGCGTGTATGCCTAAAAAACAGGCAGCGCATAGTGGATTGCTCCAGCGGCGGCAAGCGATTACCCGCATTCGGCATGAACACCCCCCCCAATCCGTCCCCGTCGGTGCCTCAGCCGGTAATGGCCCCCGTCATGGCTGGCGTCGTGGTCGCGGCGGGCCAGGGATTACGAGCGGGCCAGCCCCTGCCCAAACAATTTGCGCCATTTCGCGGCAAGCCCGTGCTGCGCCATTCGGTGGAAGCGCTGTCCCTGGCAGGAGCGGCACCGATCATCGTCGTCATCCCGGCTGGCGCAGAGGCGGTCGCTGCTGCCGCCCTGGCCGAGATCGCCGATATTCGCTTCATAACCGGCGGCGCGACGCGGCAGGAATCGGTGCGCGCCGGCCTGGAGGCGCTGGTGCAGGCCGCACCCGCTTGGGTATTGATCCACGACGCCGCGCGTCCGCTCATCCCCATCGACGTCATCGAACGGCTGATGGCCGCGCTGTCATCCCATCCCGGTGCCATCCCGGTGCTGCCGGTCACCGACAGCATGGTCTTCATCGAACCCGCACAGGCAGGCTCCGGAGGCAAAGACAAACTCATGGGCGCGACTGCCAATCGCGAACTGCTGCGCCGGGTCCAGACCCCGCAAGCGTTCCGCTATAACGATATTCTGGCGGCGCACCGCGAATGGAACGGACCCGCCAATGCCGGAGACGATGCCCAGGTGGCCGCAGCCGCCGGATTGGAGATTGCCTTGATCGACGGCGACGAAACACTGCACAAACTCACATATGCGAGCGATTTCGTGCCCACGCAGCCGCTGGCGCTCGCCGCGCTGCCGATCCGCGTCGGCACCGGTTACGATGTTCACCGGCTCGCCGATGGCGAAGAACTGTGGTTGTGCGGGGTCAGGATCGAGCATGTCCAGGGCCTTGCCGGGCACAGCGACGCCGATGTCGCCATCCACGCGGTGGTCGATGCCTTGCTTGGCGCGGTGGCGGCCGGCGACATTGGCCAGCATTTCCCGCCCAGCGATTCCCACTGGCGCGGCGCTTCCTCCGACCGGTTTCTGACCCATGCGACCGACCTCGTGCGCCAAGCCGGTTATGCCATCGGTCAAATCGACGTGACTCTCATCTGCGAAGCCCCTAAAATTGCCCCGTATCGCGATGCCATGCGCGAAAGCCTGGCCCGGATCATGGGCGTTGACATCGGCGCCGTCAGCGTCAAGGCCACGACCACGGAAAAGCTCGGGTTTACGGGCCGGTCGGAAGGCATCGCCGCACAGGCCGTGGCCACGGTAATCCGGAAATAATCGACGGAGTCGCAATCATGTTGTTTTTGCACGATGTTACCCGGCAAGCAGTCAGGACCGCCATGCTCGCGATCGCTGCCGCCGCCGCGATATTGCCGGGCGTGGCGTCCGCTGCCGAGCCGCCCTGCCTGACTGCGCCGGAATTCACCGCGCTGGCCACCTATTCCTTGCCCAGCGTCATTATGGGCACCGTTCAACGCTGCGCCCCCACGCTGCCCGGCGATGCCTTTTTGACGACCGATGGCGCCGCACTCGCCGCGCGCTATGGCGAAGCCAAGGAAGCCGCGTGGCCAGCCGCCAAGGCCGCTTTCCTCAAGCTTGCAGGGGCTAATCTCGGCGGTGGCGGCCTGATGAAGGGGTTGTCCGAGAATTCGATGCAACAGATCGTCGATACCGCCATCGCCGCCAAAGTGACCGACGCGCTCCCGGTAGAACGCTGTGCTGCGGTCAACCGTCTGGTCCAGTTGCTCAGCCCGCTGCCACCCGAAAGTACCGCCGGCATAATCGCTCTGGCGGTTGGCCTGGGAACCCGATCCGGTCGAAAGATCGGACCCATCGCCGTGTGCCCCGCATGAGTGGGGACCACGTCCTGCCACCCCATCTTTTACCGGCCGATATCATTGCCCTGGCGCAGCGCGTGGTCACCGAAAATATCGCGGCGGGGCGCAGGCTGGCGGTGGCGGAAAGCTGCACGGGTGGGCTGGTATCTTCGGCATTGACCGAAGTAGCCGGCTCTTCGGCGGTTTTCGATCGCGGCTTTGTCACCTATTCAAACGAGGCCAAGCAACAATTACTCGGCGTTTCGGAAGACATCATCGAGACGTTTGGCGCGGTTTCGGTCGCTTGCGCCTGGGCCATGGCGCAGGGCGTGCTCAAACGCAGCAATGCCGATGTCGCGGTGTCGGTCAGCGGGATCGCCGGGCCCGACGGCGGCACGCCACAAAAGCCGGTCGGGCTGGTGGTATTCGCCAAGGCGGAACGCGGCAGCACGACCGTGATTGCCGAAGAACGCCAGCTTGACGGGTCAAGCCGTGCCGCTGTCCGCCATCAGGCGACGCTGATCGCGCTGGAATTGCTGCTGCCGTAAAGCGCTGCAGCTCGCGCTTCGAAAGCCGCGACCATCTTGCCGAAGGCGCGATCGACATATTGCCCGGCGATTTTCTCGAACAGCGCGTTGCGAAAGCTGAAATTCACTGAAAAATGGATCTCGCAACCGTCCGCGCCCAGCGGTCGGAACAGCCAGCGATTATCCAGGTCGCGCATCGGCCCGTCGATGTAATGCACCAGAATCTCTTCCGGGCGGTGCTTGCTGACCCGCGAGGTGAATTTCTCGCGCAACATCTTGAAGCCGACCAGCATGTCGGCGACCAGTTCAGACGGATTATCGGACTTCACCCGCGTCGCCACCACCCACGGCAGGAACTCCGGATAGCGCGCGACATCGGCGACCAGGTCGAACATCTGCTCGGCGCTGTAAGGCAGTCGCCGCGTTTCCTCGATTCCCGGCATGACCTCAGCGCGCCGCCCTGGTCAGGTTTGCCTCACGCGCTGCCCTCATCTCGCGGAAATCGTCGCCCGCGTGATAGCTGGAACGGGTCAGCGGGCTCGCCGCGACTTGCAGAAACCCCTTGGCGCGGGCAATCGCACCATAGCTGCCAAAGACCTGTGGCGTCACGAATTCCACCACTTCGGTATGCCTGGGCGTCGGCCGCAGATATTGCCCCATGGTCAGGAAATCGATCCCGGCGCAGCGCATGTCATCCATCACCTGATGCACTTCCAGCCGCTGTTCGCCCAGCCCCAGCATGATGCCCGACTTGGTGAACACCGTTGGCGAATGACGCTTGACCTCTTCCAGCAAGCGCAGCGAAGCATAATAGCGCGCGCCGGGGCGGATCGTGGGATAAAGCCGAGGCACGGTTTCGAGGTTGTGATTGTAGACATCGGGGCCCGCAGCCACGATCGCTTCGACTGCAGGCAACATCTTGTTGCGAAAATCCGGGGTCAGAATCTCGATCGTCGTGCCTGGCGTCGTCCGCCGCAGCGCCTCGATCACCTTGACAAACTGGCTGGCGCCCCCGTCGGGCAGATCGTCACGATCCACCGAGGTGATGACGATATGCTCCAGCCCCAGTTTCGCGGCGGCCTCGGCGACATGTTCAGGCTCAGCCACGTCGACTGCGCGCGGCATCCCGGTCTTGACGTTGCAGAACGCGCAGGCGCGGGTGCAGACATCGCCCAAAATCATGACCGTCGCGTGCTTCTTGCTCCAGCACTCGCCGATGTTCGGGCAAGCCGCTTCTTCGCACACCGTGTTGAGGTTCAGCTCGCGCATCAGGTCGCGCGTAGCGCCATAGGTCTTGCTGGTCGGCGCCTTGACGCGGATCCAGTCAGGCTTGCGCTGCCGCGCCGCCTGTTCGAGATGAACCTGGTCTGCGGCAGGCGCGCCCACAGGGGCATTTGAAAGATCGTTCATCGTGCCCAGATAGGCCGAACCGCCTGCGCATTCCAGAGTTAATCATGCCTCTTGCCAGACGCGGCACGCAAAGCCATTGAGGCGCCATGACGGCAGAGAACACCCCCCAACTCGACCGGCTGATCGCTGGTTATCACCGGTTTCGCGGACAATCATGGGCGCACAAGCGCTCGCGCTGGGCAGAATTGCGCGAAGGGCAACAGCCCGAAGTGCTGATCATCGCCTGCTCCGACAGCCGCGTCGATCCTGCGCAAATTTTCGACGTCGACCCCGGCGAGGCTTTCGTGGTGCGCAATGTCGCCGCCATGGTCCCGCCGTTCGAGACCACGCCCGGCTTTCACGGCGTATCGGCGGCCTTGGAATTCGCGGTGCAGGTGCTGAAGGTAAAAGAAATCGTGGTCATGGGCCACGGCAGATGCGGCGGTTGCAAAGCGGCATTGACCCGCGAATTGCACGGCACCGAACCGGGCGAAGGTGGCTTCATCGCCGACTGGATCTCGATGCTCGATGAAGCCCGCGAGCCGATTGCAGCGCGCTACGGCACCACCAGCCGCGAAGCCGAACGGGCCATGGAGCTGGCCGGGGTGCGCGTCAGCCTTGCCAACCTGCGCACCTTCCCCTGCATCCGCCGCGCCGAACGCGACGGCAGCCTCAGACTGCGCGGCGCGTTCTTTGCGATTTCAGACGGACTGCTGCATCTGATGGACGAGACGACCGGCGAATTCGCGCCGGTCGGTTAAATCCAGTCCGGGGCACCACCCCCGGACGCGCGCCTACTTGCCGCCAGCCTTCTCGGCCGCGTAAATCGTCCACAGTTTGGCCAAAGGCACGCGCGGCCCGGTGATTCTGGCGAAAGTGGCCTGCGCCCCCGTGTAATCGCCGGTATCGATCTGGGCGATACCCATCCGGGTCAGCACGCGAGCCGTTTCGACGCCGGGCTTGTCCAAGGCGATCTTGTACAAAGCCAGTGCCTCGGCAGCTTGCCCATAACTGAGCGCGGCATCGGCTGCTGCCGAAGTGGTCGCGGCGCTGGCGCCTGGTGCGCGGCCGTCGCGAAACAGGCTGGGCAAGGACGCGCGGTCGGCTGTGACCTTGCTGCTGGCGACTGCCTTGGCTTCCACGATCGAAGTCTCAGTCCCATGCAGCATGCCCGACGCGACACCTGCGGCAATCACGTCAAGCACTTCGCCCGGGAAACGACGGGCGTCCGCGTCCTGGATGTATTCGAGATAGTCCTCTTTTTGCCCGTAAGAATGCGTGCGGCCCATCAGCCGCATCAAATCCAGCTCTTCCTGCGGCGAATAGCCCGCAACCCGTTGCACCACTTGCAGCAGCAGCGACCAGTTCTTCTGCGTCGGCTCTTGCTGGATCAGGCCCGTGCCGAACGACAGCGTCGGTCCAACCAGCTTGGCGTTGTAAGCGGCGACCACACCGCTGCGATACCAGGACACCGGCACCGGCTGGCCAGATGCCTTCTGGACGTCGATGGCGTGTTGCAGGGCGGGCAGACCCTTGTCGATCTGATGGTTCTTCAGATAGGTATCGGCCAGCAGCACATCGATCTGGTTTTCGGTGTAACCAGCCGCGATCGCGGCCTGCAGCGCCGTGATCGCGGCGGGATAATCGCCAGCGTCACGCGCGAAATTGCCGATATAAAACTGGAATTTGGCAGTATCGGCCGGGCCGACCTTGCCCGTTGCAATCATGTCCAGCAGCGCCTGGCGTTGCAAGGCGGTATCAAGCGCGATGCCCCCGAGCGTCAGCTCGAGTTGCCCCGCTGCGTAATGATCGTCGGGCGTCACAGCAGCGGCGACCACGGACGGGAGCTGGGCCTTTTCGGCTGCGACCAGTCCGGCAAGCTGGATTTGCGCGGCCTTTTGTTGAGCCTCGGTCGTGACGGCCTTGGCCGCCTGCTGAGCAGCCAGGATGTCGGGACGCGCCTTGTCGGCCTCAAGCTTCTTGGCAAAATCGGAATAGACCGGCCCGAATTTGGCCGACAGGCTGATCTTGGGCGCACCCGGCTGCTCCTTGGCATTGGCCGGGGCGGCGCTCAGGGCCAGTGCGGTGGTGCTGGCAGCCAGCGCCAGCGCGCGACGAATATAACGCTGGCTGAAATACGGTTGGATATTGACAGTCATCAATTGGCACTCCTCAAACCCACCGGGGGCAATAGGCGATTTCCGCCCAGATTCTCGTCATCGCTACTGGCAATGAAACGCAGGCTTTGCAACCGCCTGTTCCCTCTACCGCGCCGCCTGAACGGTTTTTGAACATCATCGCGGTTTCGGGTGCAGTTTTGCGCGCGCTCAGCCAAAGGCGTGGAAAAAGCCAAAGCATCGCGGTTGCCGGGCCTGTGCCGCTGGCCTTGCCCAATGCAATGGCCTAGGGCAAGGGCGATCACTTCCCTCCAGAATAGTAAAGCCATAACTGAGTGAGCGACGACACCGTAATCCTTGATCCGCCGGTCCCATCGGGCGAATATACCCGCGTCGATATCGTCGACGAAATGAAAGCGAGCTACCTCGATTACGCGATGAGCGTGATCGTCGCGCGCGCGCTGCCCGATGTTCGCGACGGCTTGAAACCGGTCCATCGCCGCATTCTATTTGCCAGCCAGGAAGGCGGCATGGTCGCCGGTCGCCCATATCGCAAATCGGCGAAGATCGTCGGCGACGTCATGGGCAATTACCACCCGCACGGCGACACCGCGATCTACGACGCATTGGCGCGGATGACGCAGGACTGGTCGATGCGCGTGCCGCTGATCGACGGCCAGGGTAATTTCGGCTCGATGGACCCCGATCCGCCAGCCTCGATGCGTTACACCGAGGCGCGACTGGCGCGCGTAGCCAATTATCTGCTCGACGATCTCGACAAGGATACCGTCGATTTCGTCGATAACTACGATGGCTCGCGCCGCGAACCGCATGTCCTGCCCGCGCGTTTTCCCAATCTGCTGGTCAATGGCGCGGGCGGCATTGCCGTCGGCATGGCCACCAATATCCCGCCACACAATCTTGGCGAAGTGATCGCCGGCTGCCTCGCCTTCATCGAGAACCCGGCGATCACCACCGAGGAATTGTTCGAGATCATTCCGGGTCCGGATTTCCCCACCGCGCCGATCATCCTGGGCTCGGCAGGCGCGCGCTCAGCCTACCTCACCGGACGGGGCTCGATCCTGCAACGCTGCCGCTACGAAATCGAGGAAGGCCGGGGCGAACGCCGCGCCATCGTCCTCACTTCAATGCCGTATCAAACCGGCAAATCGGGCCTGGTAGAAAAAATCGCCGAGGCCGCCAAGGACAAGCGGATCGAGGGCGTATCCGACATCCGTGACGAATCGAGCCGGTTGGGCGTGCGCGTCGTCATCGAACTGAAACGCGACGCCACCCACGAAGTCGTGCTTAACCAATTGTGGCGGCACACCCCGGCGCAATCGAGCTTTCCCGCCAACATGCTGGCGATCCGGGGCGGCCGTCCCGAGACGCTGGCCCTGCGCGACATCATCGCCGCCTTCATCGCCTTCCGCGAGGAAGTCATCACCCGCCGCACCAAGTTCGAACTGAACAAGGCCCGCGACCGGGCGCATATATTGCTCGGCCTGGTCATCGCCGTCACCAATATGGACGAGGTGGTGCGTATCATTCGCGGTGCCCGCAATCCCGCCGCCGCCCGCGCCGCATTGCTGGAACGCGAATGGCCGATCGGTGAAATCGCGCAATATATCCGCCTCGTCGAAGCGATCGAAGACGATATCGATACGCTGTCGGGCAGCACCTATCGCTTGTCCGAACTCCAGGTCAAAGCCATCCTCGACTTGCGCCTGCACCGCCTGACCGCGATGGGCCGCGATGAAATCGGCGATGAATTGCAGAAACTATCCGAAGTGATCGTCGATCTGCTGGCGATTCTGGCCGACCGGGTGAAGCTATACGGCGTGATGCGCGACGAACTGGTGGCGGTGCGCGACTTGTTCGCCACGCCGCGCGTGTCCGAAATCGCGCCGGCTTGGGACGGCATCGACGATGAAGATTTGATCGAGCGCGATGACATGGTCGTGACGGTCACGCTCGACGGCTATATCAAGCGCACCGCGCTATCGACCTTCCGCGCGCAAAGCCGGGGCGGCAAAGGGCGCTCGGGCATGGCGACCAAGGCCGAGGACGCGGTGGCGACGATGTTCGTCACCTCGACCCACAGCCCGGTGCTGTTCTTCTCGACCGCAGGCAAGGTTTATCGGCTCAAGGTCTGGAAACTGCCCGAAGGCGGCCCAACGACGCGCGGACGCCCGATCGTCAATTTGCTGCCCGCGCTGGACAAGGACGAGACTATCGCCACCGTGCTGGCGCTGCCCGAAGACGAAAGTGCATGGGGGCGGCTCAGCGTGGTGTTTGCCACCGCGAAGGGCAATGTCCGCCGTAACAGCATGGATTCGTTTGCCAATATCCCATCCAATGGCAAATTCGCCATGCGTTTTGAAGAAGGTGATGCCGACCACTTGATTGGCGTGGCGCTACTCGAAAAAACCGACGATGTGCTGCTCGCCAGCCGCCAGGGCAAGGCGATCCGTTTCGCCGCCGACGAAGTGCGCGAATTCACCAGCCGCACCTCGACCGGCGTGCGCGGCATGGCTTTGAAAGAAGGCGACGAAGTCATCTCACTGTCGATCCTGCATCGCGTCGGCACCACCTCGGAAGAACGCGAGGAATATCTGCGTTTCGCAGCCTGGAAGGGCGAAAAAGAAGGCGAAGCTTCGTTGTCCGCCCACCGCATAACCGAACTGGCAGCGCGCGAGCAGTTCATCCTGACGGTCTGCGCCAATGGCTATGGCAAACTGTCGTCGGCCTATGAATATCGCCGCACCGGGCGCGGCGGCCAGGGCATCACCAATATCGACAATATAGCCCGCAATGGGCCGGTGGTGGCCAGCTTCCCGGCGGTCCAGGCCGATCAATTGATGCTGGTTTCCGATCAGGCCAAGCTGATCCGGCTCCCCCTGACCAGCCTGCGCGTGATCGGGCGCGGATCGGCGGGCGTGCGCTTGTTCAATGTCGCCGATCATGAGCATGTCGTCAGCGCGGTGCGTCTGGCCGACGAAGGCGAGCCAAGCGATGAAGCGGCGGCTGCACCGGACGAGGCATGACTGTCGCCTGGAAGGTGTTGACCGCGCCGCAAATGGCCCAGCTATTAGCCGAAGGCAGCTTTGCAGGAGCGCCGGTCGATCTGGCGGATGGCTACATCCATTTGTCGACGGCGGAGCAATTGCCGGAAACGCTGGCGAAACACTTCGCGGAACAAACCGGCCTGCATCTCGCCGGGGTGGATCTGACGGCACTGGGCGATACCATCCGCTGGGAACCGTCGCGCGGCGGGCAAATGTTTCCGCATATCTACGCCAGCCTGCCACTGACCGCAGTTCTGTGGCATGGCCCGCTCACCTGCGCGGCGGATGGCGCGCCCGATCTCCCTGAACTGAAGTAATCCGCGATGACCCATGACATCCACATCATCGGCGGCGGGTTGGCCGGCAGCGAGGCGGCGTGGCAGCTTGCCCGGCGTGGAATTCGCGTGCGCTTGTCGGAAATGCGCGGCGGCCCGGAAGGAGAACGCAGCCCGGCCCACCAGACCGACGCGCTGGCCGAAATGGTCTGTTCCAACAGCCTGCGTTCGGACGATGACACCAGCAACGCGGTGGGCCTGTTGCACCATGAAATGCGGGAACTGGACTCGCTGGTCATGGCGGCTGCGGACAAGGCGCGGGTGCCCGCCGGATCGGCGCTGGCGGTGGATCGCGATGCCTTTTCCGCCGAGGTGGAAACGGCGCTCAACGCCCTGCCCAATCTGGAGATCGTGCG
>JALYHR010000108.1 GCA_030776465.1 Pseudomonadota bacterium
TTGGTCTCGATCTGGCCAAGCATGTGTTTCAGGTCCATTGCCTTGATGATGCGGGCAAAGTGCTGCTCAATCGCGCGCTCAAGCGGCGCGAGGTCATGGATTTCTTCCGCAAGTTGCCGAATTGCCGGGTGGAATTAGAATTACGCTGACACGTGCAATAACCCCCAAACTTGCTGGCTTACGATTTGCCCCCGGTCACGGACAGACGCATTCCCAGCGTGCGCAGGATGGAAGAAAGTGTTTCCAGCGATGGATTTCCGCCCTCGCCCAATGCCTTGTACAGGCCGGCCCGACTGATACCGGCTTCGGCGGCCACTTTTGTCATGCCGCGCGCGCGCGCTGCATTGCCCAGCGCATGGGCAATGACGGTGGCATCGCCATCTTCGAACGCGGCTTCGAGATAGCGGCGGAGTTCATCTTCGCTGTCGAGATGTTCGGCAACGTCATAGTTTTTGAGAGCAAGAGCCATGGTCAAATTTCCTTTGCAAGGGCGATGGCACGGGCAATATCGGCCTGCTGTCTCTGCTTGGTACCACCGCAGATCAGAATGATAATTTCCCCGGCACGTTCGGTAAAATAGACCCGATAGCCGGGGCCGAAATCCACCTTTAGTTCCGACACGCCACCCACCAGATTGCGGCACTGGCCGGCATTGCCCAGCGCCAGACGATCAAGCCGCACGCGAATGCGGGCCACTGCAGCGCGATCCTTCAGACCAGCCATCCAGCTATCAAATTCCATGGTAGTCTTGAGGGCGCGCATGACTACTTTAGTAGACGGACGGGCGCTGTCTGTCAACTATCGTGTACAGGCGATTGATCCAGGTCGGGATTACGGGGACCGGGGCAATAACCCAAACTTGCAACGCCGGGATGGCTCGCACAAAGCGGGGCACTGCGCAATCCGTGTGTAAAAAGATGAAATATCCTAGCCAGGTTCGCCCAGTTCGGGCAGTTTGAATGCCATGACACAGGACCAAATGACGTCAACGCGCGCGCAAGCAAATTACAGGAACACCTGCATTAACCCCGCAATTACCCGTCATTCCGGTTGCAAATCTGCGAAACAGCCAACTCGGTTGGGGGATTGAACGTGTCAGAAACGGCATCTCTGCTGCTCGTTACGCATGTTCATCTCCGCCAGGGGCCAAATGGCCTGCAAATCGATGATCAGACCGCTGCCGGCATTGAACAATGGTGCAGGCACTTCGGCAGCGTCAGTTTTTACGGGATTATGATCGAAGCGACGTCCACTGGTCCCGGCTCAACGGTTTGGGTTGACACGCACCTGGGGGTTCTGGGTGCGCGCGTCAGGTTCTTCGGCCTGCCTTATGCCTATGGTATCGGCAAGATGGCCCGGCACTATACGCATGTTCGTGCACAATTGCGCAACGCAGTCGCCTCGCATAGCCACCTGTGCTTCACACTCGGCAATATCATCGGCGACTGGCCAGCTGTGGCCGCGTTGGCAGCCATCAGACAGAAGCGACGCTTTTCTGCGTGGATCGATCGAGTCGAACCAACCAGAATACTCGACATGCTGGCCGCCAATCGGGTCAAGCTCCTGGCTGCTGCAACTGTCTTGCCCGTCCTGGAAAGCGGCACACGATATATATTGCGCCATAGCACCGTGGCGTTGCTGCAGGGCTGTGACACCTATGACTATTATGCCGGGTCGGCGCCCGATCCGCATTGCACCTATGATACCCATACCAGGGTCGATGATCAGATCGCGCCGGTTGCACTTGCCCGCAAGCAGGCGCGGGTGCTTTCAGGTGCACCGCTCAACATCGTCTATGTCGGGCGCGCGGCCACGATGAAGGGGCCCTTCGACTGGCTTGAAACTCTTGCGCGGTTGCATCGCCAGGGGATTGCGTTTCACGCCACATGGATTGGTGATGGACCGGACCTTCCGGCGATGCGGCAACGCATCGATGATTTGAATCTTACCAACGCCATCGATCTGCCCGGTTTCGAAAACAGGCGCGAGATACTGCTGAGGAAGCTGGAGGAGAGCGATCTGCTGCTATTTTGCCATCGGACAGCCGAATCGGCGCGCTGCCTGATCGAGGCTCTGGTCTGCGGGTGTCCCATTGTGGGTTACGACATGGCCTATCCCCGAGGCTTGGTCGAGGAACGTGGCGGGGGCGTGTTGGTGCCCTGGTCTGACGTGGCGTTGCTGACGACGCGCATGGTTCAGCTCCACGAGGATCGTCCGTATCTGGCTCGCCTGATCGCCGAAGCCGCGGCAAGCGGCCAGTTATACGACGAGGATACCGTCTATGCGCACCGCGCAGAATTGATGCGGCGCGGTTGACCCGGTCCCGCTGACGGGTTTTTCCGGCTCTTCCCCGCGCCGGAAAAACGCTCGCATCACCTCATGAGCGCCCAGGGCACACCAAGCCCAAGCGCCAATCGCACGCCGGACCAGCCGCCGAAAACGGCCAGCAGGCTGAGGCTGAGCATCGCATCCTGCACAGCGAAATTAGTCCGTATCCGGATCTGGGTGCGCATCAGGATACAGTATCGCGTGAGCTCGCTCCCCAGAAGCGCGAAAATGGCGCCGGGCAGGCCCATGAGGGCAAAACCGGTGGGCAGCAGAGTGGCCATCATGACAAAGCGGAACACATTGGCGATGCTTACGCTCTTTGTTTTGCCTCGCCCGAAAACAGTAGCCTCGTTCAACGAAGACAAGGTGGCGATCCAGCTGGAAATGAGCATGATGCACAGCATCCACCCCGCAGCTGCGTACCTGTGGCCGTAGAGGAAGATCACGATCCAGTCGGACCATGCCATCACGGTGCCCGTGCCCACCAGCACCAGCAGCAGGAAATGGCTTCGCGTGCGGGCAAGCTCGGCTCGCGCGGGGCTCCCTTTACCCAGGTCATCGCCATGGTTCGCAACGAACGGGAAGACGATCTGGAACGCCAGCCTGCCCGCGACCGTGATCGGCAGTTCTGCGATCGCCTTGGCCAGCCCATAGATGCCCAGCGTACCCAGCGACACCACGCGGCCCAGAAAAAGGCGATCGACGAATATCGCCGCATAGAAGGCGATCGATGAGAGCGATATCCATTTGCTGAAGTGGAAGATCGCGCGCGAATGCACTTTGTCCAGCACGAAACGATGCCTGGGATGCGGCAGTAGATACGAGATGGCCGATCGCGCGCCAATCGACAGGATGATGCCGAGCAGGGGTGCCCAAACGTTACGCAGGGTGAAAGCAAGCGTGATGATAAGAATAAGCCCGATCGCCTCAGACGCAAGCTCGAACAGATTGCGGCTCTTCACGTTCAGCGTTCGGGAAAGGCTGAACACCGAGGTCGACATGAGCGAGTTCAACAGCGGTGCAGCGCTGACGACCGCGAGTATGGCCACATCGACACGATAGAATCGCGCCAGCAGGGGCGACAGGCATAGGCACAGGAGGCTGGCGAGCGAACCCCGGATGATCTGCATCGACCAAACGGTGTTCAGGAATTTTTCATCATCGCCATGCGGGCTATGAACGACATTCTGTTCGGGGCCGAGATCGGTCAGCAGATCGGATCCTGTGCGGATGGCCTGCGCAATCACGACGATGCCCATGATCTCCGGTGCGAGCAGCCGCGACAGAACGATATTGCTGCCGAACCGGATGCTCGCCGACGCCGCATAGGTACCGATGGTCCACAGGGACTTGCTGGCGATGGACGATTGTTTGGCACTCATATATGAAGACGGTCCTATGATTGCATCGCTGCGCGCGTGTACGCGAACGACCGGCGTGGCAACAGGTCGCAGCGCAGGAGGATGCCGCCCGCGCGTTGAAACCAGTTGTGCCATGTGGTTTGCTTCAGGACAATTCGGGTATTAAGTAAACTGGCACGGTATTTCCGCATGGCACCGGGAGAATCAGAATGACCAAGTTGCAGGGACAATGGATCTGGTACGAATTGATGACCAGCGATCCCGATGGCGCAAAGGCGTTTTACGAAGCGGTGGTCGGCTGGCGCATCACCTTGAACGCCTATCCGGCACTGAATTACGGCTTCATTGCCAATGACGATGGCGGGAGCACCGGCGGCGTGCTGCCCTTGACGCCGGATATGGCGGCACACGGCGCTCGCCCGGCGTGGCTGGGCTACGTCGGAGTCGATGATTGCGATGCTGCGATGAAAGTGATCGAGGCTAGGGGCGGCAAATCGCTGATACCCGCCATGGACATTGCCGACGTGGGCCGCATCGCAATGGTCGCCGATCCCGACGGTGTTCCCTTCTATGTGATGACGCCGAAGATATCCGAAGGTTCCACAGGCGACAGCACCTGCTTCGATCCCGAACTGCCAGGCCGCTGCGCCTGGAACGAATTGCAGGCGGGTAACCAGCAGGGCGCGCTCGACTTTTACACCAGCCTGTTCGGCTGGACGCTGCCCGAGCCGATGGACATGGGCGCCATGGGCAAATACCAGTTCATTGCCCATGACGGCGGAATGATCGGCGCGATCATGCCAAAAATGGCGCAGGCGCCCTATCCGATGTGGCATTACTATTTCCGCGTTGCCGATATCGACGTCGCTGTTGAATCCGTGCGCGCCAATGGCGGGCAGGTCTATCACGGCCCGGTGGAGGTGCCCGGAGGTGACTGGATCATCAACGCCGGGGACCCGCAAGGCGTCGTCTTTGGGCTGGTCGGCGCCAAGCCGGGTGAGGCCCCAGGAGCATAGCGCGTTAACGTGGCGATCTGCCTGTGGTGCGATCTTTCGCTCAGATTCGTAAACTACATAATCACCAATCCGAGGACGTTTGTAATGGCCGAGAACGACTGCCTCACTTGCTCTGGCAAGGGGAAGGTGCAGGTGGTGCAGAAGCCAGCGGGCCGTTTCGCACCTATCGCCCCGTCCAAATTCATCAAGTGCGCGGATTGCGGGGGGACCGGGAAACGGATATTCTAGCACTTGGTAGATTTGGCAAACCGGCTCCGTAATTCCAAACCCGTCTACCCTGAGCATGTCGAAGGGCTGTACTTCTTTCTTCAGGCCGGGCGCGGCACACGAAGAAAAGGACAATGCTTCGACAAGCTCAGCACGGACGGGGAGCCAGATCTAGCGCCGTTTACCCTAAGCGAAGGCCGCCCTGCGCAGCACTTGCCAGGCGTTCACCACCGCCTGCAATTGCGTCTCGTGGCTGCGGTCGCCGCCGTTGCGGTCGGGGTGAAAGCGGTGGACCAATTCGGAATAGCGTGTCCGCAATGCCCGCCGGTCAGAATCCAGCGGCAGCCCCAGCACGTCAAGCGCCCGGCGTTCCTCGCCGCTGACGATGCGGCCGTCCTGGCGCAATCCGGCCGCCGCCGAGGTTACACCGGCTCTCGCACGCATATGCGCGCCGATGGCGTCCAGTGGATCGGTGAAATCGGCCCAGCGCGGCGTTTGCCCGGCCCCCGCATCGGCACGAAAACTGCGGCTCTCGCGGTCCCAGCCATGCAGCGGCGCATGCGCGGCCAGGATTTCTTCCGAACTCATGCCCTGAAAGAAATCATAGCGGGCATTGAACTCACGGATGTGATCGAGGCAGAACCAGCGGTAATCGCCCGGCCCGTCAAACCCCGGCTCGCGTACGCCCGGCGCGCGGAACTCGCCCTTTTCGTCGCACCCCGGCCAGTCGCACAAACGGCCCGAGGAATTTACCCTGCCGTGAAAGCGATCATGCTTCATCGCTCGCCTCGGGCAGCGCGCGCAGGCAGGGTTATGGCCAGCATGGAGGGTCGCATCATGCGAATGGTGAACCTCATTGAACATGATACGCTTACGTTTTAGCGCGGGATGCCATATAAGAAAAATGTCGGGCAGGAAAAGCCTGGGGAGAGCAGATCATCGGCCAGATCCAACAAGAAATCGAAATTCTGCTGCGCGCCGCCTTCGCGCCGAGCAGGCTGGAGGTGATCAACGACAGCGCCAGCCATCACGGCCATGCCGGGCATGATGGTTCGGGCGAATCGCATTTCACGGTTGTCATTGAAAGCGCCGCTTTTGCCGGGATGTCGCGGCTGGAACGCCAGCGCCGGGTCAATCGCGAATTAGGCGACATTCCCGGACAAAGGGTGCATGCTCTGGCCATCAAGGCAAATGCTCCGGGGGAATAGGGGCGCCGGGAGAATAGAAAAACATCATGCTGGGCGCATTGGGCGGACTTACCACAATCCTGACCATCATATTTCTGGTGCTGGCGCTGAAAAGCTTTGGCATCAATCAGGAATACCAGCGCGGTGTGGTCTTTCGCCTCGGGCGGCTGATCGAAACCAAGGGGCCGGGCTGGTTCTGGCTGATCCCGATCATCGACAACGTGGTCAAGGTCGATCTGCGTACCGTCACCTTTCCGCTGGCGACGCAGGAAACGGTGACTCGCGACGGCGTGGCGGTAAAGGTCAATGCCGTGCTGTGGTACCGCGCAGTCGAGCCCAAGCTGGTCGTCACTTCGGTGGTCAACTGGCAATCGGCAGTGGTTCAGGCTGCCGAGACCGGGATGCGCGACGCCATCGGCCAGAGCGAGCTTGACCAGATCCTGAAGGACCGCACGACCATCAACGCCCGCCTGCTGGAATTGCTGCGCACCACCTGCGCGCAATGGGGCGTGGCGGTCGATGCGGTCGAAATCAAGGATCTGGACATTCCCGAACAGATGCAGCGGGCCATTGCGCGCGAGGCCGAGGCGATCCGCGAAAAACGCGCCCGCATCATCAAGGCCGAAGGCGAACGCGATGCTTCTAAAACGCTGGCCGACGCCGCCCGCATCATCGGCGAAGTACCCGGCGCGCTGGAACTGCGCCGCCTGCAGACGCTGAGCGAAATCGGCGTGGAACACAATTCCACCATCGTCGCGATGTTCCCCACCGAATTGCTGGAAGCGGCACGGCGGCTGGGGCAGACTTAGCTCGCGGCCGTCTCAGGTCTTCGCACCGCCGCGATGGCCCATGAAGCGCACGGTCACGCCGGGCTTGACGCCGTGGGCCAGGGCGACCGCGTCCCAATTGGTCAGGCGGACGCAGCCGTGGCTGGCGGTCTTGCCGATCTTGTCGGGGTCGGGCGAGCCGTGCAGGCCATAGCTGGGCGCGTTGAGGTCGATCCAGACTTCGCCGACGGGGTTGTTCGGGCCGGGCTTGATTACCAGTTTGCCGGCAGCGCGCGGGCCCCAGGCCAGCTTTTTGGGATCATAGGTGTAATCGGGGTGATACGCCACGCCGACGACCTTGTGGATGCCGCTGGGTGATGGCCGCTCGGTTGAACCGACGGTGGCCGGATAAAAGGCAATGAGCTTGTCATCCTTGTCATAGGCGCGAGCGGAAGCATCCGACTTGGTGACATCGATGCGGGCGACATCGCCCTTGGCGAATTCCGGCGGGGCATCGTTGACGACGATGATCCTGCCGCCCGCCTTGCCGGGGTCGATGCCGGGATTGAGCGCCTTGAGCAGGGCCTGGCTCATGTGAAACCGCTCGGCCAGCGCTTCTGTCGGGCTGTTGAATTGCGGCCCGTTGGGCAAGGCCGCCAGCTTGACGAAATCCTCGCCGACGTCCGCTGCAAATGGGCCCGCGACATCGGCGGCGGTGATGGTGTATTCGCTGGCCACCGGCTGCGCGGCGCCAGCGGAAAGCGCATGCCAGGTCTGGTCGTCGATGGTGCCGCTGGCGGGCAGGCCTTGCGCGGTCTGATAGGCGGCGACCGCGTGCTTGAAATTGGTGCCGAACTGGCCATCGACTACACCCGGCGAAAA
>JALYHR010000109.1 GCA_030776465.1 Pseudomonadota bacterium
CAAGATGGTCGAGCACAATGATGCGACCGAGGAAGAACGCGCCTGCCGCTTGTGCAATTCGGGCCTGATGGCGGTGCGCGGGGGAGACTTGTTCGGCCTCCTCGCGCGCGTCACCAACGACAACGCTGCGGGCGAATATTACCTGATCGATATCGTTAACGTGGCCAGCCTCGATGGGCGGACTTGCGCGGTGGTGGTGACCGACGATCCGGATGAAGTGGCGGGCATCAACAGCCGCGCCGAACTCGCCGGAGCGGAAAGCCGCTGGCAGCAGCGCCGCCGCGCGCGCGCGATGGCCGATGGTGCGACCCTGATCGCGCCCGAAACGGTGTGGTTCGCGTGGGATACGGTCCTCGGCCGCGACGTGACGATCGAACCCAACGTGGTGTTCGGCCCGGGCGCGGTGGTGCAGGACCACGCGGTGATCCACGCGTTCTGCCATATCGAGGGTGCGACGATCGGCGCGCATTCCTCGGTCGGCCCGTTCGCGCGGTTGCGGCCGGGGACGGTGCTGGAGCAGGGCGTCAAGGTCGGCAACTTCGTCGAGATCAAGGCGACGCGGATGGGGCAGGGCGCCAAGGCCAGCCACCTCACGTATTTGGGCGATGCCGAAGTCGGCGCCGAAGCCAACATCGGCGCGGGCACGATCACCTGCAATTACGACGGCTATTTCAAGCATAAGACCGTGATCGGTGAACGTGCCTTCATCGGTTCCAATTCCGCGCTGATCGCGCCTGTCCGAATCGGTGCGGACGCCATCGTCGCTGCGGGCAGCGCGGTGTCACGCGATGTCGCGGATGGCGAATTGCGCATGGTCCGGGCCGAACAACTGATAAAGCCGGGCTGGGCCGATCGCTTTCACGACGCGATGAAGAAGAAGAAAGCTGAAAAGAAAAGCTGAAGCGGCTTGACGTGATATCACGATATGATATCTAGATATCACCATGCCCCGCATCCTAGCCGACCTGCCCGACGACGACATAAAATGGCTCGACCGCGTTGCCGCCGAGCAGAAGAAGTCGCGCGCGGCGGTGCTGCGCGAGGCGGTGGCGACGTATAAGGCGCAATCGCAACCTGTCAGTGACTGGCGCTGGCTCGATGATGCGTTCGGCATCTGGAAAAATCGTGACGATATCGGCGATTCGGTCGCATGGCAGCGGCGCGAACGCGCTTCATGGACTCGCCCGTGGGATGACGACTACGAGGATGTGAAGGCTGAATTCCCTGATTTGTTCGATGCCGAAGATGACCGTCAACGGCAGATCTATCTCGATCAACAGGCCAGGCACGATGCGACGAAGAAGCCCGGTCACTCGTGAGCGGCTACTCGTTCGATAGCAACATTCTCATCGATGCGCTGAACGGCACGCCCGAAGCACACGCCGAAATCGCGCGAGTCGAACGACCCTCCATCAGCCGTATTACGTGGATCGAGGTGTTGTCGAAGGAACGCGGCGGCACGCTGCGGATAATCGAAAACTTTCTTGACGGCTTCGAAATCGACGAGCTCGATGCGAGAATCTCGCGGCACGCGGCGGCGCTGCGACGCGAGAGGGCAGGGCTCAAGCTTGCCGATTCGGTGATTCTGGCCTCTGCCCAAGTCAACCATCGCATTTTAGTGACACGAAACACCAAGGATTTTCCGGCCGAAATGCCGGGTATCCGCGTCCCCTACACACACAAGGCATAGACTGCATGTGCGGAATTATCGGCATTATCGGCAAGGATCAGGTCGCGGAGCGGCTGGTCGATGGCCTGCGACGGATGGAATATCGCGGCTATGACAGCGCCGGAGTATGCACCGTCGATCACGGCCAGTTGATCCGCCGCCGCGCGCCGGGAAAACTGATCAATCTGGTGCACGAACTGGCCGAACATCCCGCCCCCGGCGTGGTCGGGATCGCCCATACCCGCTGGGCCACGCATGGCGCGCCGACCGCCAGCAATGCCCATCCGCATGCCACCGGCGAAGTGGCGCTGGTGCATAACGGCATCATCGAGAACTTCCGCCAGTTGAAGGAGGCCTTGACCAAACGCGGTCGCATTTTCGAAAGCGACACCGATAGCGAGGTCGTCGCGCATCTCATATCGGAGCAGGTCGAGGCCGGGCTGTCGCCGCAGCAAGCGGTCGAGATCGCCTTGCCGCAATTGCGCGGTGCATTCGCGCTGGCGATTGCCTTTCGCCAGCATCCCGAATTGCTGATCGGGGCGCGGCTCGGTTCGCCGCTGGTGGTTGGCTTTGGCGATGGCGAAACCTATTTGGGTTCGGATGCGCTGGCGCTGGCGCCGTTGACGCAGAATATCACTTATCTGGACGAAGGCGATTGGGTCGTCATTACCCGTGACAGCGCACAGATTTATGACACCGAAAATCGCCCGGTCACCCGCCCGGTGACCATCTCCGGCGCGTCGGCGGTGGCCATCGAAAAGGGCCATTATCGCCATTTCATGCTCAAGGAAATCTACGAGCAACCCACCGTGGTGGCGCAGACGCTGCGCAGCTATATCCGCCAGGTCGACCAGACCGTCGCCTTGCCGCAGATCTATTTCGACCTCAGCCGGATCAACCGCATCACCATCGTCGCTTGCGGAACCAGCTATTACGCTGGGCTGGTGGCGAAATACTGGATCGAACAATTTGCCCGGCTGCCCGTCGATATCGATGTCGCCAGTGAATTTCGCTATCGCAATCCGGTGCTCGAACCCGGCGGGCTGGCGCTGTTCATCTCGCAATCGGGCGAAACCGCCGACACGCTGGCGGCGCTACGCCATTGCAAGGCGGCGGGGCAGGTGATCGGCGTGGTCGTCAACGTGCCGACAAGTTCAATGGCGCGCGAGGCCGACTTGCTGTTGCCGACCCATGCCGGACCCGAAATCGGCGTTGCCTCGACCAAGGCGTTTACCTGCCAACTGGCGGTGCTGGCAGCGTTGGCGGCGCATCTGGCGGCAAAACGCGGGCTTCTCACGCGCGAGGAAGAGCGCGCCATTGTCGAACATCTGGTCGCAACGCCGGCCGCGCTCAATGCCGCGCTGGCGCATGACGACGAAATTGCCGCGATGGCGCATCTGATCGCGCCCGCCCGCGATGTGCTGTATCTGGGGCGCGGCCAGGATTTTCCGCTGGCGCTGGAAGGTGCGCTGAAACTCAAGGAAATCAGTTACATCCATGCCGAAGGTTACGCGGCTGGCGAGATGAAGCACGGCCCGATCGCCTTGATCGACGAGGCAGTGCCGGTCATCGTCCTGGCGCCGTCGGGGCCGCTGTTCGAAAAGACCGTCTCCAACATGCAGGAAGTGCGCGCGCGCGGCGGCAAGATCGTGTTGATTTCCGACCGCGAAGGGCTGGAAGAAGCGGGCGAGGGCTGTCTCGCCACCATCGAAATGCCCAAGGTGCACCCGCTGATCGCGCCGCTGGTCTATGCCGTGCCGGTGCAATTGCTGGCCTATCACGTCGCCTGCCTGAAAGGCACCGACGTCGATCAGCCGCGTAATTTGGCCAAGAGCGTGACCGTGGAATAATGGGTGAGTTTCTCCCCTCCCCTTCAGGGGAGGGGCCGGGGGTGGGGTCTCTCCGGATAGCTTGGCGCGCTCGGCGATAAACCCCACCCCAACCCCTCCCCTGAGCCGCAGGCGACCGCAGGTCAACGGGAGGGGCTTTTGGATCAGCGTCAGGCCCCGACCAGCCCCCTGGCTACTGCGGCAAACAGCGGGCGGCCGTCGCTGCCGCCGTGGGCAGGTTCGATCATGCGCTCGGGGTGGGGCATCATGCCCAGCACGTTGCCCGCCTCATTCAGCACACCGGCGATGTCGCGCGCTGACCCGTTGACCGGCTCGGCATAGCGAAACGCCACGCGGCCATCGCCTTCCAGCCGGTCCAACGTCGCTTCGTCGGCGAAATAATTGCCATCGTGATGGGCTACGGGGATGCGGATGCGGTGGTGCTTCATATAGCCTGCGGTAAACACCGAATTGTTGTTTTCCACGGTCAGCGCCACCTCGCGGCAGACGAAGCGGATGCCCGCATTGCGCATCAGCGCGCCGGGTAGCAGCCCGGCCTCGGCCAGCACCTGAAAGCCGTTGCAGACACCGAGAATGGCCACGCCGCGCGCGGCCTGGGCGATGACCGCAGCCATCACCGGGCTGCGCGCCGCCATCGCCCCGGAACGCAGATAATCGCCATAGGAAAAGCCGCCGGGCAGCGCGATCAGGTCGAGCCGGTCGGGCAATGCGGCATCGCCGTGCCAGACGCGGTGGACGGTGCCACCGCATATTTCCTCTATCGCGACCGCCATGTCACGGTCACAATTGGAGCCGGGAAAGGTGATGACGGCGGCGCGAAAGTTGGTCATGATTGTGTCCTTTCAGGCAACAACACGCTCTATCCGGTAGTTTTCGATCACCATATTGGCCAGCAGTTGCTTCGCCATCTGGTCCAGCGCCTCGTCGGTGACGCTGTCGTCCACGTCCAGTTCGAACAGCCGCCCGGCGCGGACTTCGCTGACCCCGGCAAAGCCCAGCCCCTCGATGGCATGGTGGATGGCGCGTCCCTGCGGGTCGAGCACGCCATTTTTGAGGCTGACGGTAACACGCACTTTCATGACAGCAGCCTTTTCGGCGAAATCGGGAATCTGTGACTGCCTATGGCGCGAGCGCTGCATCGGGGCAAGCGGCGAAAATCAGCGGAGGACGGCTCATTTGCCCGTTGGCAATGCCAGTCTTCGATCGACACGCTTTATAGCGTCGTGCCGTAAATCTGAATCGCCAACCAAACCCGTCTACCCTGAGCTTGTCGAAGGGCTGTTCTTCTTAATTGAGGATGAGCAAGTCGCAAGCAAGAAGGACAATGCTTCGACAAGCTCAGCACGGACTGGGTGTGGACCGGATTTAGTGCAGCTTGCTTTAACGCGAGGCCGCGCCGGTGGCCGCATCGGCCGATTGCGGCAGCACGGTTACTTCGACTTCGCCGCTGTCGGGCAAATAACGCCGGGCCGCTGCCTGCACATCGGCGGCGGTGACGGCCATCACCCGGTCGGGGGCTTTCAACTGGCGGGCGATGCGTTCGGGATTGCTTTGCGCCTCGGCCACCAGCATCAGCCAGCCGTCGTTGCTTTTCAGCGTATTGGCAAAGCCTTCGAGCAGGGGCGCGCGGGCGCGCAATAACACATCGGCGCTGACCGGTTGATCGCGCAGCGCGGCCAGCGTCGCGGCAATCGCGGCGCGGGTCGTGGCCACGTCCCCGACGTTGACCGACGCAGTGATCGCAAAGGTGCCATAGCCTTTCCACACCCGCGATGGATCGCTCGACGCATTCGGCGAATAGGTCTTGCCCAGGCGCTGGCGCAGGTTTTCGGTCAGCGAAATCTGGACGACGCGCTGGAGCAGGTTGAGCACCTGTTTTTCCACCGGATCGCTGTCATCGCGGGTCAGCCAGGTCAGCCGCAGCAAGGCTTGATCGGCGGGGCCATCATGGCGCACGATGCGCGGGCTGTGATCCTGGGTGAAACCGCGCTGACGCTGATCTGCATAGGCGCGGAAGTCGGCTTCGCGCAGTGGCAACGCTCCCAGCGTGCGCGCGACCTGGGCGATGGCCGCGTTCTCGTCGATGTCGCCGACCACGCCGATCTCGATCGCGCCATGGGCCAGCCGGTCGGCGATGTCGTGTCGCAGCCGGGTATAATTGAGCGCGCGGTATTGATCCGGCGTCTGCAGCGTAAAGCGCGGATCGCCATCGGAAAGCAACCCGCCCAGGTTCGCAGACAAGGCGCTGCCCGGCGTGGCGCGCAGTTGCGACAGCCAGGTATTGATCGCCAGCCGGTATTGTTCCTCGCCTTCGCTGCGATAGCCGGGATCGGTCAGCAACGCGGTCATCAATTGCATCTGCAGCGCGAAATCGGCGGGGGTGGTCTGCGCGCTGGCGAAAAATCCTTCCGCGTTGGACGACAGCCCGTTCGATACCGCATGGCCGGCCAGCAGCG
The DNA here is from genome assembly GCA_030776465.1 of Pseudomonadota bacterium. Taxonomy (GTDB): domain Bacteria; phylum Pseudomonadota; class Alphaproteobacteria; order Sphingomonadales; family Sphingomonadaceae; genus Novosphingobium. Next base: position 5,976 of record JALYHR010000109.1, read on the forward strand.
TCTGCAATTCGTCCTGGCTATGTTTGCCGAGGCCCCCGGCGGACAGCCAGCCCGCCATGCTGGTCGCCAGCGGATTGTCGCGCGTTGCCAGCATATCGCCGCCATCGAGATGCATCTGCACCAGCACCCGGTCGCGGTCGATATCGGTGTGCCTGATGTTCAGCCTGACGCCATTGGCGAAACGCAGTTCACGAATACCGAGCTGGGGCTCGCGGCTGTCGGCGATCACTTTTCCTGGCGGCCCGAAATCGTCATAAGCAAAGCGCGTGGGTGCAGGATTGTCGGGCACAGCCGCGCCGCTGCGCCAGGCATCGTTCCAGGCGGCGCGCAAGGCATGGACGCCGCCCACCGGAGCCAGCCGCCCCTGGAACAGGATCAACGGCTGGTCGAGCGGCACCGCCTCACGCTTCAGCGCGGCCAGCACCGTCGCGGGGGTGATGTCCGGGATGAAGGCTTGCAGGCGCGCCAGCGATGCCTGCGGCGTGCCCGGCACGATGTCGCTGCGCAGCAAAGCGAATACCGCCTGCAGCAATTCGCCATTGCTGCGGGTGTCGGCGGCTGCGGCGCCATGCTCGGTGGCGATGCGGATATTGGCCACTTGCTCGGCCACTTCGGCAGGGGTGAAGCCCGTAGTCAGCGCCTGATGGACCGTGCCCACCGCAGCGCTCATCGCCTTGCGCCATTGGCCGGAGATGCAATCCACGACGATATTGGTGGTGCGCCCGCTCTTGAAATCGTTGCCGGTGCCAAAGGCGGCGTCACGGAACGGCGGATCGCGGTGCCGGGAGAGATGTTCGAGGCGGCGGTCGATGATGGCATAGCCGATGCGGCGCAGCAGATTCTCGCGGCGTTGGGCGATGGTATCGGGCTCGTCCAGCCATGGGCCGTGGCGCGAAATGAACAGCCGGTCGGGCAGCGCGGGGTCAAGATAGATGGCGCTGCGGCCATGGTCGCGCGGGTCGATTGGGCCAGCTGGGGGCTGCCGGGGCGATGGACCGCTCGGCCAGTCGCCAAAACGCGTATTGATCGCGGTTTCGACCGCCGCCGGATCGAAATCGCCAACCACGATCAGCGTGGTCTTTGCCGGTACGTAATTGCGCGCCCAGAACGCCCGCAAGGCCGCTGGGGTCGCCGCGTCCAGTGTCGCGGTGGTGCCGATCGGCATCCGTTGCACAAGCCGCGCCGCAGGTTCCATGAAGGCCTGGCGGGCGATCGTCTCGCGGTATGACCAATTGTCGCGGTCGCGCATTTCGGCCAGCACCACGCCGCGTTCGTGGGCCACCGCGCCGGGCGCAAAGGCCAGTTCGCTGGCGGTTTCGCGCATCAGCATCAGCGCGGTGTCGAGCAGCGCCGGATCGTTGCGGGGCAGGTCGAGCATATAGGTCGTCTGCTCGAAACTGGTGGCGGCATTGGTGTCCGCGCCGAAAGCGAGTCCCTGCCGTTCGAGCAGCCGCACCATCTCGCCCTGAGGGACATGGCTGCTGCCCTGAAACGCCAGATGCTCGACAAAATGGGCATAGCCGCGTTCCGCGTCGGTTTCATCGAGCGACCCGGCTGCCGCTTCCATCCGCACCAGTCCTTGTGCGGCGGGATTGGCATTGTGGCGGATGACATAGCGCATGCCGTTGGCGAGCCGCCCGAAATGGTAAGCGGGATCGACCGGTACGTCGCTATTGGTGAAGGCCCAGACTGGCTTTTCGTGCAGCGGCGGGGATTGAGTAGACGCGATCCGTACCGTGGTCGGCGCGCAGGCCGACAGGATGCAGGCCAGTAAACCCGGAATCAGACCGGCTTTCGTCGATCGATCTTGCGCATTCAGGCCACTCGCTTGGCAGGCCCTACCTCGTCCGTGCTGAGCTTGTCGAAGCATTGTCCTTTTCTTCGTGCGCCCCACGTAGCCTCAAGAACAAATGCAGCCCTTCGACAGGCTCAGGGTAGACGGGTTTGATTGGCGATTCAGATTAACGGTGACTCGCTTGGTGCCCCGGTTTATTTCCCCCGCAGCTTGCGGTGCTTGGTCAAGTCGAGAACCTCGCTGGGGCCGTTATCTTCCTGTAAGAGCCCCAGTCGGCGCGCCACTTCCTGATAGGCTTCGGCTTCGCCACCCAGGTCCTGGCGAAAGCGGTCCTTGTCGAGTTTTTCGCCGCTGGTCATGTCCCACAAACGGCAGCCATCGGGGCTGATTTCATCGGCCAGGATGACGCGGCTGTAATCGCCGTCCCAGACCCGGCCGAATTCCAGCTTGAAATCGATCAGGCGGATGTTGATCGCCGAAAACATCCCGCACAGGAAATCGTTGACGCGGATCGCCATCGACGAAATATCCTGCATTTCTTCGTTCGTGGCCCAGCCGAAACAGGCGATATGTTCCTCGGCGATCATCGGATCGCCCAGCGCATCGTCCTTGTAATAATATTCGATCAGCGTGTGCGGCAGCGGTTCGCCCTCGGGAATGCCCAGCCGCTTGCTGATCGAGCCCGCAGCGACATTGCGCACCACCACTTCGATCGGGATGATTTCGACCTGCCGCACCAATTGCTCGCGCATGCCGAGGCGGCGCAGGAAGTGGTTGGGGATGCCGATATGGCCCAGCCGGGTGAAGATATATTCGCTGATGCGATTGTTGATCACGCCCTTGCCATTGATCGTGCCGCGTTTCTGCGCGTTGAAGGCGGTGGCGTCGTCCTTGAAATACTGGATGATCGTGCCGGGCTCGGGGCCTTCGTACAGGATCTTGGCCTTGCCTTCGTAAATCTGGCGGCGGCGAGTCATTGCAAATCGTTCCTTGTCACAACCGCCGGGTGTCAGGGACGCTTTGTGGGCGCCCGGCGGAAATCAAAAACCCCGGCAGGCGAACGTCGCCAGTGGCGACGGCATTCGCGATGGCCGGGGCTTGGCATGGCTATAGGCGATGAGCCGCCAAAACGCAAACCGCCAATATCTGCGGCGATCATGCGGTTTCGGAATGTGATGGGATGATCAGCCGCCGATTTCCGTCACCCACAGTCCGCTCCAGCCGGGCAACACCGCAGTTGTGGCGCCATTGACGGCGAGCAGCACCTTGCCGCTCGGTGGTTTGGGCAAGGCGATCGGGCTGGTTCCCAGATTGAAGACGCAATGGACCGTCCCGGCTGGCGCCACCCGGTCAAAGCGCAGCAAATCGCCCTTCGCGACGCAATGTTCCAGCGCGCCGTTCCGCAGCGCGGGCGAGGCGTTGCGGCACGCCAGCACCCGCCGTGTCCATTGCAATACCGAGCCTGGGTCCGCCTCTTGCACCGCGACGGCGCGGGCGGTGTTGCGCGGCGACAGCGGCAGCCATGGCGTGCCCGTGGTAAATCCGCCCAGCGGCTCATCGTACCACGGCAGCGGCGTGCGGGCACCGTCGCGACCCAGTGTCAGCGGCCAGTTGGCAATCGCCTCGGGGTCTTTCAGCAGTTCGAACGGGATCTCGTCCTGCTCCAGCCCCAGTTCCTGCCCCTGATAGACGTAGATATTGCCGCGCAGGCTGGCGAGCAGCATCATTTCCAGGCCTGCGAATCGCGCCTGGTCGGCGGTGGTCGCGTCCGGGGCGGTCCACCGCGTGACCGAGCGGGGGGCGTCATGATTTTCGAACGCCCAGCTTGGCCAGCCTTCCACGCGGCCATCGCTGCTGACCCCGCCCGGCCATTTCGCCAGTTCCGCCGCAACCCGTTGCGGGGTCAGATCGTCTGCGTACAGGAAAGCAAAACTGTAAGCGCTGGATAGTCTGGTGTCCCCGGCGGTGTAGGCTTTCATCAGTGTTTCGGGATACTGCCCGCCGACTTCGGCGACGGTATAGATCGCCTGCGCCCTGCCATGGGCATCGCAGATCTGCCGGATACGCTCGATGAAGTCGACCACCGCGGGATGGTCCTGGCTGTAGCGGCGGTCCTGATAATCGAACGGCCGGGTGCGCACCAGATCGTCGGCCAGCGCGGGCGGGTTGTCGGACAAGCCGGGATCGAACATCGCGTGGTTGAGCGCGTCGAAGCGAAAGCCATCCACGCCGCGTTCCAGCCAGAAGCGCACGACATCGAGCAGCGCCTGCTGCACCGCCGGATTGTGGACGTTGAGCTGCGGCTGCTCCTTCAGGAACTGGTGCATGTAATATTGGCGGCGGCGCGCGTCCCAGGTCCACGCCGGGCCGCCGAACACCGATTGCCAGTTGGATGGCGGGGTGCCGTCGGGCCGGGGGTCGGCCCAGACGTACCAGTCCGCCATGTCATTGTCGCGCGTGGCCCGGCTGGCGGTGAACCACGCGTGCCGGTCCGAGGTATGCGCGAAGACAAGGTCGATGGTGACCTTGAGGCCGAGGTCATGCGCCCGCGCGACCAGCGCGTCGAAGTCGGCGAGCGTGCCGAAGCTGGGGTCGACATCGCGGTAATCGGCGACATCATAGCCGAAATCGACCATCGGCGAGGTGAAGAACGGGCTGATCCAGATCGCGTCGACCCCCAGGCTGGCGACATGGTCGAGATGCCGGGCGATGCCGACAAGATCGCCGATGCCATCGCCTTTGGCGTCGCAGAAACTGCGCGGATAAATCTGGTAGATCGCCGCCCCCCGCCACCATTCGCCGGGGGCAGTGTCAGCGGTTGCGGCAGGCTGGGCAATGGTCATGGGGGGCTATCCGGCTGGAGTGGGGCAACTCCATGTCACGTAGCTGCTGGTTGGTTTCCGCACCAGATCAAGGTGGTGCGCGCGGCCGCGCGTCTGCTACGCAATTTCAGGGAAGGATCACGGGCGTGAGGGCCAGGTCCTTTGCGCGTTTGGCGAGCTTACGGTCAAACGACACGAAAGCACTGCAATGGGCAGAACGCGCCAGATGTAGCGCATCGGCGAAATCCATGCCTCGGCTCATCCAGTCCAGAGCCTGGGCAATTTGCGCCGGCTCCTCCACCGCGATCCCCGGCAGGCCCGCCAGGGCGCAGAGGCTTGAGGCGATTTCCTCTGAACCGAATCCATAGCCCGCGCGAAGGACCCACTCGGTTTCGAGCAGGACCGTCACGCCGATAAAGATATCGCCAGCCTCGACGATGCGCCGGGCTGCCTCAGCCTGTACCGGATCATCAGCCGTCAACAACCGCACGACGACATTGGTATCAATCGCGCGCACGGCGCTTCGCTTCGCTGGCGATCGCCGCGTCCATACCCTCTACCGACAAGGCGGGGCCTTTGTGCTGCAGGGAGCCGAACACCGCGTTGAGATCAGTCGCGGGAAAGATGGGCACGGCCTTCAGGAGCACGCCGTCAGGCGTATCCTCGACGATCAGCTGCGTTCCCGCAGCCCAGTGGCGAAGGTCACGGATCGACTTGGGCAGGATGACCTGGCCTTTCGTCGAAATCACCGTGGTGATTTGCTGCACAACGCCCACCGCAATCTCCTATGGTAAGACGTAGGTAAGATATCAGCTTCGCCGAATGTCAGCAAGCCTCATCCGACAATCATTTTTGCGGCCAGGGAGCGACCCCGAACAGGGGCTCATATGCGGGGATATCTCATGTCTGCACGGGTAAATCACCGGCGTCAAATCTCGCGTTGCTATGTAAAGAGTTAGTCTAGAATTTCTGGCCGAACCTGACGCCGAAATATTGCGGCTTGATGGGATAGAGCCGGTCATACTGACCACAGATGTTAGGCGAGCAGACCAGGTTTTTACTGAGGATGCCACGTTTGTCGAACGCGTTCTGGATGAACAGCGACGCGGTCCAATTGGCATGGGATACACCGCCCGAGAAATCGAAAGTGGTAAAGCCCGCCGTGGGCCCGACCGCCGCCTCGCCAGCGGTCGTCAGATATTGGGTTGTGCCACTCTGATGGTTGACGGTGCCCTGGAGGAAGGATTTGTACGGGCCGATCTCGAAATCATAGCGCGCGGTGCCGGTAATTTTGAACTTCGGCGTAACCGGCAGGCGGGTGCCCGACGGCGCGAGCAAATTTCCGTACGCATCCCGGAAGTCGCTGGTCAGCTTGGCATCGACATAGGTGCCGGACGTGGACAAGGTGAGGTGGTGCGCAATCGTCCAACTGACGTCGCCCTCCACGCCGCGCGAGCGAGCCGTGCCGGCATTCACGGTGTAATAGATGCCCAGAAGGCCGGGTTCACTGTACTGGATTTTGTTCCAATCCTCCCAGAACAGGGCGCCGTTGACGCGCAGCGTGTGATCCAGCCAGCTCGTTTTCCAGCCGATCTCATAGTTGGTGAGAGTATCGGCCTTATATGGGTCATAATTCTGCACTAGGCTTAAGGCATAAGCGGGGCGGTTATTGCCGCCGGGCCGGAAGCCGGTCGAATAGGTGAAATACACCATCTTGGTGGGATTGATCTTCCAGGTCAGGCTGACCTTGTGAGTCTCGCCGGTCTGCTGATAGTTCTTGTGGATCGACTGACATTGTTGCGCGGTGGTCGTGCAACCGAATTGCGGCAAGGTGTAGGAACCACCCGAAAAGCCATTCAGCGAGTTGTTCGCCTTGAAACCGCGGATGCCGCCGGTCAACGTCAGGTTGGACCGGATATCCCAGGAGGCTTCGCCGAAGATAGCATAGTCGCGGTCGACACGCTTGATCGTGGTAAAGAAGACGTCGTTCGAATTGGCGCCAGGCACCGGCGTGTCGTAATAGACCACAGCATTCGCGAGGCCGTCTATTTCATAGTCGGCGAGATGCTTGTCGGTCTGTCGTTGCAGAAACAGGCCAGCAGTGACCCGTAGCGGATCTTGCCTAGGCGAACTCAAGCGCAATTCATGTGACATCTTGGTATAATGGTCGTTGGTATGGTAGATCTGCGTCGGATCTATGGCTCTACCCGCTGCATCCTGATAATAATTATAATCGGTATGAACATCGTAAGCGACCGAAAAATAGGAATAGTCTTGCGTGAGATCGACCTTGCGATCAAAATAGGAGCCGGCATAGGTCACGTCCCAATTACCAAGCTTACCCTGTGCCGTCATCGACGCCAGATACCAGCTATCCTTGTCCGTATCCGGCGTGAAATCGTGCACTTTCAAGTCGCCTACGTTGGGGTCGTAGAGGAAAGTGCCGTTCGCCTTCAGATGCTGGTACATGATCCCGGGCGTGATCGTCCAATCATCGCCGACTTCTACTTTCAGCAGCGCGCGACCGCCATAGCTGTCAGTATCGTTGAAATTCTTCTTCGCGTATCGCCCGTTGTTGACGGTGAGCGGCGAGTTCACCACCGAGCCGTCCTCAGTATAGTTGTTCGGCCGCTGGTAAGTGCGCGTCCCGTAGGTGTTATCGATGTAGCCGCCTTCATGGTCGTAGAAACCGACCAGGCGGATCGCGGCGTGGTCGCCGAGCGGCACGTTGACGAAGGCCTCGACCTGGCCGCCGCCATCGTGACCGCCGAATTTGTCGCCTTGCAGGTCGTAACCAGCCGAGAAGTGCGAAGGGTCGGGTTGGTTGGTGATAATGCGCAAGGTGCCGGACAGCGAACTGGCACCGAACAACGTGCCCTGCGGGCCGGACAGTGCCTCGACCCGGTTGATGTCATAGACATGGAAGTCGACCGAGCTACCGATCGTCTGCAGCGGGATTTCGTCGACATAAAGGCCGGATGCCGGCAGTGGGCCAGACGCGATCCCATCGCCGCCGGTCGCGATGCCGCGGAAGTAGAGCTGGCTCTGCCCCGGACCGAACGACTGATAGCTAACGCTTGGCAGCAGCTTGGCGTAGTCGTCGAGATTCTGGACCTGATGCTGGGCGAGCGTGGCGTTGCCGAGCGCCTGCATGCTGATCGGAACATTCTGGATGTTTTCGGCGCGTTTGGTCGCGGTGACGATGATCTCGCCGTTCGCTGCTTCATCGCTGCTGGCAGCGCCGCTGCCGTTCGATGCACCGCTGGGGATCGTGCCGGGGGCGGTCTGCGCGATTGCGGGCGTTGCCAGCGCGCTGGAGGCGAGCAGCATCATGATTCGGATAGGATTCTTCGATTCACGCCCGAAACGCATCAGCATGATGTTCCCCCTTGCTGCAATTGCGAAGGGATAATCCAATTATAGGGTTCAGCGCCAGCCAAAACTAACGAATGAACGAGCCGGTCGATTTTCGCCTTTTGCCGCCGTGCAATGGGGTGGGTTTCGACCCATGGCCAGGTTGCGGCATTTGCGTCGTGCGCGTTACAACAAGGCAGTAAAACCTGCCGGAAGTCGAGCTTCGAGTACTGTGCGCAACGGTTCAAGCCATGGCTCGTAATGGCGCCAATGGTCGAGGCTTTCGCGGAAGATCGGGCGGCGCACCTGTTCGGAGCTCGCCGTCTGCACCGCCCGATCAGTCTCCCAGAAACGCAGGCAGGCGGGTTCGAAAGCCAGCCCGCAGGCAGTCAGCAACGCGCGCACCTGCGCCTCGGTATCATCGACCATCGCCTCGTGCTCGACTCGGTGGACACGACCCGGCAGCACTGCATCGACATGCGCCATCGCGTCGATGTAATCAGCATAATATCTGCCAAGCTCGATCAGCGAATAGGTGAAGTTCTGGCCGCGCGCGAAATGCTGCTTGAAGTTGGAAAAACAGCAGCCAAGCGGGTGGCGCCGCGTGTCGATTATCCTGGCGTTGGGCAGGATCAGGTGGATCAGCCCGATATGCGCCCAGTTGTTGGGCATCTTGTCGATGAAGAACGGACGATCGGTCTTGCGATGGACCCGGACGCGCTCGAGATATTCCTCGCCCAATGCGCGCAGAACATGCGGATCGAGGTCGGCGATAGCTTCGGGATAGCGTGATGGATCGCTGCGCAGTTTTCGAGCCGAGAGCCGATGAGCCAGGGCCTGGATATCGGGGAGTTCGCGGGTGCCTTCGACCTGGCTGTGGCTGGCCAGGATCTGCTCGACCAGCGTCGATCCCGATCGCGGCATGCCGAGCACGAAGATTGGATCGGGCGCGGGGCAACCCTGGCCCGCGCGGGCCGCGAAGAATGCGGGGGTGAAATGGGCTTTGCTACGGCTCACCTGATCGTGAGTCTCGTCGGCATCGTAGTCGATGCGCTGGCGGCGCAATCGGTTCCCCAGGACATAATGACGAAAGCTCGCTTGATAATCGCCCGCATCCTCCAATGCCTTGCCGAGCGCGAAATGCAGGTGGAAGCAATCGTCGAAGCTGAGCTTGCCCGGTTCTTTCGATATCGGCAACTTCAGGGCAGCTTGCATCGACCCGATGTCGGACGACGAGAAGCTGGCGGCCTTCAGATTGGCCAGACTCCACCACGCCTCGCCCATTTCCGGGCGCAGCGTGATGCTGCGGCGATAGGCGTCGATGCTGTCATCCTGGCGCCCCAGCGTCTTGAGCGTATGACCGTAGCTCATCCACATCGCGGCATTATTGGGACGACCCTGCAGAGCCTTCTCGAACTCGCCAAGCGCAACGTCGTGTGCACTGATCGCGCCATGGGCGGCGCCCGAAAGGTTGCGATAGGAAGGGTTGTCGGGTTCGCTCTCGAGCAGGCGGTCGATCTCGACAAGCGCTTCAACCGCGCGGTGCTGGCGGTGAAGCACGATCGCCAGATTGTAGCGCGCCATATGGAAGCCTGGCGCTCGCTCGAGCGCCTCGCGCAGCAGTTCCTCGGCCTCGCGATTGCGCGCGAGGCGGCCGTCGAGCTCAGCCAGCATTCGCATCGCGGCGACATCGGTCGGGTGATCGTCAAGGTGCGCGCGAAGCAGCAGTTCAGCGGCCGGCAGGTCGCCCTCGGAAAGCTTCAGGGCGGCGCGGTATAGCCGCGGATCATGCGCCGCCACCTCGACATGGCGGAGATAGGCTCGATCCGCCTCGGCGAACCGCCCGCGGGCGTGGAGCATATCGCCGAGCAGGCGCCAGGCTTGCGGCGAGCGCGGATCGCGGCGCGTGGCCTCGGTCACCGATGCGACCGCCTCCTCGTCATGACCGAGACTCGCCAGTGCCTCGCCAAGCAGAAGCAACGTCTGGGGATGGTTGGGCACAGCACCAAGAATCTCGCGCGCCTGTTCAACCGCCATGCCCGGATCACGCGTGAGCAGATGCCGGGCATGAGCCAGCGCCACATCGAGCGTTCCCGTTGCCTCTTGCCTCATGCGCCTTTGTCTCCCGCCGCGCCATGCCGATCGAGCGACGCGGGAAGACGTAGCATATTGGCCATCGCGGGCAATGTGAAACGCCCCGGGTACCAGGAGGCGTACACGCCGCCGAGTTGAAAGGATTCAGCATAATATTAGAGCGTGATGACAAAAAGTGGCAACCGGTTTTTGTTCTTTTAATCGCACGAAATCAAAGGTCCTAGACCCTGATGCTATACTATCTTAGCGAATCAGGTATAATGGTATGAATAGGCGTTGACGCGGATCGCTGAACTTGAACGGCTACTACCCGTGATTTTAAATAGAAATAGCATTGAAGCGGGGACACCGGCGCCTATCGTAACTCCAGGCGATCTGGACATTTCCGTATGCATTCAAATAAGGTAATCGCGGTGAGGCGGGGTTCCTGCTTCAATGCCGATCCACACCGCCAGCGCCATAACGTTAAGCGGGGCGATCACCTGGGACCGGGTAGCGCACGGCTCATTCCCAGTTGAGCACGAGCCGCCCGTTTGCGGGGATCCGAAAATCCACACGGTCCTCGGAGACCGCATGCGGGTGCAGCGCGTCACCGCCGACTATGGTCAGTTTTACGTTTGGCAGCCTGCGCCGCTTGAGCCGAACCACGCTGAGTCCGGCGCTGCAAGTCTCGCCGCCGTCCAGGGTGATGGTGAGCGCCCGATCCCCGGTGCGCACCCCCGAGCGCAAAAACAAAAACCAATAAAGCCCGAACAGCCCCCCCA
>JALYHR010000110.1 GCA_030776465.1 Pseudomonadota bacterium
CCCCCAAAGGGGGAGGATTGAAGTGAACCAGATTAATGGCTCGCTCCTCTAAACCGCTCGCGCCGGAACCGCACGCTTGATCGAATTCATCCCCGAAATCGGATCGACCAGCGGCGAACTGTCCGCGCGATTGGGTGGGAGCGCGCGTCTGGCCGAAGGCGCATGGCTGGTCGCGGACAGGCAAACCGCCGGGCGCGGCCGACTGGGCCGGGGCTGGAGCGATGGCAGCGGCAATTTCATGGGTTCCACCGTGGTTGGCCTGAATGCGGGCGATCCGCCGCCGCCGACGCTGGCGCTGGTTGCCGGACTGGCGGTTCATGCCGCAGTATCCGTGCATGTTCCACCGCCTGCGCGGGCGATGTTGAAATGGCCCAATGACCTGCTGATCAATGGCGCAAAGCTGGCTGGCGTGCTGCTGGAACGGGTCGCGGAGCATGTCGTGGTTGGTGTCGGCGTCAATCTGGCGGTGACCCCCGATTTACCCGACCGCGCCACGGTCGCGATGAACCGTTTTGGCCCCGCACCCGACCGCGATGCGTTTGCCCACGCGCTCGCAGCCTGTTTTGCCCAGGAATTGCAGCGCTGGCGCGGCTATGGGCTCGGCCCGCTGCTGGCGCGCTGGCAGGCATCCGCGCATCCCATGGGCACTCCGCTGGAAGTGAGCCAGTCCGATGGCAGCGCGTTGTCCGGCACTTTTGCCGGTCTGGCGGACGATGGGGCCTTGCGCTTGGCGCTGCCGGACGGCACGACGCGCAACATCCACGCCGGTGAAGTGTTGCTGGCATAAACCGGATCAACGGATCAACGCCCATGCTGCTCGCCATCGATGTCGGCAATACCAATGTCGTTTTTGCGCTGTTCAATGGACGCCAGATCAAGGCGCGCTGGCGAATTGCCACCGATCCGCGCCGCACCGGCGACGAATATGCGGTGTGGTTGATGCAGCTTTTGTCGATACGCGGCGTCGCGCGCCAGGATATCGCCCGGATCATCGTATCGACCGTGGTGCCCCGCGCCCTGCACAACATCGAAGTGCTGGCCCGCAATTATTTCGGCGTCGAAGCGCTGGTTGCTGGTGCTCCGCCCGTCACCTATGGCTTTGACATCGATGTCGACCAACCCAGTTCATTGGGGTCGGATCGCGCGGTCAATGCCATCGCCGCGCATGCCAAATATAGCGGCGACCTCATCATCGTCGATTTCGGCACCGCGACAACGCTTGACGTAATCGACTTTAACGGTGCTTACAAAGGTGGTATCATCGCACCAGGGATCAACCTGTCGCTGGATGCGTTAGTAGGCAATACCGCCAAGCTGCCGCGTATCGCGATAGAGGCACCTAAATCCACCAGCGTGATCGGCACCAACACCGAAGACCAGATGCTGATCGGGGTGTTCTGGGGCTATGTCGCGATGATGGAGGGGTTGATCGCGCGGATGCGGGCGCAAATCGGTCGCCCGGCGCGGGTTATCGCCACTGGCGGGCTGGCGGTGCTGTTCAACGACCACACCGGGATTTTCGACGCGGTCGATCCCGATCTTACACTCGAAGGACTGGCGATCCTTGCCGAAAGGGCTGAAACCAAGTGAATGCAAGCAAGCAGAAATTAAATCCGGGTAAAGAACTGCTGTTTTGCGCGTTGGGGGGATCGGGCGAGATTGGCATGAACGTCAATCTGTACGGTTGCGAAGGCAAATGGCTGATGGTTGATCTGGGGATGACCTTCGGCGCGAACGAATACCCCGGCACCGAACTGGTGTTCGCCGACCTGGCGTTTATCGAGGCTCGCCGCAAGGATCTGCTGGCGGTGGTGCTGACCCACGCGCATGAGGATCATATCGGCGCGGTTCCCTATTTTGCCCGCGACCTGGGCGTGCCGCTCTACGCCACGCCGTTCACGTCGCGATTGATCGTGGACAAGCTGGAGGAGGCAAAGATCCGCCGCGAGGTCGATTTGCGCGTGATCGACCATTTGGAAAGCTTCTCGATCGGGCCGTTTACCCTGCGTTATGTGCCGCTGGCCCACTCGATCGCGGAAGGCAACGCGCTGGTGATCGATACGCCGTATGGTCGGATATTCCACACCGGCGACTGGAAGCTCGACGCGGAACCTTTGGTCGGGGTGCCGGCAACAGTCGCGGAACTGACCGCCATCGGCGATGAAGGCGTGCTGGCGATGGTCTGCGATTCGACCAATGTTTTCAATGCCGATGCGTCGGGATCTGAAGGCGACGCGGCGCGCGGCCTGCTGGCGGAAGTCGCGCGGCACAAGGGCAAGCGCGTGGTCGTGACCACCTTTGCCTCCAATGTCGCGCGTCTCCAGACGCTGGGTGAAGTGGCACGGGCGAGCGGGCGCGAATTATGCGTGGCCGGGCGCTCGCTCGATCGGATCATCGCCACGGCCAAGGCCAGCGGTTACCTCAAGGATTTGCCCGAGATCATCGACGTGCGCCGGGCGATGGACCTGCCGCGTGGCAAGGTGCTGATCCTGGCCACCGGCGGGCAGGGCGAACCGCGTGCGGCGCTGGCGCGGATCGCCGACAAGAATCACCCGGTCGCGCTGGAAGCGGGCGATGTCGTGCTGTTTTCAAGCCGCCAGATCCCCGGCAACGAGGTCGCCATCGGACGCATCCAGAACCAGTTGGCCGAACGCCAGATCACCATCGTCACCGACCGGCAGGCGATGATCCACGTTTCCGGTCACCCCGGACGCCCCGAACTGGAAGCATTATATGGCTGGATTCGCCCGGAAATCCTGATGCCGGTGCATGGCGAGATCCGCCACATGCGCGAACAGGTCGCGCTGGGCAAGGCTTGCGGCATACCGCAACAAGTGTTCCAGAAAAACGGCGACATGGTGCGGTTGGCGCCCGGCCTGCCCGGCAAGATCGCCGAGGTCCAGAATGGCCGGTTGATCCTCGACGGCGATATCATCTCGCCCGCCGATGGCGAAGCCATTGTCATGCGCCGCCGATTGGCGCAAAATGGCCTGGTCGTGGTGGCATTGGGCGAAAAAGGCCGGGTGCGGGTTACCGCCGTCGGCTTGCCGCTGGTCGAGGATTATGACGACTTCATTACGGAGGCACAGGGCGACATCGTCAAGGCGCTGGGCAAACTGAATGGCGCCGGACAGCACCGCGATGCCGTCGTCGAGGCCGCGCGGCTGGCGGCCCGCCGCGCTGCGACACGCTGGTGCGGCAAGAAACCGCAGGTAAAGGTGATGATGCTGGCCGAAGGCGTGCAGAGGTGAGATGGACATCGGTTCTGGCAGTGTATCTGCTCATCTGGTGGCTGGTTATCTTCGCCGTGATGCCCTTTGGCATTCGCACCCATCGCGAATTGGGCCAAAAACTGATCCCCGGACAAGCGCATAGCGCCCCTGGAAATTTCCGTCCGCTGCGTATCGTGCTGTGGACCACGGCCATCTCGACCGCGCTGATGGTGCTGTATTATTTGAATTACACCAAAGGCTGGGTCACCCCGCGCAGCATCATCTGGCTGTTCCCGCTGCCCAATTTCATGAGCGGATCGTCGCACTGAAGTTTTGCAAAGCTGGGGTGCAGATTTGGCGCGCTTTGCTCTTGCCTGCCGCTTCGTTGCCAACCCTGGGGATTGCTGCTAGGCGCGCGGCGTTCGGGGCCGTACGGCTTTGCGTGCTCGCCGCGCAAAGGGGTTGGGCCCCAGTTATTGAACCCATTCATATGTTTGAGAGCATGTCCTGTCCATGAGCACCTCCCTCCTGACGATCCTGGCCGCTGGCGCCGCTGCAACCGACGGCCCGCCGGCATGGCTGCAATATCTGCCGCTGGTGGCGATTGGCGGGATGATGTGGTTCCTGTTCCTGCGGCCGCAAATGCGCCAGCAGCGCGAGCACAAGGCCAAGCTGGACGGGTTGAAAAAGGGCGATCAGGTGTTGACCGGCGGCGGCCTGATCGGGCGCGTTGTGCGGCTGGACGATACCTATATCGATGTCGAGCTGGCACCGGGGATGAAAGTCAAGGCGCTCAAATCCACGATTACCGACGTCATCCCGCCGGGAGGCGCGGCTGCGGCGAACGATTGACTCCCGGCCTCCTGATTTTTGCGCGAGATTTCTTGCCATCCAGCCTTCCTTGTTTGATCGAAGTTTTTGAATATGCTTGATTTTCCTCGCTGGAAAAAGCTCTGGTTCTGGTTCATCGCGCTGGCTTGC
>JALYHR010000111.1 GCA_030776465.1 Pseudomonadota bacterium
GCGGCTGGTTCCAGTCGTCGCTGCTGGAATCCTGCGCCACGCGCGGCCATGCCCCGTACAAGGCGGTGCTGACGCATGGCTTCACCATGGACGCCAAGGGCATGAAGATGTCCAAGTCGCTGGGCAATACCATCGATCCCGTAAAAGTCATGGAAACCAACGGCGCCGATATCATTCGGCTGTGGGCGCTGACCGTCGATTTCACCGAGGATCACCGCATCGGCGATGAAATCCTCAAAGGCGTGGCCGACCAGTACCGCAAGCTGCGCAACAGTTTCCGCTATTTATTGGGCGCACTGGACGGATTTACCGAGGCTGAACGCGTTGACGTGGCCGATATGCCCGAGCTGGAACGCTATGTGCTGGCGCTGCTGGCCCGTCTGGACGGCACGCTGCGAGCCGCGGTCGCCGACTATGATTTCAACAGTTACGTCCGCGCGCTGACCGATTTCTGCAACGAGGATTTGTCGGCGTTCTTCTTCGATATCCGCAAGGATTGCCTCTATTGCGACGCGCCCAGCGACCCGAAGCGCATGGCGTATCGCACGGTGTTGGACACGCTGTTCCACGCGCTGGTCCGCTATGCCGCGCCGGTGCTGGTGTTTACGGCTGAAGAGGTATGGGGGACGCGGTTTGCGGATGCGGGGAGCGTGCATTTGTTGGAATGGCCGGTGGTGGATGCAGAGTGGGCTGGGATATCGTACCAAGGCTGGAACAGCGGCAAAGACCTTCGAGATCACTTGATGGAGTATCGTTCAGGAACCGTTGGGCGAATGGAAACCGTTCGAAACCTTCGAACCCAGGTTCTTGGTGCTATTGAGCCGTTTAGGCGCGAAAAAATCATTGGGTCGGGACTGGAAGCCGACATTGAGATCAAACTGCCCGTCGAACACATTGAGGCACTCGGCGGAATCGGACTTCCCGAGTTTTTCATTACGGCAGACGTCTCACTTGAACCCTACGAACTGGGTCCTGTGGTAAGCGTCACCCGAACCACCCACCACAAATGCGGTCGCTGCTGGCGGCACCTGCCCGAAGTGACCGAAGACGGCGCGTTGTGTTCACGTTGCGATCACGTCGTTGCTGGCATGGACCTTGTGCCATGAACGCCATCGCCCCCTCAATTCCTCCCCGAAACGGGGAGGGGGACCGCCCGCAGGGTGGTGGAGGGGCACGCGCGGGGTTGCACTCGGGTCGGGCCATGCGCTTTGCCGCCTCTGCCCCTCCACCAGCTTCGCTGGTCCCCCTCCCCGGTTCGGGGAGGAATTAAGATGGGCGCTGCAAACAACCGCGCACGCTTGATCGGCTTTGCCGTCGCCGCCCTGATCCTGATCGCCGACCAGGCGTTGAAGTGGGCCATGCTCGGCCCGTTGCAACTGCGCGATGTCGGCCAGATCGTGCTGCTGCCGATCTTCAACTTCACCTTTACCGAAAACACCGGGGTCTCGCTCGGCCTGTTCGGCGCGGGCAGCGATGGGCAGCGCTGGTTGCTGGTGATTTTGACCGCCGCGATTGCGGCCACCGTGGTGGTGTGGCTGCTGCGTGAGCGGCGTGCGGGCGACACGGCGGCACTGGGCCTGGTGCTGGGCGGTGCGCTGGGCAATATCTGCGACCGCATGACGCGGGGCTATGTCGTCGATTGGGCCGACCTGCATTTCGGCGGCTTTCGCCCGTTCCTGATCTTCAACCTGGCCGATGCGGCGATCACCATCGGCGTCGTGATTATACTTGCCCGCTCGTTTCATCTGCGCGAAAAGCGCCCCAACATTGCCCCAAGGAATTGATGACCATGCGCAACATCCCCGCCCTTATCCTGGCGATCGCCACTTCGGCGGCGCTGGCCGGCTGCGCCAATGGCGGCTTGTTTCACACCGGCCCCGACGAATTCGCGGTTCAGCGGCAGGCGACATTGGTGGTTCCGCCCGATTTCGCGCTGACCCCGCCGACGCAAGGCGCGCCGCAGCCGACCGCGCGCACCACCCAGCAGGACACGCTGGACGCGATGTTCGGCGGCCCAGCCCCGCGCAGCGACGTGGAAAAAAGCGCGCTGAACCGCGCCGGTGTCCCCGCGCCCGGCATCCGTTCGACCGTCGGTGACCCCCAGACCCACTCCGCCGACAAAGGCCCGATCACCCGCGACATCCTGTCCGCCCCGCAAGGCGATGGCCGCGAAGCGCAGGCGAACGTGCCGAGCTAAATCAGTCGGTCGATTGCGTAAAGCACCAGCCCGACGGTGCCGCCCACCAGCGTTCCGTTCAGCCGGATGAATTGCAGGTCGCGCCCGACTGCGCCTTCGATGCGGTCGGTCACGGTCCTGCTGTCCCAGCGTTTCACCGTCTCCGAAACCAGCGTGACGATCGCCATGCCATGCCGGGCCGCGATCCCCACCAGCATGCGGCGGGCGAAGCGGTTGACCAGGCGTTGCAGGCTGGCATCGGCTTGCAATGTCTGGCCAAATGTCGCCAGCCCCGCGCCGAACTGGCCGGACAGCGCCTGGCCGGGATCGCGCGCGGCCCGCAACATCGCCGCGCGCGCGCGGTGCCACAGCCCATCCAGCCACGCTGCTATCGCCGGATTGGCCAGCAACTCGGTCCGCATGGCGCTCACTTTGGCGCGCAACGCCTGGTCATGGACCAAATCATGGGCCAGCGATTCCAGCCGCGCCTCGGTCTTGAGCCGCAGCGGATGGTCGGGATTGACCAGACATTCGGCCAGCAGCCGATAGGTGCCATCGAGCAGCGCATTCGCCAGCCGTTCGTCCAGCCCGGTCCAGCGCAGCACGCTGCCCGCGCGGTCGTGGATCATCGCGCGCAGCAGGTCTTCATTGTCGGCCAACGTGAATCCGGTCCAGCGCAACACGCTTTCAATCAGCGGCAGATGGCGCTTGTCGGCAATGGCCGCAGCCAGCAGCTGGCCCGCCAAGGTCGCGATATCGACCCGTTCGAGCTGGTGACGCGCCGCCGACTTGAGCATCGCGCCCAGTTGTTCGCCATCCGGCGATTGCAGCATGTCGCTCAGCAAGGTGGCGGCACCCTTGCGCAAGCGCGCTTCGCCCATGCGCTGCGGATCGTTCAGAAAGGCGCCCGCCGCGGCTGCCAGGTTCATGCCGCGCAAGCGCCGCGACACCACTTGCGGGGTCAGGAAATGCGCGCGCAGAAAGCTCGCCATGGTGTCGGCGATGCGATCCTTGTTGGCCGGGATGATCGCGGTGTGGGGGATCGGCAAGCCCAGCGGGTGGCGAAACAGCGCGGTCACCGCAAACCAGTCGGCCAGCCCGCCGACCAGCGCCGCTTCGCTGAAAGCGCGCAGCAAGCTCCATGTGTCATGCGCCCAGCCCACCGTCGTGCCGGCGAAATGACGCGACAGCGCGAACAGCATCGCCATCCCCACCAGCAGGCCGGTGGCGACGAGGCGCATCCGCCGGGCGCGATCTGGTGACAGGCTGGTCAGCGGGGAGCGGGCGACGGACATTCTCAACCTTGAGCCCCGATCAAACAGCGTTCCGGCTCACTCGGCGGGCTCGATGGGCGGCTCAGGCTCATAGCCGGGGCGAAGATAACCGGCGTCGCGATGTTCGGGCTCGAACGTCAGCAGCCCCTTGCGCAGCCACGGCCCCAGCCGCTTTTCCAGGCCATCGGCCAGGCTGAAGGCAGCGGGCACGATCAGCAACGTCAGCAGGGTGGACATGATCAGCCCGCCGATCACCACCGTGCCCATCGGCGCGCGCCAGGCGCTGTCGCCGCCCAGCGACAAGGCGGTGGGCACCATGCCAGCGGTCATCGCCACGGTGGTCATGACGATCGGTTGGGCGCGCTTGTGCCCGGCCTCGACGATGGCGCTGAACTTGTCGGTGCCCTTGCTCATTTCCTCGATCGCAAAATCGATCAGCAGGATGGAATTCTTGGCGACGATGCCCAGCAGCATGAGAAAGCCGATGAACACCGGCATCGACAGCGGCTGGCCGGTCAGGGTCAGCGCCAGCAGCCCACCCAGCGGCGCCAGGAACAGCGAGCCCATGTTGACCATCGGTGAGACCATGCGGTGATACAGCAGCACCAGCACCGCGAACACCAGCATGATCCCCGCCGGCACCGCCAGGGCGACATTATCGATCATTTCGGTCTGCCAGCGATCCTCGCCGAAGGCGGTGTTGGATACGCCCGGCGGCAAATTCTTCATGATCGGCAGGGCGTTGATTTCGTCGGTCGCGGTGCTCTTGACGATGCCGGGCGCCAGATCGGCGCCGATGAACACGCGGCGATCCTGATTATAGCGCTCGATCGAGGTCGGGCCCGAGCCAAAACTGATCTCGGCCACGCGCGACAGCGGCACGGAAGCGCCGCTGGCCGTCTGCACCGGCAGGTTCTCGATGCTGCCCAGGTCGCGCCGCGCATCCTCGGGCAGGCGCACGCGGATCGGGATCTGGCGATCGGCGAGCGAAAACTTGGCGGCATTCTGGTCGATTTCGCCCATGGTGGCGATGCGGATCGCCTGGCTGAGCGAGCTGGTCGAGACACCCAGCGTAGCCGCCAGATCGAGCCGGGGCCGGATCACCACCTCGGGCCGCTTGAGATCGCCGCTGATGCGCGGCGCGACCAGGTCCTTGACGCCCTTCATCTGTTCAACCAGCGTGGCGGCGGTATCTTCCAGCAGCCGCGAGTCCGATCCCGAGAGCATAACCGAGATTGGCCGGCCCGTTCCTGACCCGCCCTCATTCGTCAACGACTGGAAACTGACGCGCGCGTCGGCAACCTGCTGCAGCACCGGGGTCAGCGCGCGTTCCACTTCGACGGTCTTGCGCTTGCGATCCTTGTGCAGCGTCACGAACAGCCGGGCATGGCCTTCCTGGATGTTTTCCAGCACATGATCGATCTCGGGCTGGCTGCGCACCAAATTTGCCACGCGGTCCGCGACCACCCCCGTTTGGGCGATCGTGGTGCCAGGCACCATGTCAATGGTGACCGACGAGAAATCGCTGTTCGACTGGGGGAAAAATTCGGTCGGCAAGGACATGAACAGCCCCACCGTGACCAGCAGCGCGATGACGCCAACGCCCATCATCCAGATGCGGTGATCACGCGCCCGCGAGGCTAGCGACATGGCGATCCGGTCCGCAAAGCGCACCACCGCTGCCGGCGCACCCAGCGCCGCGACCGACTTCGCTGCCCGGCCAAGCTGGCCACGCGCGGCGCGCGCGGCGCGATAGGCCCGCGCCTTGCCCGTATCGAGCGACCAATGGAGAACGCGCAGATAACGGTCCATCATCGCGCCACCGCCATGTTCGGCGTGGCCGTGGGCGCGCAGGAAATAGGCCGCCACCATCGGCGTTATCATCCGCGCGACGGCCAGCGACATCAGCACCGAGACGACGACGGTCAGCCCGAAATTCTTGAAGAACTGCCCCGATACGCCGGGCATCAAGCCGACCGGCAGGAACACCGCGACAATCGAGAAGGTGGTGGCCACGACCGCCAGCCCGATCTCGTCGGCGGCGTCGATGGCGGCCTGATACGCGGTCTTGCCCATGCGCATGTGGCGCACGATGTTCTCGATCTCGACGATCGCGTCATCCACCAGCACGCCTGCAACCAGGCCGAGCGCCAGCAGCGACAACTGGTTGAGGGTAAAGCCGAACCAGCTTTTCATGAACCAGAAGGTCGGGATCGCCGACAGCGGGATGGCCACCGCCGCCACCAGCGTCGCCCGCCAGTCGCGCAGGAAGAAGAACACCACGATCACGGCCAGCACCGCGCCCTCGACCATCGACGACATCGAGGATTCATATTGCTGCTTGGTGTAATCGACCGAGTTGAACAGCCGCGTGAAGTGTACACCGGGGTTTTCGCTGGCCAGCTGCGCCAATACCACCACCGCTGCGTCATAGACCGCGACATCGGACGCACCCCGCGCGCGCGACATCGAGAAATTGACCACTGGCCGCCCGTTCATCTTGGCGACCGAGGTGATTTCGCCATAGCTGTCCGCAACCGTGGCGACATCGGTGAGCTTGATCGAGTGCCCCGCGCCCAGCGGAATCTGGCTTTGCGACAAGGCATAGGCATCGGCGGCATTACCCAGCACGCGCACCGACTGGCGGGTGCCACCGATCTCTGCCTTGCCGCCCGCCGCATTGATGTTGAGCGCGCGCAGCGCTGAATTGATCTGCGGGGCGGTGATGCCATAGGCCTGCATTTTCGCAGGATCGAGGGTGACCAGGATTTCGCGGTCGACCCCGCCCTGGCGCTTGACTTCCGCCATGCCCTCGACCGACAGCAGCCGCTTGGCGATAGTATTGTCGACGAACCACGACAACTGCTCGATGCTCTTGTCATCGGCCGAGACGGCGAAATAGGCGATGGCGTCGCCCGAAGTGGTGGCTTTTGTGATCTCCGGTTCGAGAATGCCATCGGGCAGTTCGCCGCGCTGCTGGTCGATGGCGTTCTTGACCTCGCTTACCGCAGCATTGATATCGGTGCCGATCTCGAACTCGATCATCGTCCGGCTGAAGCCTTCCGACGCGGTCGAGCTGATCGAAGACACCCCGGCGATCGAGCGCACCGCCGATTCGATCCGCTGGGTAATCTGGGTCTCGATCTCGGTCGGCGCTGCGCCGGGCTGGGTGATGTTGACGATCACCATCGGAAATTCGATGTCCGGCTGGTTCTGCACCTCCATCCGCATGAAGCTGACGACGCCCATCAGCATCAGCGCCACGAACAGCACGATCGGCGCCACCGGGTTGCGGATCGACCAGGCGGAAAGATTGCGGAAATTCACGCCAACAGCCCTAGCTGGCGCCGTTGGCGGCGGCGTTAGTGACAGCATTGGGGGCGATGACAGGATGGATCGATTCGCCCGCCGAAAGGAACGCGCCCGCGCGCATGACCACCCGTTCGCTACCGTTCAATCCCTGCGCCACGGCGATGCCCTTGTCGGTGACCAGCCCGATCTTGATCGCGCGCCGCTCGACCTTGTTGCCCCTGCCGACGACGAACACGTAATTGCCCCGGGCATCGGCCAGCAACGCCGATTCGGGCAATATCGGCGCCTGCAGTGTGCCTGAATGAATATCGACGCTGGCAAAGCCGCCCGGCCGCAATTGGGGGGCGTAAGCCAGTGCGATGCGAGCAGTTCCTTGTCGGGTCTGCGGATCGATCTCGGGTGAGAGTTGCCAGATGTGCCCGATAAAGCTGTGGCTGGACCCGACCGGGGTCACCTGTGCCGCCTGTCCCACCGTCAACTGCGCCAGATCGGTCTCGCTCAGCTTCGCCTGCAATTCCATTTCGCCGTCCTTGGCGATGCGGAACAGCACGGCGGTGCCGCTGGAGACGACCTGGCCGGGATCGACATTGCGTTCCAGCAACAGGCCGTTGGCTGGCGCGACGATCGACAGCCGGGCAATCCTGGCATCGGTTTCGCCCAGTTGCGCCTGTGCCACGCGCACCCGCGCATTGGCGCCATCGCGCGTGGCGGTCAGCCGGTCGATCTCGGCCTTGGATATGAAGCCATGGCTGACCAGTTTCTGCGCGCGGTCGAGGTCGGCCTGCGCCAGCCGCGCATCGGCCGCAGCGGCGGCGATCTGGGCCTGCTGGTTGGCCCGTTGCTGCACCTGCACCGACCGGTCGATGATCGCCAGTACCTGCCCCTGATGGACCCACTGCCCGGCATCGACCAGAACCTGCGCCACCGCGCCGCCGTCGCCGACCGAACCCACCGGCAATGCCCGCCGCGCCGCCAGCGTGCCGGTGGCGTTGATCGTGCCTGCCACGGTGGTGCTGCCGGGTACGATGACCGAGACGATCGGCGCCTGCGCCGACGGATCGCTGTCCAGGTTTGCCGGTTTGGCGCGGTGCATCGCGAACCACAGCCCGATCAGGGCGACCGCAGCCAGCCCGGCGAGCACGAGGTTGCGGCGACGCAGGCGGCGTTCTTCATCATCGACCTGGTCAAGCAGATGGCTATTGTTTTCGGAGAAATCGGGGCCCTGGGTGCCGTCGGCGTTGTCCTGACGTGGCTCAGCCCCAGCCGCGCCCCCGCCGGTTTTGCCAAATTCAATCCTGGCATCGTAGTTCATCGCCAATACCGCCCGGAGCGACAGGAATACGCGCGTGTCGCGCGACTCCGGTCATCACATGTGCAAAACATAACCCCGAAACAACCGGCTTCGGTCTGCCTGGCACTTATACTGAACGGGCCTGACAGGCAATGCGCCCCCGCGATCCCGTGGCCATCGTATTTGGCGTTTGCTCGCCTCGGGCAAGCGGGAAGGGCTGGTGGGCAGCTTTCTATGCTACCCGGTGCCCGATCAATATCTGAGCTGGCGCTGGTACAAGTCGCGGTAATGCTGGATTCGCGTGACCCGCAAGCCCTTCATCCCCGAACGATCGACCGCCCGCTGCCACGCCGCAAATTCCTCCAGCGTCAGATGATAGCGCTCGCATACCTCGTCGATGGTCAGCAGCCCGCCATTGACCGCGGCGACGACTTCGGCCTTGCGGCGCACCACCCAGCGCGTCGTGTCGGGCGCGGGCAGCATCTCCAGCGTAAGGGACTCGCCCAGTGGCCCGATAACGCTGGCCGCCCGGATTTTCTGGTTTTCGATCATTTCAACCCTCGATCAGCGGTCACGGCCGTACTGCGGCCTTGCTGTCGTCTGCTATCGTGCCAATGGGGTTGCCAGTGGCTTTAGCATCCTGGTTAACGTCTGGAATCGTGTACCCTTCGGGGGCGCGCGCCAGGTAAGCGCTGATCCGTGGTGCCAGGGCTGGCGCAAAGCTGCCGCAGGCAATCGCGGGGTGGCGGCCCGTGAGGCTGGACCCAGCGGCCAGAACCTGGCGCGCCGCTTGCGCCGCCGTCAGTCGCGCCGCCAAACTGCTCCAGTCGATAGGTCCAGTGCCGTCCGGATGACCGTAACCGCCGGTATTTTCCGGCAGGTCGATCCGCCGGTCATGGCTGAACTGATCAAAATTGATGTCCATCACCGGGCATTACGACCAATTTGGTCAAAAGGAGGTAAACCTCGGTTTAGAGTCTTTCCGGTTAAGTCGGCACCACCCTCTCCCCCGAGAGGGCTGGTGCCCACTCGACGTAAGCCGGAAACCTTAACGCATACTTCAGATCTATAATTCGCCCTTTTGCCAGCGGGGTCGCCGCGGTGTATGGCGCGGCCATGTCTGCTGTTCTCATCTCGCCCCATCATTCCGATTCCGGGTCGTTCGTTCCGGGCGACACCGCTGCGCTGTTCCAGCTTGAGGCGCCGCTGGCCGCGCGCCGGATCGTCGTCGCGATGTCGGGGGGCGTCGATAGCTCGGTGGTTGCCGCGCTGGCCGCGCAAAGCGGGGCCGAGGTTATCGGCATCACCCTGCAATTGTACGATCATGGGGCAGCGGTTCAGCGCAAGGGCGCCTGCTGCGCGGGCCAGGATATTCGCGATGCGCGGGCTGTCGCCGACCGGCTGGGCATCGCCCATTATGTGTTCGACCATGAAAGTTCTTTTCGGACCAGCGTGGTCGAACGCTTTGCCGATGAATATCTGGCCGGACGCACCCCGATTCCCTGCATCCGTTGCAATATGGGGCCGAAATTCACCGATTTGCTGGCGATGGCCCGCGACCTTGGCGCCGATTGCCTGGCGACCGGGCATTATGCACGCCGCGTGATTGGTGCCGGGGGAGCGGAAATGCATCGCGCCATCGATCCCGCACGCGACCAGAGCTATTTCCTCTATGGCACGACTGACGCGCAGCTCGATTTCCTGCGCTTTCCATTGGGCGGATTGCCCAAGCCAGAGGTGCGCCGCATGGCCGAGGCTGCCGGATTGATAGTGGCGGCAAAGCCCGACAGCCAGGATATCTGCTTCGTTCCCGATGGCGATTACGCCAGCGTGGTGCGCGCGATCCGTCCCCAGGCCGAGGCGCCGGGGCAGATCGTCCATGCCGAGACTGGTGCCGTGCTAGGCGACCATCGCGGGGTGATCCATTATACTGTGGGGCAAAGGCGCGGGCTGGAGATCGGCGGCCAGCCTGAACCGCTGTATGTCACCGCGATCGATGCCGCGAACGCCCGCGTCGTGGCCGGTCCACGGCGGCTGTTGGCGGTGTCCGCCGCGCGGCTGATCGATACCAACCGGATCGGCGCCATGCCAACGGGGCCGTTAACGGCAAAGGTGCGTTCGCTGGCCAAGCCGGTGCCGGTGAGTTTGGCTGACCCGGCCAGCTTCGGCGATAGTTCACAGACGATGCTGCATTTCGCGGCTGCCGAGTACGGCGTGGCGCCGGGGCAGGCCGCAGTGCTTTACGCGGGCGAGCGGATAATCGGCGGCGGCTGGATCGAGGAAACCTTCGCCGCCTGAGCACCCGATTCAAAGATCTACGGCGCCCAGCCCTGCA
Source organism: Pseudomonadota bacterium (assembly GCA_030776465.1). Classification (GTDB taxonomy): domain Bacteria; phylum Pseudomonadota; class Alphaproteobacteria; order Sphingomonadales; family Sphingomonadaceae; genus Novosphingobium. Next base: position 10,389 of record JALYHR010000111.1, read on the forward strand.
ACTGGCAGCCTGCGCCCTGATGGAAGGTCGCGGTCTGGCTGGCCAGCAGGGGTACGCGGGCGGTGACGCCATGCGCGTCGTCCTGCGCCAGCATGACCAGCGCCATGCCCGGTTCAAAGTCCTTGCGGCAGTCCTTCAGGCTGTGCCCCTCGATGAAATGGCAGGTGCAGGCAATCCGCGCGCCATAGGATGCGCCCGCCATCGCCTGCGCCTGCAACCGGTGCCAGAACAGCGCCGCGACCAGCGCTATCAACACCGCACACAGGATGAGGCCGTTGCGCAAGCGGTGCCGCCGTGGTCCCTGGCGTTGCGAAGGTTGCGGCTTTGCGGTTGCCATTCAGATGTGCCTTGCCCATGAACCGGCGCGCCATGGCGACCCACCGCTCTTCCCTCCGGATGTGTGCCCTTATCCTGCCACTGGGCCTGCTGCCAGTGCTGATCGGATGTCACCCCGCGCGCAACGACCCCGCCAGCGCCCAGCTCAGCCCGGGGGCAATGGCCGCCGTTACCGAGCATCCCGGCGTCCCGCGCGCGGCACTGGCCCGCGCGATCGACAATCTGTTCACCGATCCCGCCGTCGGTGGAACCCGCGCGATTTTGGTGATGCACGATGGCCGTATCGTCGGGGAACGCTACGCGCCCGGCTACGATCGCAACACGCGGATGCTGGGCTGGTCGATGGCGAAAAGCGTGACCGGCGTCATGATCGGGCTGTTGGTGGCGGATGGCCGGTTGCGGCTCGACCAGCCCGCGCCGGTGCCGCTGTGGCAGCGTCCCGGCGACCCGCGCGGCGAAATCACCCTGCGCGAATTGTTGCAGATGCGCTCTGGCCTGCGCCACCGCGAAGAGGCCGATCCGGTCTATGACGCGGACACGGTGCGCATGCTGTTCCTGGATGGGCGCGACGACATGGCCGCTTATGCCGAGGCGCAACCGTTGACGGCGGTTCCGGGCCGCGAATGGCGTTATTCCACGGCGACCTCGGTGATCCTGGCCGACATTGCCGCGCGCGCGCTCACCGAAAGCAGCGATCCCAACCTGCGGCGGCTGGCGGTTTCGGACTATTTGCGGGCGCGCTTGTTCGAGCCGCTGGGCATGCGCTCGGCCACGCCCGAGTTCGACGCCGCAGGCACCATGATCGGCGGCAGCATGATCGCGGCGACGGCGCGCGACTGGGCCAAATTCGGCGAATTCCTGCGCAATTTCGGGGTCGTGCGCGGCACCCGCATCCTGCCGCGCAGCTGGGTGCAATTCATGACCAGCCCTGCGCCCGGCAACCCCGGCTATGGCGCGCAGCTCTGGCTTAACGCCGCCCCGCCAGGCGCCCATGACGAATTGTTCCCTGGCCGCGCGCCCGGCACTCTGTTCGCCGCCATCGGCCATCTCGGGCAATATGTGCTGGTGTCCCCGGCTCAGCATTTGACCGTGGTGCGCCTGGGCAAGACCGACAGCGCCGAACGCGCCGCGCTGCGCGGACGGCTCGGCCAACTGGTGGCGCTGTTTCGAAGCTGAGGATGCCGTTCGGCGCGCACACTCCTCGACAGCGGGCGCGTCCATCGCCATATCGCGGCGATGGACTTTCCTGCTCGCCCCTGGCCGACCGGCACCGCCGAACAATTGGAACCACTGGTGCGCCGCGTGCTCGCCGCCAATCCATCCGCGTTCACCTTCACTGGCACACAAACCTATCTGGTTGGGGCTGGTGACAGCATCGCCGTGATCGACCCCGGCCCCGACGAGCCCGACCATCTGGACGCATTGCTGGCAGCGATCGGCCCGGCGCGCGTCGCCGCGATCCTGTGCACGCACACTCACCGCGACCATTCGCCCGCCGCCGCCCCCCTGAGCGCGCAGACCGGCGCCCCGATCATCGGCTGCGCGGCGCTGGTACTGGACGATCATGGCCCGCGCGCCGATGCCTCGTTCGATCCCGGCTATGCCCCCGACCGGGTGCTGCGCGATGGCGAGCAATTGACCGGCCCCGACTGGACGCTGACCGCCGTCGCCACCCCCGGCCACACCTCCAACCACCTGTGTTTTGCGCTCTCAGAAAGCCGCGCATTGTTCACCGGCGATCACGTCATGGGCTGGTCCACCACCGTCGTCGCGCCCCCCGACGGCGACATGGCCGCCTATATGGACAGCCTGCAAAAACTTCACGACCGCGACGACCGCGTCTATTACCCCGCCCACGGCGCGCAAGTCGACAACCCGCGCCAATTCGTCCGTGGCCTGATCGGCCACCGCCGCCAGCGCGAACGCCAGATCCTGGCGCTGCTGCGCGAAGCGCCGCAATCCATCGCCGAAATGGTCCCGCGCATGTACAAAGGTGTGGCCCAGGAACTATGGGGCGCCGCCGGACGCTCAGTCCTCGCGCATCTGATCGATTGCGAAAAACGCAGGCTGGTGGTGCACGAAGGGGAGATCTGGCGGGTGGTTCAGGGATTACCGTGACCGGTCTTTGATTTCGATCTGGCCGCACGTATCGGTACTATAAAGCGGTTACGCCCCTGTCCGGTCAATTCAACAGGGGATGAAGCCGGGGCACGCTATGGGCTTGCCCCGAGCTATCGGATACGGTTAACAGCCATTTCCATCGTCACCCGTCAGCACCCCGGTGTCAGCACGACCAGCCAAAGTTCCCGCCATGACCGCCAATACGCCTGAATTGTCTTACCTGTCGTATGAAAGCTTTCTCGGCGATGCGCTGACCGTCGCCGATCAGTTGCGCCAGGGCGACTGGACCCCGGATTTCGTTGTCGGCATCGGCCGTGGCGGGTTGGTGCCAGCGGTGTTTATCTCTCACCAGCTCGATGTGCCGATGCTGTCGATCGACCATTCCTCCAAAGAGCCCGGCTTTGCCGAGGAATTGCTCGGCAAGGTCGCCGCCAAAAGCATGGACGGGGTGAAACTGCTGTTCGTCGACGATATCAACGACAGCGGGGGAACCATTGCCACCATTCGCCGCGTCCTGGCGCGCTATGGTTGCCGCAGCGAAAACATGCACTTTGCGGTGCTGATCACCAATGTCCGATCGGCGGTGGAAGTCGATCATTGGGCGCAGGAAATCGATCGCGAGACCGACAAGCGCTGGTTCGTCTTCCCATGGGAAGCGGTGGGCCCGCGCGACACGATCCTGGCCGAGGCGTTGTCGGTTCCCGAACGCCTCGCCTGAACGCGCCGCAAAGCGCCACTCGCGGCTTGCAGGGCTGATTTTGCTTTGCTAAGGGCCCGCTCCTACCCCGGGGGGCGGATTTTGCGCCCCTGATGATTTAGCGGTCGTGGCGGAACTGGTAGACGCGCAACGTTGAGGTCGTTGTGGGCGAAAGCCCGTGGAAGTTCGAGTCTTCTCGGCCGCACCAGTCAGTTATTAATTGGTTATCATTTCAGGACGAGGCGAATTTAACGCCGAGTTTAAGGGGCTTTGCCCGAGGCCGTGAAATACTCCAACCGTCAATCTGTCTCAGATGGCGAAATGATAGCTGCAATTTTCTTGCGGCCAGCCAATCGGGTGTCTATCGCAAGTGAAGCATTTTGCAGGGGTGCACGCTTCCTGTGAACCCTGTCCGGTTGCCCCGAGTACCCTGCCATGACCGCCCTGATGCTCGCGCGCGCCCAGTTTGCCTTCACGGTGAGCTTCCACTTTCTGTTTCCAGCGTTCTCGATCGGGCTTGCCAGCTTTCTTGCGGTGCTGGAGGGATTGTGGCTCACCACCAAATCGGGCGTCTATGCCAATCTCTATCGCTATTGGCTGCGCATCTTCGCGGTGGTGTTTGCCATGGGCGTCGTATCCGGGCTGGTGATGTCATATCAGTTCGGCACCAACTGGTCGGTGTTTTCCGATAAAGCCGGGCCGGTGATCGGGCCGTTGATGGCCTATGAAGTGCTGACCGCGTTCTTTCTGGAGGCGGGATTCCTGGGGGTGATGCTGTTCGGCATCAACAAGGTCGGGCGACAACTGCATTTCACTGCGACGCTGGCAGTCGCGCTGGGGACGTTCATCTCGGCCTTCTGGATACTGGCGGTGAATAGCTGGATGCAGACGCCGACCGGCTATGAAATCGGCGCCGATGGCCGCTTTATGCCCGGGCCCAGCTGGCTGGCGATCATCTTCAACCCCAGCTTCCCCTATCGCCTCGTCCATACCGTGCTGGCGGCTTACCTGACCACCGCCTTCGCGGTCGGCGGTGTCGGCGCATGGCATCTGCTGCGCGATGCGGCCAACCCCGGCGCGCGCAGGATGTTCTCGATGGCGATGTGGATGGCGGCATTGGTCGCGCCGGTGCAGATCTTTGCTGGCGATGCCCATGGGCTCAACACGCTGGCTCATCAACCGGCCAAGATCATGGCGATGGAAGGCCATTTTCAAAGCCATCCGCACGGTGCGCCGTTTATCCTGTTCGGCCTGCCCGACCAGGCGCATCAGCATGTGGATTACGCGATTTCAGTGCCTAAACTGTCGTCGCTGATCCTGAAGCATGACGCCAACGCCCCGCTGGCCGGGCTGGACACGATACCGATCGCCGACCAGCCTCCGGTCGCCATCGTCTTCTGGGCGTTCCGGGTAATGGTCGGGCTGGGCTTTGCCATGGCGGGGCTTGGCCTGTGGAGCCTGATCGCGCGCCTGCGCGGGCAGCTATACAGCGCATCGCTGCTGCATCGGGCGGCGGTGGTGATGGGCCCTGCGGGATTCATCGCGGTACTGGCGGGCTGGGTGGTGACTGAAACCGGCCGCCAGCCCTATACCATCTATGGCCTGCTGCGCACCGCGCAAAGCGTTTCGCCGTTGAACGCGCCGACTGTGGCAACCTCGCTCGCCGCCTTTGCGGTCATTTACTTCGCGGCCTTCGGCATGGGCGTTGCCTACCTGTTGCGCTTGATGTCCCAGCCGCCGCAAGCGCATGAGGCCACGCTGAGCGGAGCCCCAATCCGAGCCGCCGGGCTGACCCCGGCGCCCGCCTTCGCCAGCCCCGAGGGAAGTAACTGAGCATGGCCGGCACTCTCGACCTCACCGTGATCTGGGCCTGCATCATCGGCTTTGCCATCATCGCCTATGTCGTGATGGACGGTTTCGACCTCGGCATCGGCATCCTGTTTCCGCTGTTTCGTCCAGGACCGGATCGCGACATCGCGATGAACAGCATCGCGCCTGTATGGGACGGCAATGAGACCTGGCTGGTGCTGGGCGGCGGCGGCTTGCTGGCGGCGTTTCCGCTGGCCTATGCGATCATCCTGCCTGCGCTCTACGCCCCATTGATCGCCATGCTGCTGGGGTTGGTGCTGCGCGGAGTCGCCTTCGAATTCCGCTGGCGCGAACCGGCGCATCGCCAATGGTGGGACCGGGCGTTTACTTTCGGCTCGACGCTGGCCGCCGCGATGCAGGGGGTGGCGTTGGGTGCGCTGCTGCAGGGCATTCGCGTCGTCGGGCGGGGCTATGGCGGCGGACCGTGGGACTGGCTCAGCCTGTTCAGCCTGCTGACCGGGGTCGGGCTGGTGCTGGGCTATGCCTTGCTCGGTGCCTGCTGGCTCAACTGGAAAACCGAAGGCAGTTTGCAGCGGCAAGTGGCGGGCTATGCCGGGCGGCTCGGCATCCTGCTGCTGATCGCGATCGGCGCGGTCAGCCTCGCCACGCTGGGGCTCGATGTGCACTACGCCCGGCGTTGGCTGGCGATGCCCGGCATCATCTTCACCGCACAAGTGCCGCTGGCCACGCTGATAGCGACGTTTCTGTTCTATCGGAGCCTGTTACGCCAGCGTGATGTGCAGCCGTTTTTCTGGGCGCTGGCGCTGTTCGGGCTGTGCATCGTCGGCCTGGGTATTTCGATCTGGCCCGATGTCATCCCGGCGCGGGTGACAATCTGGCAAGCCGCTGCGCCGCCGCGCAGCCAGGCCTTCATGCTGGTCGGGGCGGTGATCATGGTGCCGAT
>JALYHR010000112.1 GCA_030776465.1 Pseudomonadota bacterium
TTGACGATGCCGGTGTCCTGGCAGATCGGGCGATGGCCTTCCGCGCACATCCGGCTGTTGGTCAGGATCTGGGCGATGGCGTCCTTGGCGGCGGGGCCCTGTTCGGCGGCATAGGCATCGCCCAGCGCGCGGATGTAGTCCATCGGGTGATAATAGCTGATATATTGCAGCGCATCGGCGACGCTTTCGATCAGGTCTTCCTCGCGGATGGTCACCATATCGGCCATGCGGCGCTCCTTTGCTGAATTGTCACCGATTCCGCCCATAAGCGCGCCTGCTTTCCCCGTCAAAGCCCTTGGCGGCGCAAAGTCCTTGCCCTAGAAGACTGACCGATTGTGCCGGTGGAGGGGCAATGCCAAGGGCGGCTCAACCTCCAGCGACTGAGGGATTTTCACATGACGACATCAACCGCGCAGGCCGGTTTCGACTACGCTGCCGCGCGCCGCGCCATGATTGACAGCCAGTTGCGCACCAGCGGCGTCAATGAACCGTGGATACTGGCCGCGATGGCCGCTTTGCCGCGGGAGGATTTCGTGCCCGAAACGCTGCGCGGTGCCGCCTATATCGACCGGGCGATACCCCTGGGGGCCGGACGCTGGCTGGCAGCGCCGCTGGTCCATGCGCGGTTTCTGGCCGAAGCGGCGCCGGTACAAACCGACCGGGCGCTGGTTATCGGCGATCCCGCCGGATATTTCGCCGCGCTGCTGCGTCCGCTGGTCGGTTCGCTCGACATTGTGGAGCCCGCGCAGGCGGTGGCGATCGCAGCCTCGGGTTACACGCTGATCGTGATCGACGGCGCGGTCGAACAGATACCCGATGCTATCACGGCGGCGCTGGCCGACAATGGACGGCTGGTCACTGGCACGGTAACACGGGGCGTCACCCGGCTGGCGGTCGGGCGCAAGGTGGCTGGCGAAGTGGCGCTGCTGCCGCTGGCCGAGCTGGGTATGCCCGTGCTCCCCGAATTCGCCGCGCCGAAGCGCTGGAGCTTTTAACGGACCATGCGCGGGATGGGGCAGCTGTTTCTGAATTCTTGTTCAAACTGATGAACGGACATAGCCCCAGATCGTGCCTGGTTCCGCCCAGCGCGCAGCGGATTGCCTTTGGTGCGGGCGCCGCATTGCTGGCCGGGCTGGGCCCTGTTGCGGCGCAGGCGGACGATCTGCGCAGTGCCTTGCTCGCCGCCTACAACACCAACCCCAGCCTGCAATCGGCGCGCGAAACCCAGCGCGCCACCGATGAAGGCGTGCCGATTGCGCGCGCCGATGGTTTGCCCAGCGCCAATGTCACCGCGCAGGACACCGAATATGTCAAACAAAGCACGATCCTGAGCACGACCGGGGCACAACGGCTCGGGTCGGTCAGCGGCACGCTTAATGTCCCGCTTTATTCGGGCGGGGCGGTGCGTAACGCAGTCAAGGCCGCCGAAATCAGGGTGGACGCGGGCAAAGCCGGGTTACGCGGCACCGAAAGCACCGTGTTCAGCACGGTTGTCGGGGCCTATATGGACGTCATTCTGGATGAAGCGGTGGTGCGGCTGAACCGCACCGAGGTGCAGACGCTGCAAGTCAATCTGCAGGCAACGACCGATCGTTTCCAGATCGGCGACCTCACCCGCACCGACGTTGCCCAATCGCAATCGCGCCTGGCGCTGGCCCAGGGTAATCTGCGCGGTGCCGAGGCTAATCTGGCATCCGCGCGCGAACATTATATCGCGGTGGTGGGCAAGGCACCGGTCTGTCTGGAACCACCGCCGCCATTGCCCGGCCTGCCCACCGACGTCGACGAGGCGGTGGAAATCGCGTTGGCCCAGAATCCCGACCTGATCGCCGCGCGCGAACGCAGCCGGGCCGCGAAAAGCGACGTGGGTGTCGCCGGTGCCTCGCGCTTGCCCCGGTTGAGCCTGTTCGCGGACAGCCTTTATGGCAATTATTTCGGCACGCTATCGGTTATCGGTTCCGGCAATTCGGGCGGATCGCTGCCGCAATCGGGGACTACCGCAGATGTCGGCATCCGCGCCACCATCCCATTGTATCAAGGCGGGCGGCCCAGCGCCGAGGTCCGCCAGGCGCAGGCGCGCGAGGGTGCTGCGCTGGAGGACGAAATCGGCTCCGAACGGTCGGTGATCGACCAGGTTCGCAGCGCCTTTACCGCCTGGCAAGCCGCCAATTCGATCATCGAATCAACGCAAACCGCAGTCGCTGCCGCTACGCTCAGCCTCGAAGGCGTCCGCGCCGAAAACAGCGTCGGGCGGCGTACCATCCTCGACATCCTCAATGCGACACAGGAACTGGTCAGCGCTCAGCAGCAATTGGCCACGGCACGGCGCAATGCCTATGTCGCCGGATTCACCCTGCTGGCGGCGATGGGCAAGGCCGAGGCGCGCGATTTGGGGCTGGACGGCGGCGTATTATACGACCCCGATCCGCATTACCGCGCCGCCCGGCGAGCGATTTGGGACTGGGGCTCCGACCCTGCCCCGGTGGCGCACTCGACACGCACCGTTGACACGCCTGCGCAGGAGGGTTCTATTCCCCCGCAATGATAAATCGCCCATGGATCACTGCCATTTCGAGGCCAATTCAGCGGGCAGCGTTAGGATATAGCGATGCGACTAGCCGGTGAGCCATCTGTGGATGAGATCCTCGATTCGATCAAGAAAGTCATCGCGCGCGACGATCGCGCCGGGATCGAGGCACGGGACAAAACCGTTGCGGAAGCCGCTGAAAAGCCCTCCGACATGCCTGTAGCGGACGATGACGATGTCCTGGATCTTGCAGTCGCTGGGCATTTTCTGCCTTCCGAAGATGAGGCGGGCGTGCCACCAGATTCTGGCGCCAGTCCCGAAACCACGCCGCTGGTGACCCCGCAATCGCGCGACGCCATGCGCGAATCGCTGGCCGCGCTGGCGATGATGGCCACCGCGCCCGCCAGCCCGCAGACCGTGCGTTCGGGCGAGACTTCGCTGGAGGAGATGGCGCGCGAATTGCTGCGCCCGGCACTGGCGGCCTGGCTGGACCAGCACCTGCCGGCGATGGTGGAACGGCTGGTCGCCAGCGAAATTGCCCGCATCGTCGGCAAGAAATCCTGAAATGAAAGCCATGACGATCGGGGGGGCCGAAGACCTCGCCCCCGTCGACGACCTCGCCCGCGCGTCCCAGGCGCTGGCCAAGGCGGGCGGCGACGGCATCACCCGGCATATCTTTTTATGTGCAGAGGCGCAAAAAGGCGAATGCTGTTCGATCGCGGTCGGCGCGTCAGCCTGGCGTTACCTTAAAAAGCGCCTGAAAGAGCTAGGACTGGATGGGGACGGCGGAATTGCCCGATCCAAGGCCGATTGCCTGAAAATCTGCGCGGCAGGCCCAGTCGCGGTGGTCTGGCCCGATGGCGTCTGGTATCATAGCTGCACCGAACCGGTGCTGGAGCGGATCATCCAGGAGCATCTGATCGCGGGCGTGCCGGTGGAGGACTTTCGCCTGCGCCCTTGCGTCCCAGCACAAAACTAAGTCCCATCACCGTCGCGCCCAGCAGCATCGTCACGCCGACGCACAAAGCCGCCACGACATAGCGGCGGATCGAATGGTTCGTGGCATGCTGGCCAGCCAGCCGCAACGCCACCATCATCAACGCCACCACTACCGCCATCAGCCAGCGCATGATCCGGCGATAACGGGCCCATGCGTAAGCGGCGGATGCGGGATCGGACGTCATCGCCCGTTCCATGCTCCGCGCAATGGCCTGTGGCAAGGATGGCAACAGGTCGTCACAAATCTGATGCCAATTGGAGTGATCCTCTGGCTATCATGTCCGTGCGGTGGCATAATGGCGCAATAACAAAGCAGGAGAGAACAGCCATGACGATCGCGCGTCTGATTCAGGGTCGCTCCGTCGAGATGATCCGATGCACCGGCCTCACCCCTGTCCGCGATGCGGTCGCCATGCTGGCCGACAAGCATATTGGCGCCATGCCGGTATTCGACGGGGATCATATCTGCGGCATCTTTTCCGAACGCGATGTCGTTCACCAGCTACGCGAACTGGGGCCGACCTTGCTGGACCGCACGGTGAGCGAGGTGATGACCGCGCCTGTGGTCACCGTCAGCCCGGATACGCCGGTGCTGGAGGCATTGCAGTTGATGACCCGGCGCCGGTTCCGCCATTTGCCCGTGGTTCATAACGGCAGCGCGGTCGATTTCATTTCGATCGGCGATCTGGTCAAATACCGTCTCGACATGGTCGAGTCCGAAGCCGAGGCGATGCGGACCTTTATCCAGATGGCCTGATCTTTGGCGCGCAACGCCGCGTCTTGCAGGCAAGGCCGGTCAGGCTTACATGGTGGCCATGCAAACTGATCCTGCCCCGCTGTCTCCCACGCTTAGCCCCTCTGCTGCCGCGCGGGTCAACGCCATCGCCGCCAAACTAGGCAAGCCGGCGATCCTGCGGCTGGCGGTCGACGGCGGCGGCTGCTCGGGCTTTCAATATCGCTTCGGCATGGAGGAAGCGCCAGAGGCCGATGACGCGATCGCCGAGACCGACGGCGTGCAACTGGTAGTCGATCCGGTCAGCCTCGATCTGGTTGCGGGTTGCGTGGTGGACTATGTCGAATCGCTGGGCGGTGCCGCGTTCAAGGTCGAAAACCCCAACGCCACCGCCGGTTGCGGCTGCGGTTCCAGCTTCGCCGTCTAATTTGCGTTGAAAATAGCCTCGTTCAATATCAACGGCATCAAGGCGCGCTTGCCGCGCTTGCTCGAATGGCTGGAAGAAACCCGGCCAGCGGTCGCCTGCCTTCAGGAAATCAAGACCCAGGACGAAAGCTTTCCGGAAGCCGATCTGGCCCGCATCGGCTACCAGTCGATCTGGCACGGCCAGAAAGGCTTCAACGGCGTCGCCATCCTGGCCGATGGCACTCCCCCTGTCGAAGTGCAACGCGGCCTGGCCGATGAACCCGAAGACGAACACAGCCGCTATCTGGAGGCAGAGGTGTTCGGCGTCCGGGTCGCCTGCATCTATTTACCCAACGGCAATCCCCGCCCCGGCCCCAAATTCGATTACAAACTGCGCTGGATGGCCCGGCTGCGCAAACGCATGGCGCTGCTGTCCGCTGGCGAAGTGCCCACCATCGTCACCGGCGATTTCAACGTCATCCCCCGCGACGAGGACGTCTGGTCACCCAATGCCATGGCCGAAGACGCGCTGATGCAGCCCGAAAGCCGCGATGCCTATGCCCGGCTGATCGGCGACGGCTGGACCGATGCCCTGCTCACCCATTACCCGCGCGGCGGCGTCTGGACCTTCTGGGATTATCAGGCTGGCGCCTGGCAACGCGACCACGGCTTTCGCATCGACCACGCCCTGCTGTCCCCCGAACTCGCCGACCGCCTGATCGCCTGCGGTGTCGACAAGGAACATCGCGGCCGGGAAAAAGCCAGCGATCATGCGCCGGTCTGGGTGGAATTGCAGGCGGGTTCGGGTTAGGGAAGAAAAGGATTCTTGGGGCCATGCCCAAACCCCGTCATTGTCGTCGCTACGCATTCATTGAACGGAGCGCCATTTCTCAGCGCCGCAGGCTGTAATGCCGCTTTGCAGCGAAGTGCAAGACCGAGACAGCGCGCAACCTAGAGCGGGATGAGATTTGGTTGAATCGCCGGGGGATTCCCAAGGGCGAATTTTTCTGATTCAAGCTGTTTGCTGGGATTGGAGGCTGGCAAGGATGGCACGACCATATTCGATTGATCTTCGGG
>JALYHR010000113.1 GCA_030776465.1 Pseudomonadota bacterium
CATCCATGCGCCTCCCCAATTCGATGCCATTGACGATATTGCCCCATTGGTCCGATCCGCCCATTTGCAGGCGGCAGCCATGACGCCGCGACAATTCGCGGAAATCATAGGCCTGCAGGATCATGTAATTGAATTCCAGAAAGGTCAGCGGCTGTTCGCGTTCGAGCCGCAGCTTGACACTCTCGAAGGTCATCATCCGGTTGATGGTGAAATGCGGCCCGACCTCGCGCAGCAGTTCGACATAACCCAACCGGCTCAGCCAATCGTCGTTGTCGACCATGATGGCATCTGTGGGCCCGTCGCCAAAGGTCAGCAGGCGCTCGAATATGGTGCGCAGCGAGGCGATATTGCGCCCGATATCGGCATCGGACAACATGCGGCGGCTTTCGTCCTTGCCCGAAGGATCGCCCACCTTGGTCGTGCCGCCGCCCATCACCACAATCGGTTTGTGCCCGGCCTGTTGCAACCGGCGCAGCATCATGATCTGTACCAGGCTGCCGACATGCAGCGATGGCGCGGTCGCGTCAAAGCCGATATAGCCCGGCACCACCTGCCGCGCCGCCAGCGCGTCCAGCGCAGCCGCATCGGTCAGTTGATGGATATAGCCGCGTTCTTCGAGCAGGCGGAGCAGGGTCGATTGGTATGTCATGGCCGTCTTCTGAAATGGAGCGGCGCGACTAGCACGCGCGGCTGGGGATATAAACCCGTCGATCCCGAGCAGTTGCGACACAGCCCCAAAACCCGTCCGTCCTGAGCTTGTCGAAGGATTGCCTTTCTTCTAGCCTCTGCACCATGCGTTTCTGGGCCTATATGCTGCAATGCCGGGGCGGGTATCTTTACGTTGGCCACACCGACGACCTTGCCCGGCGGATCGCACAGCATGAGGTCGGCGAAATTGAGGGATTTACGCGCGATCATCTGCCGGTAGCGCTCGTCTGGTCGCAAGAGTTTCAGACGCGCGACGAGGCACGGGCTTGTGAAAGGCGGATCAAGGGATGGTCGCGGGCTAAGAAGCTGGCTTTGATCCGGGGGGATTGGGAACGAATCTCACAGCTGGCCAGAAAGAAGGACAGCCCTTCGACAAGCTCAGGGTGGGCGGATGGGGGTGACCCGGCCACCAATCCCCTCGGCGCTGAGGCCGCAAGCGAGAAGGGCAGCCCTTCGACAAGCTCAGGGTGGACGGAGGGGGGTGACCGGGTACCGAACCCCGTCCGTCCTGAGCTTGTCGAAGGATTGTCCTTTCTTACTGCTCACCCCAACACGCCTCCGCTCGCCGTGACTGCCATACGCGCGCGGATCACCGGGATCACCCAGGATTGGCTGACGCTGCGCTGGAGCATTGCCGGGGCAGGGCGGGTGGTATTGCCCGCATTGGCAGGCAAGCACCGCGCCGATGGCCTGTGGCGCCACACCTGTTTCGAGATGTTCCTGCAATCGCCGGGCAGGCAAAGCTATGTCGAACTCAACCTGTCGCCGTCCGAAGGCTGGGCGGCCTATGATTTCACCGGCTATCGTCAAGGCATGATCGAGCGGGCGATGCCGCGTCAGCCAGACTGCACCGCGCGGGTCTTTGGCAAAACGCTGATTTTCGATGCCGCAATCCCCCTGGCGGGCTTGCCGCCCCGCCCATGGCTTGCGGGCCTGACCGCCGTGATCGAGGAAGAAGGCGGGGTGGTGTCCTATTGGTCGCTGGCCCATCCACCGGGACCGCCCGACTTTCACCACGCGGCTTGCCTCGCGCTGCAAGTTCCGGCACCCGGCCAAAAATGGGAAAACGCGCAATGAAATTCGGTATCGATCGCCTGCTCGAAGAACCCGCCCTGCGCGCAGCCCTGCATGGTCGCCGCGTCGCGCTGGTGGCGCATCCCGCCTCGGTCACCAGTACGCTGGGGCATTCGCTCGATGCGCTGGCCGCTTGCCCCGGCATTACGCTCACCGCCGCCTTCGGCCCGCAGCACGGGCTGAAAGGCGACAAGCAGGACAATATGGTCGAGACGGCGAACGATCTCGACCCGCAATACGGCATCCCGGTGTTCAGCCTGTATGGCGAGGTGCGCAGGCCGACGCCCGCGATGATGGACACCGCCGATGTCTTCCTGTTCGACCTCCAGGATCTCGGCTGCCGGATCTACACCTTCGTCACGACGCTGCTGTATCTGCTGCAAGCGGCGGCGGCGACGGGCAAAAGCGTCTGGGTGCTGGACCGGCCCAATCCCGCCGGTCGCCCGGTTGAGGGCACTTTATTGCGCGCGGGGCAGGAAAGCTTTGTCGGCGCGGGGCCGATGCCGATGCGCCACGGGCTGACGCTGGGCGAAATGGGGCATTGGTTCATCGCCCATTTCGGGCTGGACGTCGATTACCGGGTGATCCCGATGACCGGCTGGGCACCCGAGGGCGCCGGATCTGGCTGGCCGCCGGACCGCATCTGGATCAATCCCAGCCCCAATGCCGCCAATCTCAACATGGCGCGTTGCTATGCCGGCACGGTAATGCTGGAGGGCACGACGCTGTCCGAAGGCCGGGGCACTACCCGCCCGCTGGAAGTGCTGTTCGGCGCGCCCGATGTCGACGCGCGGGCAGTGCTGGCCGAGATGGCGGCGATGGCCCCGCATTGGCTGGACGGCTGCGCCTTGCGCGAATGCTGGTTCGAGGCGACCTTTCACAAACATGCGCATCAACTATGCCATGCGCTGATGATCCATGCTGAGGGTAGCGGGTATGACCATCACGCATTTCGCCCGTGGCGGTTGCAGGCGCTGGCGTTCAAGGCGATCCGCCGGATATACCCGGACTATGTGCTTTGGCGCGATTTTCCCTATGAATATGAACTTGATCGGCTGGCCATCGACGTCATCAACGGCGGTCCGGCGCTGCGCGAATGGGTCGATGATGCGGCTGCGCAGCCCGGTGACCTCGATGCTGTCGCTGGGTCGGACGAAGCGCGCTGGATAAAGCAGATCGCGCCCTGGCTGCTTTATTGACCAATCTGCTTTATTGATACGCTGGCGCCATCTGGCGCAATTTGACCGGCGCGCTTTCCCGCATCGCGATCATGGCGATCAGGCTGATGCCGGTGACCCCGGTCAGATACCAGGCGATGGCCATCGGGTTACCGGTCACATGCAGCAGCCAGGTCACCACCAGTTGGGTCGTCCCGCCAAACAGCGCCACCGGCACCGAATAAACCAGCGCAAAGGCGCGCGCCCGTACCATGCGCGGCAGGCTTTCGGTAATGGCTGCATAGACCGCGCCCAACGACGTACTCGATGCCATTGAAAGAATGAGGTTTGCCCCGATAAAGGCGGTGACGGTGCGCGTCGTGGTCAGCCACAGGAAGCATGGCACGATCGCCAGCAGAAATGCGCTTTGCGGCACGATCATAACCCAGCGTCGCCCCACCCGGTCACTCAGCCATCCGCCCAGCAGAGCCGAAAAGATACCGATGAATATGTTCGCGGTTTGGCCGGCAAAGGCGACGCTGGCGGAAAGGTGGATGGTGTTTTGCCCGTATGTGGCCATGTAACGAAAGGTATAGGTGGCGATGGTGCCAGCCGCGATGATCAGGAATGCCAGCCCGACAACGCGCCGGTAGCTGTGAAACGGTACCGCAACGCTGGACTGGACGACTGCCATGTCGTGAGTTTCGGGCAAGCGATTGCGGATCAACAACGCGAAGGGCACGATCGCGGCGCCCAGCAGCAATGCGATCCGCCACCCGAACTGGTCAAGCTGCAGCCGGGTCAGGACCAGGCTAAGTCCCCACCCGACGAGTGAGCCGATGGCACTGGCGATCCCCTGGCTAATCGACTGCCAACTGACGGCTTGCCCGCGGCTTTCGTCGTCCGCGCCTTCAAGCATATAGGCGGTGGCCGAGCCGACTTCGCCGCCCAGGGCAAAGCCCTGCAGCAGACGGGCCGTCAACGCCAGCAGCGGCGCGGCGATGCCGATGCGGGCATAGCCAGGGGTCAAGGCCATCAGCAGGATGCCGCATCCCATCAACGTCATGCTGATCAACATTGC
>JALYHR010000114.1 GCA_030776465.1 Pseudomonadota bacterium
GGATCGGCGCGTGGATCGCGGTCAGCGCCAGCCCCATCTTGCCCGCCAGCCGCCAGTCGGTCGGGAAACCCACTGCCGCCGCCGTCAGCCGGTAGTGCCCGGCAGCGTCAGCTTCCATCACGCATAAATCTTCCCAGACCGCGCCCGCCGCCTCGCCCAGATCGTCGCAACCCGCCACCAGCCTTGCCGCTTCGCGCGCCGCCGTTTCGCTGCCGGGGATCAGCCGCAAGCTCTCGGGATGGCGGGCGAAAACCTCGCTGCGCGCCGTTCCGTCGAATTCGGGCCACAGCCACTCGGCCTCGGTCAATCGCGACAGCCCCATGCGCAACGCCCCGCTGCCGCGCCCGGCGGCGACCAATTCCTCAATCGAGAACCCCAATCCCATGACGGAATTACTCGGCCGCTTCCAGCGCGCTGCCCACCGGCGGCATGTTATGCCCGAGCAGTCGCAGCATATCGGCGGCGCATTCGACGACGTTGGAGCCCGGCCCGTAAATGCCCTGCACCCCGGCTTCGCGCAGGAATTCGTAGTCCTGCGGCGGAATCACACCGCCCGCGACCACCTTGATATCGCCGCGCCCAGCCTCTTTCAACAGGCGGATCAATTCGGGGATCAGCGTCTTGTGGCCCGCCGCCAGCGACGAGGCGCCGATGGCGTCGACATTGGTCTCGATCGCCAGCACCACGGTTTCCTCAGGCGTCTGGAACAATGGCCCGCTGGTGACGTCGAAGCCCATGTCGGAAAAGGCACTGGCAATCACGTTCGCACCGCGATCATGGCCGTCCTGACCCATTTTCGCCACCAGCAACTTGGGCCTGCGTCCCAACCTGCGGCCGACCGAGGCGACCCCGTCCAGCACTTGTCGATAGCGGCTGTCGCCTTCGAAAGCGCTGCCGTAGATGCCCTTCACCGGCACCGGCTGCGTGCCATAGCGACCGAAAACTTCTTCCATCGCGTCGGAAATTTCGCCCAGCGTGGCGCGGTGGCGCGCGGCTTCGACGGCCAGTTCCAGCAAATTGCCGTCACCTCGAGCGCCCTCGGTAATCGCAGCCAAAGCGGCGCGGCAGGCCGCTTCGTCACGGTTGGCGCGGGTCTGTTTCAGCCGGGCGACCTGTCCCTCGCGCACCTTGGAATTGTCGATGTCCAGCGTTTCGAGATGGTCCTTGGTGGCCAGGCGATGTTTGTTGACGCCCACGATGACATCATCGCCCTTGTCCACCCGCGCCTGGCGGCCAGCGGCGGCTTCCTCGATCATCACCTTGGGCCAGCCAGCGGCGACCGCCTTGGCCATGCCACCTTCGCTTTCCACCCGTTCGATGATCGCCCAGGCCTTGTCGACCAGCTCCTGCGTCAGCGATTCGATATAATAAGAGCCGCCCAGCGGGTCGACGACATTGCACATGCCGGTCTCTTCCTGGATGACGATCTGGGTATTGCGGGCGATGCGCGCCGAAAAATCGGTGGGCAGCGCAATCGCCTCGTCCAGCGCGTTGGTGTGCAGGCTTTGCGTGCCGCCCAGCATCGCCGCCATCGCCTCGATCGTGGTGCGGATGACGTTGGTATAGGGGTCCTGTTCCTGCAGCGACACGCCGCTGGTCTGGCAATGGGTGCGCAGCATCTTGCTGCGTTCGTCATTCGCGCCCAGCTTGGTCATGACCCGGTGCCATAGCACGCGCGCGGCGCGCAATTTCGCCACTTCCATGAAAAAGTTCATGCCGATGGCGAAGAAAAAGCTCAGCCGCCCGGCAAATTTGTCAATGTCTAGCCCCGAGGCGACGCCGTATTTCACATATTCCATGCCATCGGCGATGGTGAAGGCCAATTCCTGCACCTGCGTCGCGCCAGCTTCCTGCATATGGTAGCCCGAGATCGAGATCGAATTGAACCTGGGCATTTCGCGGCTGGTATAGCCAAAGATATCCGAGATGATCCGCATGCTCGGCTCGGGCGGGTAGATATAGGTATTGCGGACCATGAACTCCTTGAGGATGTCGTTCTGGATGGTCCCGTCCAGCGCCTTGCGCGGCACGCCTTGTTCTTCGCCCGCGACGATAAAGAAGGCCAGGATCGGGATCACCGCGCCGTTCATTGTCATCGAAACCGACATCTGATCGAGCGGAATGCCGTCGAACAGGATCTTCATGTCCTCGACGCTGTCGATCGCCACGCCCGCCTTGCCGACATCGCCGACCACGCGCGGGTGATCCGAATCATAGCCGCGATGCGTGGCCAGGTCGAAGGCCACCGACAAGCCCTTTTGCCCCGCCGCCAGATTGCGGCGATAGAACGCGTTCGATTCCTCGGCGGTCGAAAAACCGGCATACTGCCGGATCGTCCACGGCCGCCCGGCATACATACTGGCGCGCACGCCGCGCGTGAACGGCGCAAAACCGGGCAGGCCGGGTTCGACGGTCACGTCCTGCGCAGTGTACAATGGCTTGACCGCAATGCCTTCGGGCGTGTGCCAGGTGAGGTCCTTGCCCTTGACCTCCTTCGCCGCTGCTGCCTGCCACTGCTCGATCGTCAATTTATCGGTCATGTATACCGTTCCTGTTTCGGCGATCCGAAGCCGCAAATTTCGTCGTTCAATGTTGCCCGACAGCAGGTGTTTCCATGATTTCCGTAAGCTGCCCGCCCATATCCCTGGGGTGCACGAAAAAGATCAGCGTGCCGTGCGCGCCAATGCGCGGCTCGCCCAGCACCCGCTTGCCCAGCCCCTCGAACCACGCCTTGGCCGCATGGATATCGGGCACTTCGTAACAAATATGGTGCTGCCCGCCGAGCGGGTTCTTTTCCAGCCATTTGCCCACGGCGGAGTCGCGCGAGGTCGGCTGCAACAGCTCGATCTGCGTGCCTGCAGTACCAGCTTCGCCCGGCGTATTGACGAAACACACCCGCACTTGCTGGCTGTCCAGCACGAA
The DNA here is from genome assembly GCA_030776465.1 of Pseudomonadota bacterium. Taxonomy (GTDB): domain Bacteria; phylum Pseudomonadota; class Alphaproteobacteria; order Sphingomonadales; family Sphingomonadaceae; genus Novosphingobium. Next base: position 2,923 of record JALYHR010000114.1, read on the forward strand.
CGGTTTGGTGATGTCGCCTGCCCCCATAACATCGCGGTAATGCGCGATGGCGGCATCCAGATCGGGCACCGCGATGCCGATATGGTTCAAACGCCCCAGCTTCACTTGCCCCCCTCCCGCCTGCGGGAGGGGTTGGGGGTGGGGCCTATCGTGTGAGCGCGACGTCGAGCCAAGACGATAGACCCCACCCCAACCCCTCCCCTGAAGAGGAGGGGCTTAAGACCGCTCACGCGACGTTCTCGATAATCATGGCAATTCCCTGACCACCGCCGATGCACATCGTGATCAACCCGTATTTACCGCCGATACGCTTCAATTCATACGCACATTTGACCGTGCTTTTGGACAATGAATCATGAGGGCCGTCCCAAAGGCGAGCATGGTCAATGATAGGATAAAGTCTCGCATCACAACGGGATATTATCGTGCTTCTTCCACGGGTTCTCCAACGTCTTGTTCCGCAATTTCCGCAAGCCGAGCGCGATCCGCCGCCGCGTCGAATGGGGATGGATCACCTCATCGATGAAGCCCTT
>JALYHR010000115.1 GCA_030776465.1 Pseudomonadota bacterium
GCTGGGACTGGGCCTCGATCAGCTTTCACCTGGCGCCGCGCGGCCAGTGGCGCATCTTGCCGCGAACACCGGAATACGGCGATGTCGTGATCGTCGTGCCGCGCGGCACCAATTTCGATTACATCAAACGGGTGGTGGCGTTGCCGGGCGACCGCATCGCCGTGGTCAACGGCCAGATCGTCCTCAATGGCAAGCGAGTACCCCAGGCGATCGAACCGCCGGTCGATGTTCCGCTCGACGCGCTGCGCTCCGATGAAGATCCCGATCCCTGCACCGGCTGGGGTTTTGCCGGAATGCTGGTGACAAAACCATCGGGCCAGCAAGTCTGCCAGATGCCCGTCTTGCGTGAAACGCTGCCCAATGGCGCGACTTATCCGGTCATCGAGCACATGGACCAGCCGCTGGATCATTTCCCCGAGGTCCAGGTTCCGGCGGGCCATGTCTTCCTGATGGGCGACAACCGCGACCATTCCGCCGACAGCCGCGCCCCGCTGGAAGAACGCGGGCTGGGTGGGCCGGTGCCGCTGTCCGATATCGGCGGGCGTGCGGAATTCATCACCTTCTCGCTTGATGGCAGTGAAGCCTGGAACCCGCTGAGCTGGTGGAAAGCCTTGCGCAGCAACCGTGCAGGCCGCAGTTTACGCCCTGCAATCGATAAAACGCGAGCGGCAACGCCATGAATGACATCCCGCCCCCGACGCCTGCCGCAACCAAGCCCAGCAGAACCCGTACGCGCGCAGCCTCTTTGCCGAAGCGCAAGGCAGGGCCGACCGATATCGACGATCCCTTCGTGGTCCAGGAAGCCAAGAAGGCGATGATCTGGCTGAGCATTGCCGCGTTGTTCGCGCTGGTGGTGTTGCTGGCCCAGCCGTTGATCGTGATTTTCGGCGGGCTGGTGTTTGCCGCCTTGATCGATGGCGGCGCGCGGCTGTTGGGCCGGGTGCTGCCGATCGGGCGCGGCTGGCGGGTAACCATCATCCTGCTGGTGGCGGCGGGGTTCATTGGCTGGGTATTTTATTTCGCGGGCAGCCAGATTGCCGGTCAGGCGACCGCGCTCCCGGCGACGCTGAAGACCCAGTCGCTGCGCCTGCTGCAATGGGCGCATCAGCACGGCCTGCCCATCGACCCCAAATTCGTCACCAACCTCGAAGACAAGGCGCTGGGCGGGGTTTCGCAGATTACCGGCGTGCTCGGCGGCTTGATCGGAGGGGTGACCACGCTGTTCCTGATCCTGGTGCTGGGCATTTACTTCGCGGTGGACCCGTCGCCGTATCAGCGCGGCCTTGCCTGGATGCTGCCCAGCCACAGCCGCGGCCATTTCGAGGATACCCTGGACCATATGGGTCACTCGCTGCGCAGGCTGTTGCTGGGGCGATTGATCGGCATGACCATCGAAGGGGTCAGCATCGGCCTGGCGCTGGGCATCTATGGCGTGCCGATGGCGGCGCTGCTGGGGCTGATCGCGGGGATGCTGGCGTTCCTGCCCAACATCGGCGCGCCGATTTCGGGGCTGTTGATGGTGATGGTCGGCTTTTCGGGCGGGCCGCACATGGCGCTTTATTGCGTCTTCGTCTATCTGGTGGTGCAGACCATCGACGGCAATATCATCGTGCCGATGGTGGCAAAACGCGCCGCCGATCTGGCCCCGGCGCTGGTGCTGTCGATGCAGCTGGTGATGGGGGCGCTGTTCGGCATCATCGGTCTGGCGCTGGCCGATCCGATGCTGGCCATGCTGAAAGTGCTGATCGAGCGGCAATCCGAGCGAGGCGGGGCCGAACGAGGCGGGGCCGAACGAGGCGGGGCCGAACGAGGCGGGTCTGAACGAAAGCAGGATGGCCCCGATGCGGCCGTCCGGGTGCAGGGGTGATCATTTGGCGCGCAAATTCTTATATGCAGTCGCGGGCGCGGTCCTGCTGGTGATGGCCGGGCTGCTGGGGCTGCGGTTCTGGGCGCGGCAATTGTCCGAAATGGCCTTTGTCCCGTCTGCCAATTTCTCCGCGCCTGCCGCGCTGCCAGCTGAAGCCTATAACGGGCCGAAGATGTGGATTACGAGGCCGGGCCAGGGCGCGGGCGATCCGACGCGCTGGTTGCCCAGCGGGGTGGCGCCGGGCCAAACGGTCGCGGCAGCGGTGTTTTATGTCCATCCGACCAGTTATTATGATCGCAGCCAGTGGAATGCTTCGCTGGGCGATGCCATCACCAACGCGCACACCGATGGCCTGGCCCGCGTCCAGGCCAGCGCCTTCAACAATACCGCGCAATTGTGGGCCCCGCGTTACCGTCAGGCCACTTTCGGCGCGATCCTGACCGAATCCCCCGCCGGACAGCAAGCGCTCGCCGCCGCATACCGCGATGTGCTTATGGCCTTCGACCAGTTCGTGCTGGACAGCGATCCCAAGCTGCCGATCGTGATCGTCGGCCACAGTCAGGGTGCGCTGCATGCGATCCATCTGTTGAAGGACCGCGTCGCTGGCACCGCGCTGGCCCGCCGGATCGCCGCCGTTTACGTTCTCGGCTGGCCGGTTTCCATCGCCCACGACCTGCCCGCAATGGGCCTGCCCGCCTGCACCGGCCCCGACCAAAGCGGCTGCGTGCTGAGCTGGATGAGCTATGCCGAACCCGCCGACCCCGGCGACACGCTGAGCATCTATGATCGCTCGCCGGGCCTCGACGGCAACAGCCGCAAGGGCAGCGCGATCCTCTGCACCAACCCCCTGACTGGCGGAGGGGGCCCGGATGCGCCCGCCAGCGCGAACCTCGGCACATTATCGCCCGAGCTATCGGCCAGCGGCGGCGGTCTGATCCCCGGCCTGATCCCCGCGCGCTGCTCGCCCCAGGGTTTCCTGCTGATCGGCCCGGCTCCGCAACTCGGCCCCGATGTGATGCCCGGCAACAATTACCATGTCTATGATATCCCCCTGTTCTGGGCCAATCTGCGCGCCGATTTTGCCCGCCGCGTAAGCCATTGGCACGCCGCCAACCCGTGACCGAACCGGGAACCGTCACCGTCCATGCCGCCGAATTCCGCACCCACCTGCCCAGCGGCGGCGGCTTGATCGGGCTCGACCTCGGCACGCAAACCATCGGCACCGCCTTCTGCGACCCCGACTGGCGCATCGCCAGCCCCGGCAAAACCATGAAACGCGGCAAATTCGGCGCCGACAAAGCCGAACTCTCCGCATTGATCGCGGGCCGCTCCATCCAGGGCATCGTCATCGGCCTGCCCATCAACATGGACGGCAGCGAAGGCCCGCGCAGCCAGTCCAGCCGCGCCTACGCCCGCAACCTCGCCGCGCTGGGCCTGCCCATCCTCCTCTGGGACGAACGCTGGAGCACCGCCAGCGCCGAACGAGGCCTCATCGACCAGGATTTCAGCCGAGCCAAACGCGCCACGCGCATCGATTCGGCGGCGGCGGCAGTGATTTTGCAGGGGGCGATCGATGCGCTGACGGGGGGCGTTTTTTGAAACCACTGCAGCATGCTAGCACTTTTTGCTTGCATTATTGCTCATGCTATCATAAAACGATAGCATGAACGGCAAACACAAGGACGCTCGAGTCCGTGTTTGCCGACAGGGTATCGGGCACAATTGCCTGGGCAGACATAGAAAGCCTGCTGGTCGCGGCAGGATGCCGGATCATTGAAGGCAGCGGATCGCGCGTGCGATTCGAGATCGGCGGCATGATCGCGACCTTCCATCGCCCGCATCCCGCCAAGGAAGCCAAGCGTTATCAGGTTCGCGAAGCGCGCGAATTCCTCATCAGGATAGGAGTGCAGCCATGAATATCATGACATACAAAGGCTACGCCGCGACCGTGGCATTCGATCCCGACGACCTCATCCTGGTGGGAAGGCTCGCCGGTATCGATGATCGCGTTTCATTTCATGCCGAAGATGGCAAGGCTTTTGTCCAGGTATTCCACGAAGCCGTCGACGATTATGTCGAGACTTGCGCCAAGGCGGGCAAGCAGCCGCAAAAGCCCTATTCCGGCAAAGTCATGCTGCGCGTCGATCCCGCCCTCCATGCCCAAGCCGCCCTGGCCGCAAAGCTAAGCGGCAAAAGCCTTAACGCCTGGGGCGAAGACGCCTTGCGCGCCGCAGCAGAGAAGTCCGGCGCGCACTGCCAGCCTGAATTCGACGGGGAAGTATTTTAAGCGAGTTCGAAAAAGCGAAAGTCGCGGGGCCAGGGGCCCCACACCCCATTCCTGTCATTGTCCCGATTCCCTTCGTCCTTGCGCAACCCCGCAGCGCGGGAGGTTATTGCTGCTGCGCGGAATTCGCCACATTGTTTGACAGGTGCGTCCTGTGGGCTCTACCAAGCACAGGTCAGCAACAGGGGTTGACTGATTAAATTAAACTGGGGGGAAGTAATGTTCGTAAAATCAATCTCGCTGCTGGTGCTCGTCGCTGCAAGCGCTTCAAATGCTCTGGCTACCGAAGCTCCGATGCCTTTGACGGCAACAACATCTCAAACCGGGCTGCGTCAGATAACGATGGCGCCAAATACAGAGATCTCGGTGACTCCCAACGACACGCTTAGCTCGAAATCAATCAAAGTTGGCGACAAATTCCGTATCTCAACTGTGTTCGACGTGATGCAGGATGGCTTCGTGATGATACCCCGTGGTACCTACGGTGAAGGAACTGTCAGCTATCGAACCGGCAAAGGTGCTTTTGGCAAATCTGCAAAATTTGAGGTTACGTTTGATTGGCTCGATCTGAACGGTCGCCACATCCCGCTGACAGGCAAGTATCGTGCAGAAGGCGAGGGCAACACCGGCGCTGCGGTGGGCGCTGTAGTGGCAGTCGGCGTGTTCGGTGCATTCGTAACCGGCCATTCGGCAACAATCACCAATGGCCAGCAACTGCGGGCCTATACGGCAGAGCCACTGGCCTTCAACGTGCCCGGTGCTGCCGTGGCCACGCCAATGGCCACCCTTTCGGCCCCGCCCCCAGTTGCTGCACCGGCAGCTCAAACGGTGGCAACGTCCGTTACCCCGGTAGCATTGAAGAAATAGACCGGATTTACAAACGAATGGGAGCGCGAGGGCCCATGGC
>JALYHR010000116.1 GCA_030776465.1 Pseudomonadota bacterium
CAGCCCGGTCGGGATCGTGTCACCAGGATAATAGGCCAGCCGCACATCGATGTCATTGCCGCACAATCCCTTGTGGCGCGCGGTCAGCGTCACCACACCCGCCGCCGCCGCCGCCGAAACCGGCAGGTCGGGCAGCGCATTGACTGCCGCCGCCGTGGCCGTGGCCACCACCGTCGCGGTATCACCGGCATTGACGCCGACCGGAACGCTCGTTCCCGCCACCATCAACGGCAGCGTCCCCGCCCCCGTCGCTGGGCCAGTAAAGGTCAGGGTCTGGGTGGCAAAGGTGCCCGCCAGCAGATCCGCAACACCGATCGCCCAGCATTCGGTCTGGTCGTTGGCGCCCTTGAACGCGGCTACCATCTGCGCCAACATCGATCCCCGACCGAATGCGGCTACGCCTTGCCCGGCGGAAAACATCTGCACCGCCGTCAGCGCAGCGACCGTCGCCGCCGCCAGCAACTGGCCGATGATCAGCACCCGTTTCGGCACCGCTGGCAGCCCGGACAGCGCCTGGCTCGAATCGAAGTCGATATAGCTGCCCGGAACGCGGGTGCTGGGAATATCCAGGCTGATCGTCACTTGTTGTCTCCCTTGGTAACCGCGTTGCTGGCCTGGTCATCGGCCATCGGCACGACATCGCCGTGCAGCAGCCGCCGGTCCCAGTAATGGTCGCGCAGCACTCTTTCGCCCTCGGGCGCCAGCACTTGCTTGTCGGGCTTGCGCACGCGGCGGCCAGGCGCAGGGGCTACTCGGATCATCTCGCTCATGTCTCAGGTCTCCAGGGTGATTTGATCGACGGCGTCGGCATGCGCGTCGTCGGGCAGCTGCACGCCGGGCGTGCCAGCATCGGCATCGATGCCGCCGAATGGAGGAATGTCCCAGTCGCTGTGGAAGGTCGTAAAATCGCCCACACCATCGGCGCCAATCGGCTTGCCCGTCTGCGGCGACGCCGCAAAGATCAGCGGCACCGCCAGCTCCAGCGCCAGCAGCGATATCTTGCGCTCGGCCTTGATCGCCAGGCTGCTGACGACGTGGCAGCTTTCGACCATCACCGCGCTGGCACCATCCACGCCGGTGTCCCAACCCTGCAGCAGCGCCACCGAGTCTTCGACCAGCTGATAGCTTCCCGGCTCGCCCGCTACCGGGCCGCCGTGGCGCTGCGCGGTTTCGTTGCGCATGTTCTCGGCCATCAACACCAGCCCGTAATGCCCTTTTGCGCGCAACCCGCCGTGGCCGATCGGGCTGCCCTCGCGAAATCCGGCAAACACCACCCAGGCGCCCGGCGCGCGGATCACCTTGTCGCGCAGATAGACGTCCCAGCTCGCCGGATAGCTTTCCAGCGTCATCAATTTATAGCCCAGCGCACCGGCATCGCTGGCCGCCTTCAACCGGGCCAGAATGGCGTTCTCGACCGCGCCGATCATGCCTCGGCCCCGGCATAAATGGCGACGGCGCCGCGAATTTCATCCTCGTCGTAATCGGACACGCCCAGATAAGGCCGCGCCGGGATCACCACCTGCTGCACCGTCCGCAGGCCCAGCCCGCCCGGCAGCTTGAAATGCAGCGCCCCCGCATTCACCGGCACGATCGTCGCGCCCAGCTGGTGGACGCCGGCGTAAATCAGGTTGCTGCCCACTTCGACCTGGTCGGACCGCGCTTCGAAATGCACGCTGTCATGCAGCTGCCTGCTGTCCAGCAGCGTCTGCCCACCCTCCAGCTCGGCGCGCAGGCTCGGCTTCCACGGCGTGCCGTCAGGGCCTTCGCCGCGCTCGAAGCGGTCGCGCGTGCCCGCCACCAGGACATCGCCAATGACTTTCATCAACGGCGTCAGATCGCCGCTCTTCGCAGAAAGCCGTCCCAGCTCCTCCTCGACTTCGCGCAGGCCATCGACGTGGATCCGGAATTCGCCGCCGATGTTCAGATTATCGCCCATCAGAAGCCCTTCAGCCGCTCACGGCCCATCAGCTGGCAACTGCCTTGCGACAGCACCTTGCCGGGGCGCGGCGCCAGCGTCTCGACCCCTGTGTCCAGCTTGATCTTGCCGCTGCGGATGCCCTCCAGCGTGCGGATCGCCGACGCATTGCGCGACGCCACATCTTCGGGCGGCGCGGTGCGATACAGCCGAAACCGGGCGATATCGCAGGTCGCATCGATCAGCAGCAGCGGCACCGGTATCGGCAGCGACGGGTCATATTGGTACATCGCCGCGACATAGCCTTCGACCAGCGCGCTGGCCGACGCCAGCGCTTGGTCGATTCTGGCC
>JALYHR010000117.1 GCA_030776465.1 Pseudomonadota bacterium
CGCTTGATGCCGTGGACTTCATAGCCCTTTTCAATCAGAAATTCAGCGAGATAGGAGCCGTCCTGCCCCGTAATACCCGTAATCAGCGCGACCTTGCGTGATGTCACCAAGAACTCCTGTAACCGCCTGTTCGCTTATACGCGAAAAATCGTATCAGACTATCGCCCGAACCGTCTAGAGTTTTTCCGGTTAAGTCGTAAGTCGGAAACTCTACTCCTTTTGGACCGCAGCATGTTTAACCCCGCTGGCCCCGCTCGTAGACCGGCATGACGCCCGTGCAGGCGTTCGATCTTTGGGGCGTCCCTGTCTATCCATACCACGTCGTGCCCGTTTGTCGGCAAAACATGCGCTCGAAACCACGCCGACATAGCTGGAGCCCACCATTGCGATCTTCACAAAGCCCCTGAACCCAGCAGATAATCTGGTTGAGGCGGCTTAAAAAATGCTGCGTTCAACCAAAGCTTTGCCGCAGCGCAACATGCCCGCGAGGGCGAATCTTGTCAATGTGGTTTCGGGCTATGTTACGTCTTTCTGCCAGAATGCGAGCACGGTCGCGTGACAGATGTTGGGCACAGGTCAATGCATGGGGCCGTTGGCCTGACGCCCTCACGCCAGTCAAAACCCTCAATAATCCTTGCTGATCTTCGCGTTGATGTTCTGGCGGTTCACGGTGGATACGCTGCCCAGCAGCGACAGCCAGCGCGTGATGCGGAATTCCAGGTTGGTGGCGGAATAGCCGCGGCCGTCGGTGATGATCTCGGCATAGACGCGGCGACCCAGATATTTGCCCGCGCCAAAGCCGGTTTGGCGGGGGATGGTGACGTCGGCGGCGACGATGCGCAGGCGGTCCAGGCCGATGGCACGGCGCAGCTTGTTGATCGGGTCGAGTCCGCCACCGCCATGCAGCGCGGCCAGAGCGGATCCCAGTTCCAGGGCTTCGGGGGCGGAGATCGAGGTGATCGAATCGCCGAACAGGACGCGGGCCAGCAAATCTTCCTCAGGCAGCGCGGGCACTGACGAGAACGCGATATCCGGGTGGAGCGAGGTTCCGGTGACGCTGACCGTCGCGGTCAATCCGGTGACGGCGGCGGTGGCGGAGATGTCGAGGCGGGGGTCGGGCGGGCCGGTTCCGATGAAGGTCAAATGGCCCCGGGTCAGGTCGAAGCGCCGCCCGGCGAAGTCGTAGGTGCCATCGATCAGGTCGGCAAAGCCCGCCATTTCGGGCGCGTCGAGCGTGCCGCGCAATTTGATATTGGCGCTCCAATTGCTGTTGATGCCCAGCCCTTCGACGCGGATGCGGCCACCGGGCGCGGCATCGATCAGGAAATTCCAGGGCATGGCGCTCGCGCTGGCGGGGGCGATATCGGCGCTGCGGTTGATTTCGCGGGTGGGAATATTGGGCAGTTCAGTCAGCACCGCCGATTGCCCCAGCGCCCAGCGCGCGTTGTCGATGCGCAGCCGCCCCGCGATGGTCCCGCTGCTGCCGTCGGATATTATCCGCAGCGGCCCGGTGGCGGTCAACGCCATGTCGGGGCGCGCCATCAATTGCGCCTTTTGCGCGCCTACCGCCAAATCCAGGGTCGGGCCGTGATTGGCGCCGAGGTCGGCAAAGCCGATGGTGCCGCTGCCGACCATCTGCCCGCCACCGGCGGTGCGGCCGGCCAGCGAGGACAGCGTCAATTGCGATCCGGTGAACGATCCGCGCGCCACGATCTGGGTGATGTCCATGCCGGTAATGGTGCTTTGCAGGCGCAGCGCGTTGCTGGCCAGCGAACCGCGAATGACCGGGTTGTCGAGATTGCCCGAGACATCGGCAGCCAGTTCGACCGGGCCGGTGAGGTCGAAATGTTCCAGCGCCAGCAACCGGAACGGCGCGTCGGCGGGCCCGCTATAGCGCATCTGGGCGAGCAACGAGCCAGCGCGCAGGCGTTCTCCCAGCGAAATGGCCCCCGGCGCGCCGGTGGTGGGCAAATTGTCAATTCGCGCCTGCAATCGCCCGCGCGCCTGGCCGCCCTCGCTGGCCACCGCGCGCGCTTCGGCCGACCGGGGGCCCAGTTTTGCGACCAGCGCGATATCGATCGGGCGCGAGGTCAGCACCAGCCCGGAACGCGTGAGCCCGCGCAGCATCAACTGCACCTCGCCCACCGGCATTTGCTCGCGCACGTGTTCGTAATGGAACAGACCGGAAGCGCTGCCGCCCAGCCCGAGATTGGCGAAGACCACGTCGCTGATCGACAGCGGCATATTGGCAAGCGCAAGGTCGAGTTGCCGCGCGTCCGCGCCGATCGATCCCGAGGCGATGGCCTTGCCGCCCGCGTAATCCAGTTCGGTCGGCGCCAGGTGCCAGTCGGACTCGACTGGACCGGCGACCCAGGTCACCACCGCGCGGCGCGGCATGACGATCGGCAGCCCGCCAAAATGCCCCCCAGCCAGCAGCACCAGGCGGTCGGGCGCGACATCGCCATGGATCTGCAAATCGAACTGGCTGCCGCGCCGGCCATTGATGGTGGCCAGGATCTGGCCCCGACCATCGCTGAGCGTGGTCGCGGCGGTCAGCCTGCCGATGAACAGCCGTCCCATGCCGACCCCGGCAACCGCCATGCTACCGGTCAGGGTGGTGTGGTTTTTCGCCAGCAGCCCATGTGCGTTGACCTCGCCCTCGGCGATGGACAGTGGTTGCGCGCCACCGAAATGGGCATCGTGCAAGGCCAGTGCGACATCCACCGCCTCCGCTCCCCCTCTCGGGCTCAGCCGCAGCGTGCCCGCGACCCCGCCGCCCCCCAGCGCCAGCTCTCCTGCAGGGCCATCGGGGCGCAATTCCAGGGTGCCGGTCACCGCGGTATCCGACACTTTGAAATGCTGGAATGCGATTCGGGTCGGCGCATTGGCCGCCATGTACAGCGCAAGATTGCCCGCGAACGGCCCCAGCGTGGAGGTGCCGGTGGCATCGATGCCAAAACCATCCGGGATCGGTGCGATGGCCAGTTCAACATCGCGAATGCCGGCAGCGGGCAGCGGATCTGCGAAGTGGAAGCTGCCATGCGGGCCATCGGAGGCCCAGGTCGTCGCGAAGGTAAAGGCGCCATAGGTCGCCTGATGACCGCTGCCGATATAGGCGGAGGCACCATCGGCAAGCCGCCGCCCGGTCAGTTGCAGGTTGAGCAGGCTGGCAGTCAAGCTTCCCCGATCCAGTCCGAACGCGCGTCCGCTGCCGCCACTCAGCGTCCCGTTGAATCTGAGCCGGTCACCTGCCAGCGCGGCCAGCGTGGCGTTGTCGATCCGCGCCAGCCGTCCGTTCAGGCGCAGTGCCAGATCCCAGCGACTGCCTTTTACCGGTGTTGGTCCCAGTTTCAAAACCATGGCGGCATCGGCATCCGCCATTCCCAGGTTGGCCAAGCGCCAACCGCGCGCCTGCACCGGGCCGGTGAAATTATAGCTTGCGCTGGCGACGTCACCGTCCAGCGCCAGCCGGGCCGACGCGCCGGGCAGGCTGACCGCCAGATCGTGCCCGCTGATCCGCGTACCCGCCAGCACCAGCGTGCCCCGGCCATGCGCATTCACCAGCCGGGGATCGACGGTGGGATGGCCGGTGATGATCCGTGCGATGCTCAGGTCCAGCGGTATGCGCCACAGCGCACCATCCCGCTGGGCCGTCCCCCGGGCGGCAATATGCTCCAACTGGTTATGGTTGTCGGCAAAGCGATCTGCGGTCAGCGTAAACGGCGCGGTCAATGCCGCGAACCGTCCATCCAGCCGCGCGTGCAGATGCGTACCCAGCGTCTGGCTGCCCGCCCCGAACAGGTCGGTTGGTGCCAGCCGCACATCCAGCGCCACCGCGTTGACGGTGGCATGGGCAAGGTCGGTGGCCCCCGCCGCGGCAAGGTCGAAGATCGCGCTGTGCACCCCGATCCGCCCGCTCAGCACGCTGTCGGCCAGCGTCCCTGCGGCCTTCACCGCGACCACCGCACCGGCTATTCGCTGCGCCCTTTCGGGGAAGGCAAAGGTCCAGACCTTACCGGCGGCGACCAATTGCCCGTTGCGATTGCCCAGGTCGAGCGCGGCGACGGCTTGCCTGCTTTGCGAGACCAGCATCCGCCCACGCCATTCCGCCCAGGTGCCGCGCCCGCCGATCTTAGCCTCGCGATCGACATGCGCCCCGGTCAGCGCAGCGAGCAAGCCCCCCTTGGGCGCGGCATAATCCAGCGCCAGCACGAAACGGTTCTGCGTTCGGTCGGCATCGAGCCGCGCCATCAAGCGGTCGCCGCCGCCCAGCCGCCCCTGCGCAACGAAGCGCGCGCGGTTCTGGCGAAGCTCGGCCTGGGCGCGAAAATCGATGCGCCTTTCGCCGCCATACTGCGGGCCAGGCGCCATGATCCCCTTGGCGATCGTCAACCGCTCGATTGCCAGCCGGTCGACGCGGATATTGAAATCGGGCAGCAGCGGCCCATTGGGAATGGTCGTGTGCAATGCGGGCAGCCGCAGCAATTGCCCGCGCCGCAGGGTCAATTCGTGGATATCGAGGCCGAATGTGAACCATGCGAACGGGTTCCAGTCGAGCGTCGTCACCGGCACCTTCAGGAACGGCCCACGCACATCCATGACCGTGACATCTTCCAGCGTGGCGCGGCCATAGACCGAGCCGTCGATGCGACCGATCTGGAGGTGCAGGCCATTATCCATCCGGGTTTGCGCCAGCGTATCGGCGAGCAGGCGATGGCCGATCGCAGTATCCAGCATGCCCGCCGCCAGCGCCAGCATCGCCACCAGCCCCAGCGGCAGCAGCAACAGATATTTGACCAGCGCGTGTCGCCAGATTTCCGCGCGGGAAATAGTTTCGGGCTGGCGCAAGTCGTCGTCGGGTGGCGGCGTGTCCATCAGAAGGCTTGCCCCAGCGCGATGTAGACCCCGACGCGGCTTTCGCCAGGATGCGGATCGAGCGGCGTGCCGACGTCGATGCGCAGCGGGCCGAAGCCGGTATTGTAGCGCACACCCAGCCCCGCGCCCATCCGCCGATCGCGGAAATCGGGCGACGAGCCGGTTCCAACCCCGCCGGTGTCGAAGAACGGCACCAGCGACATCGCCCCGCCGAACAGCCCGGTATGCAGCCGCGCCTCGATCGAGAATTCATACAGCGAGCGACCGCCGGTAAGCTCACCCAGCGCGTTGCGCGGCCCCACCAGATCATAGCCAAACCCGCGGATCGACGCGCCGCCGCCCGCATAAAGCCGCCGCGAGGGCGCGATATTTTCCAGATCGGTGCCAAAGATCGACGCCAGCCGCACCCTTTCGGCAATCACCGTGCCCGCTGCCACTGGCTGATAGGCGCTGACATCGAGCTGGCTGGTGACATAGGGAGAGCTGTGACCGCGCCCCAGCGACAGTTCGGGCGAGACACGCAGCGCGGCGCGCCAGCCGCGTTGGGGATCGAGCAAGCTATCGCTGCCATCGTAAGCCACCCGCAGCGGCAGCGCGGTGGTGATGTAATTGGTGCGCGGCAGGCTGTAATTGACGGTGCCGGCATCGCTGTTGCCCAGGACGGTACCATTGGGCATGCCTTCGCGCTCGGCCGAGGCCACCGCCTCCACCCCCACCGACCACACCCACGGCTTCTGGAAAAGCAGCGTCGTCAGCCGCTCATACGTCGCCACAAAATCCAGTTTGCGCGCGGCATAGGCAGTCAGATTGGCGTTCTGGGCATAGAGGTCAATCGTCAGCGCACGGTCGCGCCCGTCAAAATTGTTGCGGCGAAAGGTCACCCCCGCCAGTTGTTCCTGGGTGCCCGCGACCCCACGCAACCGGAGCAAGCCCTCGGGCGGAAACTGATTGCGGTTTTCCCAACTGGTTTCCAGGCGAAAGCCTGCTGCGGTATCGTAACCGATCGCGGCGGACACGGTGTGCTGCCTGGCCTTGGTCATGGCGACGTCCAGCATGGCGTCACCCGGCTCGCCAGGCTGGGGCTTGGTGGTTTCCTTGGGCGTCACCGTAACGCTGGCGACCAGACCGGTCGCCAGTATCGCTTCCCGCAAATCCTCCACCTTGCTGCGCTGCCAGGTCTGGCCGGGCTTGAACCGGGCGATCCTGGCCAGGTGGCTGGCCGATAAAAAGTGCGGATTGGTGCTGGTAATCCCGGCAAAGCGGTATTTGCCGCCGGGTATCACTGGCAGCGTGAGATCGCCAGCCTGACGCTGATGATCGATCAGCAGCGATGCGTCCCCCAGCTGGGCAAAGGGATAGCCGGTTTCGCCCAGCGCAGTGTCAAGCGCGGCCCGCCCCGCGACGATGGCATCGGCATGCAGCGGATCGCCTGTTTCGATAGCGAGACTCTTGCGCAACGCCGGATAATCGCTGCCGGTTTCGGGTAATTGCCCCAGATCGATGGCCGCAAAGCTGTAGCGGGGACCGGGCACAATCTCGAAACTGACGTTTACGGCGCTGGCTGGGGCCGCGCTGAGTATGGCGGGGACGTTGTCTCTGGCAAGACGGCTTACGGTCTGGATAACCTCACCATCGTAATAGCCATAGTTGCGCAGCAGGCGCAGCAGCAGATCGCGATCGCTCACCGCGCGCACCGCCAATTGCCCGACATTGCCGACGTCCCGGGACGGCAAGGTGGCCACGGCTGACAGGCTGCGAAAGCGCGCTTCAAAGGCCGCACGCTCGGGAAAAGCCGCTGCATCGACCGCATAGTCCAACCGCAGGCGTCCGCCCGCAAAAGCGTCATGAAGGTCCGGCACGGCGGGGCGATTGGTTGGATCCATGCCGAGTAAGCGGGGCGCGCTCGCCGCTCCGGGCGGTCCGGCGAGTTGCGCCGTTACGGGCTGCGGTACGCCTGCGGCTGGCGGCAACAGGCTGGCAAGGTCGGGTTCCGGTTCCAGCGACGGCAGCGCGGGTAGCGCCAGCTCGCTGTCAGGCCAGGCCAGCGTTCCACCGGGTAAATCGGTCATCGGCGAATCGGGCCTGAGTTCGGTGCCCGACGCATTCGGTGCCGGTGCCGGTGCCGGTGTCGGTGTGGCTGTCTGTGCCGGTAGCGCATTCCGCGCCCAGGCCTGGGGGTCGGCCACCGCCGAATCGGGGATCAATTCCTTGAGGCGCGAATCCGTGGAATTGGTTTGTGCGGCCACCGGGCTGGCCCCGAACGATGGCAGCACCCCCGCCCAGAGAACCGCCAGGATAGGGCCTAAAACAGGCGCGAACCACTGTTTGCCGCGCGGAGAGTTTTTCCGGTTAATATCAACGGCCCCATTAATTGACCCGTTTCCGGAGTCATTTCTGACGCGGATCGCATGACCACTTCTCCCCTCCTTTTCAGAGGAGGGACCGGGGGTGGTGTCTTGTTTCAACAGCGCGAGGCCGCGACCGCAAGTAAGGCACCACCCCCAACCCCCTCCTCTGAAGAGGAGGGGGCTCAGACCAACGGCCTCATGCAATGACGGGTCGGGAGTTAGGGCCGCTGGTGCCGTCTCGATGAAAGTCGGAAAAACTCTGGTCGCCGCGTCACTCCGTATAGCTGAATGGCTGGGCGACCAGCGGCATGCCGTCCTTGCGACTGCTTTTGGGCACGCCGTGACAAGACCGGGGCGTGTCGCCGAACTTGGTTGCGCCGGTTTGGGTTGCGCCAGCTGGGGCCGATCCTGCGGTTGCACCGATAAGCTGCTGTTGTTCGGCGTCGCCAAACCGCTGCCAGCCTTCGCGACCAAGCTTTTCAAGTGGGCGATAACGCACCTTGTATTGCATCCGCGCCGAGCCGTTGACCCAATAGCCAAGATAGACGTAGGGTAAGCCATCCTCTGCGGCGCGGCGAATGTGATCGAGGATGATATAATTGCCAAGCCCGGTCCGCGATAAATGTTCCGGGTCATAAAAGCTGTAGATCATCGACAGCCCATCGCCCTGACGATCGGTCAGACATGCACCAACCAGGCGCCCTGGCGCAACCCCACCGCTATCGCCGTGCCGTGCTGGCGGTTCGCGATATTCGATGATGTGGCTGGTGACCGGGGTATGTTCGACCATGTCGGCAAAATCGGTCTCAACCATGCTGGCCATGCCGCCACCGGGATGGCGCGCACCCAGATAAGTCTGGAGCAAATCGAATTGTTCCGCCGTGGACCACGGCTGGCACACCGTGGCCACCAGATCGGAATTGCGCTTGAGATTGCGCCGCTGCGTATTCGACGGACGAAACTCATTGGCAACCACGCGAACCGATACACAAGCGGTGCAATCGATGCAGGAGGGGCGATAGGCAACCGTCTGGCTGCGCCGAAAGCCGATCCGCCCCAGCGCATCGTTCAGGGCATCGGCATGGGGCCCCTTCAACTCGGTGAAGACCTTGCGCTCGCTGCGGCCGGGGAGATAGGGGCACGGCGCCGGGCTCGTCACGAAAAAGCGAGGAAAGCGAACCGGTGCTGTCACTTTGCGACCTTATCCTCCAGTATGCGCCGGGTTCCTGTGACGGAAATAATGGCGAATTGTTCCACTTGCCTGCTATGCCCAAGGCTATCCCATGGTGAAAAGCGAGTTAACCAGAAATCGCCCGTCCGCGCTACAAATTCAACGCCCCCAGCGGGAAAATTAACGCTTCGCCCGGAAACTGTCTCAATTCAGGCCGGATTTAGGCCCAACGCGCTGCCAATCTCACTTACTTCCCGGCCCAATCCCGGCCCGATCTGCCCCAGCCCGGCCTCGGGCAGATCGCTAGTTGATCTCGACTTGGCTGACGTCGTAGTTTTTCGCTCGCAGCGCCGCCACCAGCGCGTCGAGTTGCTCGCGGTCGCGCGCTTCGCATTCGATGTCGGTGATCAGGCCCTTGGCGGGCAAATGGGTAAAAATGCGCTGATGCCAGATCTCGATGATGTTGATGTTATGGGTGTTGAATTCCTGCATTACCTTGAACAGCGCGCCCGGCCGGTCCTGAAGCGTCAGGCGCAACCGCGCCAACCGGCCCGAACGCGCCAGGTCGCGCAGCAGCACATTGGCCAGCAGCCGGGTATCGATATTGCCGCCGGTCAGGACGATGCCGACCGTGCGCCCGGCAAACATCTCGCGGTTGGACAGCACCGCCGCCAGCCCTGCGGCACCAGCCCCTTCCACCACCGTCTTTTCGATCTGCAGCAGCAACGCCAGCGCATTTTCCAGCGCCGATTCGCTGACCAGCACGAAATCGTCGAGCAGGTCGGCCAGGATCCGCGAGGTGTATTCGCCGGGCGCGTAAACCGCGATACCTTCGGCCAGAGTGTCGCCGCCGATCGCCAGGCTGGTGCCTTTCAGCCGGTTATACATCGAGGGATACAGCGCCGCTTCGACCCCGATCAAGCCGATCCCCGGCTTGATCCCGCGCGCCGCAGTACCCATTCCCGCCGACAATCCGCCACCGCCCACCGGCAGCACCAGCATGTCGAGTTCGGGCACATCCTCCAGCATTTCCAGCGCCACGGTGCCTTGCCCGGCGGCGACAAAACGCTCGTCGAAGGGATGGATAAACGTCAGGCCAAGCTGTTTTTCCATACTCCGCGCAAAGGCAAAGGCCTCATCGAAGGATTCGCCTTCAAGCACGACCTTGCCGCCGACGCTCTCGGTCTGCATCACCTTGATCGTCGGCGTGGTGCGCGGCATGACGATGGTCACCGGCACCCCCAGCCTTGTGCCATGATACGACAGCCCCTGCGCGTGATTGCCGGCAGACGCCGCGATCACCCCACGCGCGCGCTGTTCGCTATCCAGTTGGAGCAATGCGTTGAGTGCGCCCCGTTCCTTGTAAGCCGCAGTGAACTGGTGATTTTCGAATTTCAGCCAGATGTCCGCGCCGGTCATCGCGCTCAGCGTCTTGCTGTGCAACGTCGGGGTGCGCACGACATGACCGGCAATCCGCGCCGCCGCCGCGCGCACGTCGTCCAGGGTAAGCAGGCCAGAGCTGCCGAGGGCATCGCCTGAGGGGTCTGTCCCCGGCTCGGTTGCGGGCGTGGTGAGCAATGACTGTTCCATAACCGGCGCGTCCTACGCTAAAGGCCGAGACGAGGGAACCGCTTTTGCCGAGATTGCTTTCGCGCCGCAGACGAAGATGGGCGGTTTGCTTTCGCCACGAAGGCGTTAGAAGATGGGCGGATGACCGACAGCAAACTCGTCTCGATGATCGGCCTGGGAGTCATGGGCGGCCCGATCGCGCGTCATATCGCGCGTGCTGGCCATCGGCTGACCATCTACAGCCGGGGTCCGCAGCGGCTGGATGCCTGGCGTGGCGCGCATCCCGACCTGACCATCACTGCCGCCAGTTCCCCAGCCGAGGCGGCGGCGACGGCGGACATGGTCATCACTTGTGTCGGCAACGACGACGATCTGGCGGAAGTCGTGCTGGGACCGCAAGGCGCCTTTTCGACGTTGCAACCCGGCAGTATTTTTGTCGATCATACCACCGTGTCAGCGCGGATCGCCCGCCAGATCGCGGTCGAGGCGCGCGACCTGCGTATCCACTGCGTCGATGCCCCGATGACCGGATCGCAGGTCGGTGCGGAAAACGCCACGCTGACGCTGATGTGCGGTGGCCGGGCCGATGCCATCGAGGCGGCGCGCCCGGTCATGCAGGCCTATTCGCAGCGCATCGTCCATGTCGGCAAGGCTGGCGCCGGGCAATCCTGCAAGATGGCGAACCAGATCTGCATCGCCGGTGCCATTGCCGGGGTCGCAGAAGCCTTGCGGCTGGCGCAGGCCGCGCATCTCGATCTCGACAAGGTGTTCGAGGCGATTTCGCACGGCGCGGCGCAAAGCTGGCAACTCGACAATCGCTGGCAGACCATGGCGCAGGACAGGTTTGACTTCGGCTTTGCGATCGACTGGATGCGCAAGGATCTGGGACTGGCGCTGGATGAAGGGCGTGGGCTGGGCTTGTCGCTGCCGATCACCGGGCTGGTCGATCAATTCTATGCCGATGTCCAGGCGCTGGGCGCGGGCCGTCAGGATACCAGCGCGCTGGTGCGCCGCCTGCCGCGCAAGGGTCGTAAGTGAAGCGCATGCAGTGGCTCATTGCTGCGTTGCTCGGCGCTGCGCTCCTGACCTGTGAGTTTGGGGCCCCTGCGCACGCCGACACGCTGGTAGACAATGTTGACGGCACAACCATGGACGCACACGGCGGCGTCGTCCATTTCAATGGTATCGTCATCGGCAATGACGGGCGCATCGTCCAGGTGTTGCACCGGGGCGAAAAACGCCCGACCCGCGTCGATTTCGCCGTCGATGAGCATGGCCGCACCGCTATCCCCGGCCTGATCGATGCGCATGCCCACGTCATGGAACTGGGCTTTGCCGCGCTGACGCTGGACTTGTCCAACGCCCGGTCGCTGGCCGAGGCGCAGGGGCGGATTGCCGCATATGCGTCGGCCCATCCCGATCGCGGCTGGATCGTCGGGCGCGGCTGGGATGCGGAGCGCTGGCAGATGGCACGCGCGCTGACTGTGGCCGATCTCGACGCCGTGGTCGTGGAACATCCGGTGTGGCTGGTCAGCACCGATGGCCATGCCGGCTGGGCCAATAGCAAGGCGCTGGCCCTGGCCCATGTCTCGGCGCTGACCCGCGATCCGCCGGGTGGGCGGATCGAACGTGGTGTCGGTGGTCGGCCCAGCGGCGTGCTGGTCGATGGCGCCATGACGCTGGTCGGTGCGGTGATCCCGCCGCCGCGCGCCGAAGATCGCGATCTGGCCTTTATCAACGCGCAAGCCATCCTGCTGAAACATGGCATCACCGCCGTCACCGACATGGGTACCACGATCGAGGATTGGCAGACCTATCGCCGCGCCGGGGACAGCGGCGCGCTGGCGATGCGGATCATCGCCTATGCCGATGGTGTCGAGGCTATGGCCTTGATCGGCGGGCCGGGGCCAACGCCGTGGCTGTATGACGACCGGCTGCGGCTGAACGGAGTCAGCCTGACGCTCGACGGTACACTGGCCCAGCACAGCGCCTTGCTGAAAGCGCCTTATGCCGATGATCCTGCGAACCGAGGGCTTTCGCGCCTCAGCGAAACCCAATTGAAAAACCTGATGAGCCGCGCCGCCATCGACCACTTCCAGGTCGCCATCCATGCTGCGGGCGATGCCGCCGGTGCCGAGGCGCTGGGCGCCATCGCCGATCTGGCGCAGACTTACCACGGCGACCGCCGATGGCGGATCGAAGACAGCGAGATCGTGGACCCCGCCGATCTAGCCCAGTTCGGCGCGCATGGCGTGGTCGCGACGATGCTGCCGGACGGGGTCGCAGCCGCACGCGCGACCACCGAAAACCGGCTCGGCCCCGCCCGCGTGACCAGTGCCTATCCATGGCAATCCATCGCCGCCACCGGGGCCATCCTGGCAATCGGCACCGACGCTGCGGCAGGCACACCCGATCCGTTCGCGGCCCTGGCGACCGCGATCACCCGCCAGACCGGGGATGCGCAGCCCGCTGGCGGATGGCAGCCGCAGGAAAAACTTGCCCGTGAAGCAGCACTGGCCGGGGTCACCAGCAATGCCGCTTATGCTGGTTTTGCCGATGGCCATTTCGGCCGGATCGAGGTCGGCCAACGCGCCGATTTCCTGCTGATCGACCGCGACCCGCTGCTGGCCAGCCCCGGCGATCTGCGCGCTACGCAAGTGCTGGAAATGTGGATCGGCGGACGCAAGGTGCAAGGGTAAATCGGTAGCTGGCACCTGCCTTCAGCTACCGGGAGCCGCCTCCGCAGCCGCGTTTCGAGCCGCTTTTCGATCGCCCAGCCACATGATCAGCAGCGTGGCCTCGAACAGCATCCACATCGGCACCGCCAGCATCAGCGCAGAGGCGACGTCGGGCGGGGTCAGGATCACCGCGATCACCACGATCCCCAGGATGACATAACGCCTGGCCGCCACCATCTGGGCGCGGCTGACCAGTCCGGCGCGGTTAAGCAGCATCATGAACACCGGCAGCAGGAAACACACCCCGAACGCGAAGATGAACTGCATCACGAAAGTCAAATAATCGCCGGTACTGGGCAGCGCCTCCAGCTTGAGTCCGCCCGTCTCGCCGGCAAAGCCAAGCAGGAAGCGGAAGGCATTCGGCATCACCACGTAATAGGCAAAAGCCGCGCCGCAGGTGAACAATACCGGCGTTGCGATCAGGAACGGCAGGAACGCCTTTTTCTCTTTGGCATAAAGTCCCGGCGCGACGAAGGCCCAAAGCTGGTTGGCGATGATCGGAAAACTGATCAGGAAGCCCGCAAAGACGGCGACCTTCACCTCGACGAAAAAAGCTTCGTACAGCTTGGTATAGATCAATCGTCCCTGCCCTGCCGGGAACGCGGCGGCGAGCGGTCGCACCAGAAAACCGAGAATCCTATGAGCAAAGGCATAGCAACCCATCGAGGCGACGGCGAGCGCCACCAGCGATCGCATCAAACGGGTGCGCAACTCGATCAGATGATCGAGCAACGGCGCCTGGGTTTCGTCGATATCGGGAATTTGAAAGGGCATCTTCCGCGCCGCTCAATCTGTCGGTGCAGCGGCAGGTGGAGGCGTTACCTCGTCAGGATGCCCGTTCCCGGCAGGCAGGGCTGGCAGACTGGACGCCTGATCGGCTCCGGCTATACCTTCTGGGGGAGCATGTTCGATCAGCGTGGACGCCACCGCTTCGCCAGATGGATGCGCTTGCATGATGGCCTGGTTCTGCTCGCGCCATTTCTGCTCCATCTCTTCCAGTTCGGCCTCGCGGATCATGGTTTCCATGCCCGAACGGAAATGATTGGAGACGCGCCGCATCTTGCCCATCCAGCGCCCGGCCGTCCGCAGGGCGCGCGGCATGTCCTTGGGGCCGATGCAGAGAATCGCGACGGCGGCGATCAGCACAAATTCGGAAGGGGCGATGTCGAACAACGGCGTGGGCCAGACAAATCAGCCCTGGTTGACCTGATCGTTGACCGGCGTGCCGACGGGGGCGACGGGAGCAGGCGGCACCACGGCAGTGTTGGCGATCTGCGAAGGCGGCGGGGTCACCGGCTGGCTGGTCGTCTCGTCGGCCATGCCTTGCTTGAAGCTCTTCACGCCTTTGCCGAACTCACCCATGAGATCGGCTACTTTGCCCCGACCGAACAGCACCAGCACGACCAGCGCGATCAGAACAAGCTTTGGCAGCGACAATTCGAACATCGGAATTACTCCTGAAACCGAGAAGAGTCGTTGGGCTAGCGCCCATGCCGAACCCCGGTCGGCCCTATCTAGGCGCTTTGTTCGGTTTCTGCCACCCCGGACACTTCATCTGTGCGGGCGTTGCCGGCAAGCGTCGTCATAGCAGCCTCCACCGCGTCCTCCATCGGATCCAGCAGACCGGCGGCGCGCAATTCGTCGATGCCGGGCAAGTCGCGACGCCCGGACAATCCAAAATGGCGCAGAAATTCGGGCGTGGTGGCATAGATGACCGGGCGTCCGGGGACTTCGCGGCGACCGGCGATGCGCACCCAGCCGGCCTCCATCAATACATCCAGCGTGCCCCGCGCGGTCTGCACCCCGCGAATCGCTTCGATTTCGGCGCGGCTGACCGGCTCATGATAAGCGACGATCGCCAGGCATTCGGTCGCCGCGCGCGACAATCGGCGTGGTTCCTCACGCTCGCGGCGCAACAGATGAGCCAGATCGGGCGCGGTCTGAAAGTGCCAACGATCGCCGCGCTGGACCAGATGCACGCCTCGCCCAGCGTAATGCGCAGCCAATGCCGCCAATGCGCCGCTGACCTCGGCGCCGCCCAGATGCGCGGAAATCGCTTGCGCACTCATTGCCTCGGGTGCGGCAAACAGCGCCGCCTCGACTGCCCGCTCCAGATCGCCGATCGGTTCGGAGCCGCTCATGAAGCCGCGCGCCGCAGCAGCAGCGGGCCGAAAATCTCGTCCTGCGCGAGTTCCGCCTTGCCCAGTCGCGCCAGTTCCAGTGCCGCGACAAAGCTGGAGGCAAGCGCCGAACGCTGCAACCGGGGATTGATTTGCGCACTGTCGGCCAAAGGCACGGGCAGAAATGTGCGCAATTCCGCCCATTCGCGCGTCACCCCCAGCATTGCCCAGACCCGCGCCAGCGCCGCATCCAAAGTCATCACCAGCCGGTCGCGCACCATGTGGACCACCGGCTGGGTGCGCAATTTCACCTCGCCATAGGCGCGCAGCAAGGCAAACAGGTCGCATTGCCAGAGATTCCGGCGATCGACCCGCAATCCTTCGGGCGCGCCCCGCGCAAAGACATCGCGGCCCAGCCGGTCGCGCGCCATCAATCGAGCCGCTGCCTCGCGCATCGCCGCCAGCCGTGCCAGCCGCAATTGCAGGCGCAGCGCCAGTTCTTCCGGGCTGGGGTCTTCCTGTTCTTCGCGCGGCAACAGCAGCGCCGATTTGAGATAGGCAAGCCACGCCGCCATCACCAAATAATCGGCGGCCAATTCCAGCCGCATATCCGCCGCCTGATCAATATAGGCGAGATATTGATCGACCAGATCGAGGATGGAAATCCGCCGCAGATCGACTTTCTGCCGCCGCGCGAGATCGAGCAGCAAGTCGAGCGGGCCTTCCCAGCCTTCCAGTTCCAGATGCAGCGCGCTGGAAGCGGCGGCAGCAACGGGCGTGTCCCAGCCGTCATCGGCCAATTCCCAGACTGTGGAATTATCCCCGCTCACTGGCCCGCCTCCGCCAGCAAGCCCAGCAAGGCATCGCGCATTTCGACCAGTTGCGCCTGTGGTGTATCATCTACGGCAGAGGTCGAAGACAACGCATCGTCGAGCCGCGCCGCGCCCGCGTCGGTCATCGCGGGCAGCACTTTGGCGATGCCGACCATATCATCCATCCTTCCCCAGCAATTGAGCACGACATCGCAGCCGGCAGCAATCGCGCGGGCCGAACGTTCGGGGATGGTGCCGCGAAGCGCCGCCATGTCGATATCGTCGGTCAACAGCAGGCCGGCAAAACCGATGCGTTCGCGGATGATCTTTTGCACCACGAACGGCGACAGCGTCGCCGGGTTCTCCGCGTCCCAGGCGGTAAAACGGATATGGCCGGTCATGCCAACAGGCGATTGCGCCAGCGCGCGGAACGGCGCGAGATCGCGCTCCAGTTCAGCCTCGCTGGCGGTGACCGTCGGCAATTCCTTATGGCTGTCGGCCTGTGCGCGACCGTGACCGGGCAAATGCTTGATCACCCCTGCAACCCCCGCTGCGGCCAGCCCGCCGAGCACGGCGCGCCCCAGCGCGGCAACGCGCAGGGGCTCACTGCCCAGCGCGCGATCGCCGATGACATCATGCGCGCCCGGCTGGCGAACATCGAGCAACGGCGTGCAATCGACCGAAATGCCAGCTTCCGCCAGATCCAGCCCCAGCGCCTGGGCGTTGGCGCGCGCGGCAGCGATGGCGCTGACCGGGGCCAGATCGTACAGCCGGTCGAACACTTCGCCGGGCGGATAGGCAGGCCATTCGGGCGGCCGCATCCGGGAGACCCTGCCGCCTTCCTGATCTATGCAGATGAACAAGTGCTCGCGGCCGTGGATCGCCCGCAGCGCATCGGTCAGCGCGCGCAACTGGGCGCGGGACTGCACGTTCCGGCCAAACAGGATATAGCCTGCCGGGTCCGCATCGCGAAAGAAAGCGCGCTCGTCATCGGTCAGGATGGCGCCCGAAAGGCCAAAGATGGCCGGGGTCATCAATCCTTTACCTGGCAATTCAACCCCGCAGACTTCAGCCTCTCACACAGCGCGGTCGCCGCGCCAGCGCTGCCCGCCACGGCTTGCAGACGGTAAACCGTGCCGATATCGGCCTGGCCTTCGACGATGCGGTGCGACACCCCCGACAAGGCATCGAAAGCCTTGACCAGGCGCTGCCAGTCCGCCTCTGCCGCGGCTTGCGTCGAAAAGGCACCTACCTGCACGCCGACGCTACCCGCCGCAGCATTGGTGACGGCTGGATCGCCCGCGCCGCCCTCTTCGGCCTGACCGGCGGTGCCTGCCAGCTTTGCACCGGGACTATGGCCCTGCGACACCGCGAAACTCGAATCGCCAGTGCCGTCAAAGGTCTTGCCACCGGGATCTTGCGGGGCCTCCTTGAATGGGCCGGGCGGCGCCGCAATCAGGCTGCCGTCGGCCAGTTGCCCAGCCGTGTCATGGCGGTGCGCGTTCCACCACACGCCGACGACGATCAGGATCAACAGCGCCAGTCCGCCCAGCACGAAAGCCCAGACCCGCGCCGGATCGATGCCGGGCTCGTCGAATTCATCCTCTTCGTCCTCGACCGCATCCAGCCATGGCAGTCTTTCTTCGCGGTGGAGGCCCGGCAAGCTGCGTTCCGCAGCACCATTTTCAGAACTGCTTTGCCGCCCCCCAGCTCCCAACATGGCTACATTTCCTCCACGGCAGCGACGCCCAGCAGCGCCAGTCCATTGCGGATAATCTGCCCGATTTGCGTGACCAGGAAAAGCCTTGCCCCGGTCAATTCTGCGTCATGGCCGAGGATAAAGCGCTTTGCCGGTTGATCATTCCCCAGATTCCACAATCCGTGAAACTCCGCTGCCAGATCGCCGAGGAAAAACGCAATGCGGTGCGGCTCGCGCGCAGCGGCGGCGGCCTCGACCTGGCGCGGGAATTGCGCGGCGCGGGCGACCAGAGCCAACTCTTCCGCGCCCAGCCGGTGGAGCGCGTCCGCACTGGGCACAATCCCCTCGACAGCCGCTTTGCGCAGCGTCGAACAAATCCGGGCATGGGCATATTGGACATAGAACACCGGGTTCTCCCGGCTCGCCTCGACCACCTTGGCAAAGTCGAAATCCATCTGCGCCTCGGGCTTGCGCGTCAGCATGGTGAAGCGCACCACGTCCTTGCCGACTTCGCTCACCACCTCGGCCAGGGTGACGAAATTGCCCGACCGTTTGGACATCTTGACCGGCTCGCCATTGCGCAGCAGTTGCACCATCTGGACCAGCTTGACCTCGAACGGGATCGGCTTATCCGCAGTCAGCGCGGCGATGGCGGCCTTGATCCGCTTGACCGTGCCAGCGTGATCGGCGCCCCAGATGTCCACCAACGCGTCGGCGGTCTGCGCCTTCTGGAAATGATAGGCGAGATCGGCACCGAAATAGGTCCAGCCGCCTGCCGAGTTCCTGATCGGCCGGTCCTGATCGTCGCCAAAACGGGTGGAACGAAACAGCGGCATGACCACTGGCTCCCAATCCTCGATCAATTTGCCTTTGGGCGCCTCCAGCACGCCATCATAGACCAGGTCGCGCGCGCGCAGCCAGGCCTCGGCCTCTTCTGGCTTGCCTGCGGCCTGCAGTTCCGCCTCCGATGAAAACACGTCATGGACGATGCCAAGGAGCGCCAGATCGTCGCGGATCATCGCCAGCATCGCCGCCACGGCGCGCGTGCGAAACAGCGCCAGCCATTCGCTTTCGGGTGCATCGGCGTAGCGCTCGCCGAATTCGCCGGCCAGCGCCTCGCCCAACGGGATCAGGTAATCGCCTGGATAGAGCCCCTCGGGAATGGCGTCGACAGCGTTTCCAAGCGCCTCGCGATAACGCAAATGCACCGAACGGGCGAGAACATCGACCTGCGCCCCCGCGTCATTGACGTAATATTCGCGGATCACCCGATGCCCGGCAAATTCGAGCAGCGTCGCCAGTGCGTCGCCGACGACTGCGCCCCGGCAATGGCCCATATGTATCGGCCCGGTTGGATTGGTCGAGACATACTCGACGTTGACCACCGTGCCGCCGCCGAGCATGGAGCGGCCGTAATCGCTCCCCAAGGCGGCAATCGCGCGCAATTCATCCAGCCAGCTCGCACTGGCCAGCCGCAAATTGATAAAGCCCGGTCCGGCTATCGCGGCATCGGTCACCTGCGGCAGTTTGGTCAGCTCAGCCACCAGCACCTCGGCCAGCGCGCGCGGATTGGTCCCGGCGGGCTTTGCCAGCACCATCGCGGCATTGGTGGACAAATCGCCATGCGCCGGATCGCGCGGCGGCTCCACCGCGACAGCCGCGCGGCTGAGCCCTGGTGGGATGGTCCCGCGCGCTTCCAGCGTATCGAGAACAACGCCGACATCGCGGGCGAAGGCGGCATGCAAGGTCAGGGTTTCGGACATGCCGGGCCGGTTAGCGGGTTTGGCCATCAAAGGGAACCGGTACGCACAGGATATGCGTAAGAGACTGCGTGCGACCGAAGAGGCGCGGAAGTGGCGCAAAGCGCAATTTTGCGGCAAAAACCTATGTTTTGCTGCAATCTTCACGGCCAGCCCTGAGTTGTTTGCTAAGTATTTTTTTAGGTCTAGGCCCTAAAGCAACCACCGGGGGGCACCATGAAATTCCACCATTTTATTGCAATGCTGGCCGCGACATCGGCTTTGGGATTTGTCGGGCCACCAGCTTTTGCCCAGGCCACCCGGACTTGGGTTTCCGGCGTCGGCGATGACGCCAATCCCTGTTCGCGCACCGCGCCGTGCAAGACCTTTGCCGGCGCCATGTCCAAAACCGCGACGGCAGGCGAGATCAATGTGCTGGATCCCGGCGGCTTCGGCGTAGTGACGATCAACCATTCCATCACCATCCGCGCCGATCATGTCGAAGCCGGTGTACTGGCAACGGGCACCAACGGCATCACTGTCGCCGCCGGTCCCATCGACCAGGTCGTGCTCGAGGGTCTGGACATCGAAGGTCTTGGCAGCGGACTCGATGGCATCGCCATCCAGTCGGCGGGAGAGGTCCTGATCAAGAATTGTAACATCCATCAATTCACCAGGAATGGCGTGACGATCACGACCAACGCCATGGTGCGCGTCATCATCCGCGCCTCCACCATCGGTGAAAATGGCGGATCCGGGGTAGTAGTAAACTCCACGCCCGGTTTTGGTCATGTCCGCATCTTCGATTCCCTGATCCTGACCAATACCAGCGACGGTGTGCAAGTGAACGGCGCTGCCAACGAAGCACTGCTTTCCAATGCCCAAATCCTTGGTAATTTACGTCAGTTGAATGTGAGCACCGGGGTTTCCGGCGGGATAATCTATTCCTTGGGAAACAATACCATTCTCAATTCCGGCGGCGATAATCCAACTCCGTTTCCAATTAAATGATCGCTTTACAGCTCTTAATGCTTTCGGTCTACGCAGGTATTTCGAACCGGCTCTCTGCTAAACGGCACCTGCGGCAATCATCAGTGGCGTCGGACCATCTGAGGGGCTGAGCGGTCGGCCTTCGTCCCGGCCACGGCGTTGCCAATGCTGAAAGCCCGAATCGAATTCCGCGCGCCGCACCGCCGCCTCCACGTCAGGATTGGCCTCAAGATAGGCCAGCTCGCTGAAGCTGGTAGCAACGGGTTCGTTACCCAGATAGAGCGCCAGGAAAAACTGCATCATTAGCCCGACGACCGCGTCGGAAACATGCAGGCAATCCGATCCATAAACCGCATTGCGGGGTGACATGGATATTATGTCATAACTCGGAAAATAATCGACATTTTCATACATCTGGGAGAAAATCTCGGCTGCGGAACGCAAGGTCGATTTCGAATACATATTGGCGATCATGACATCGCGGCCAGAGAACGTATCCGACATCGGCACCGGTGAAACCGTGACGATAATCCGGGCATCCGGATTGATCATCAGGATAAGTTTGCGAATTTCCTTTAATTCCTCGACGTTTTCCAGAACGTCCGTGATGTGTAATTCATAACGATCCGGATGCCGCCGAGTCGCATAAAAGCTTGGTGGCGCGTTCAAATGCCTTCCGGTGAGCCGATCAAACCACACCTCATTGAGGCCAAGCGTCATGACCACGACCGAGGCATCACGAACCCGGCTAAAATATTCCCTGGTCAGATAGGTGCGCCGTTCGATTGCTCGATCAAGAGTAACCAGGCTGACCCCAGGGCATAGTTGAAGGTCCGTCCAGCCGCTTTCTTGCTCCTCGAACATATCCCGGTCAATTTTCGGCGGATGACATGTCCAGTCCAGTTCATTCCGCATCGAATGCGTCGTAAATTTGTTTACAAAGCCGTTGACCCGATTTGGCCATTCTTCCTTTGGGCAGATTATTCCACGGCTAAGGACTTTTAAGCCGCAATATATCAAATGTTCCTCTATATTTCTTGCGAAGCACGACCCAATGCAAAAAAACCTGTCCTCTGTATTGATACTGAATTTAGGTTTATAGGTGACATCTACCACATCAGCCGAAAAGCGCTCGATGTGATCCGACCAACGTGCGGCTGGGCCTTTCACGGCTGCCAGCCAGGCTTGCGGGCCAGCAATTTTGGTTGTGCTCATAATAAATTACACCCCGCGAAAATGCCAAGACCGTCTCCTACCTTGATTTAGAACCCTGCACCACGCGGCATCGCTGTTTGCGTGTTCCGCGCACCTGGAAGGGTGCAATATCAACCGGGATACAGAAACTCGATCGGCACATGCGCCGCACGCTGCCGGGTTATCCGCCGTTCATCGGCCCCGGCGCGCGGGACTAAAATCGCCAGCAAAGGCCAATAGTGCAGGGGCAGTCGCGGCACCATGCCCAGTGCTTCGCGAATGCGGCCGGCGCGAACCTGCACGGCGATGGCGCGTGCGGCCAGGGCTACCGGCATCAACCGCAACCGCAACCGGGCCTTGCCGGGCATGCCTAGCGCGGCTCCGTGCCGGGACACGAAGTCGCGCAGAAATTCGCGGAAATCGCTCACCTCGCGCAAGGATCTGCGCGCCTGTTGCGCAACTTGCGCGGCATGGATGCGGTTGATGGTCAAGGCTTGGGTATCGACCGCATAATCGTGACGCATCAGCAATTCGAGCCAGCAGAAGCTATCGAAATAAACGTAGCGAAGGTCAAACCCACCTGCTTCCAGAAAGGCATCCTTGCGCACCGTGGCGGTGGTCACGGCGGGAAACGGTACCGCCCGTGCGACATTCCACAGTTTGCGGGCGATGGCTTCGTGACCGGGCAGGATCAACAATTCACCGAAATCAACCCCGTCAGTCATGTAGCGGTCGCCGAACAAGTAGCGTTCGCCATTGCCGATCAACGCGACATCGCTGCCCGACACCCGTTCGATGGCGCCGACGATCCGGGCGAGGCAATCGGGCAGCATCATGTCGTCGTGGCAAAACAGCTTGACCCACGGCGTGTCAGCCAGCGCCATGGCCCGGTTCATATTGGCTTGTTGTGAGATCAGATCGGCGCTGCGCGAGACTTTGACGCGGGGGTCGCGCGCGGCGAATTCAGCCAGAATCGCCGGGGTTTCGTCGGTTGAGGCGTTGTCCGAAACGAACAGGTCGAAGTCGCGGTAGGACTGCGCGAGAATGCTGTCGAGCGCGGCCGCCAGGTAATTTGCCCCGTTTCGGACCGGCAGCGCGACGCACAGCAGGCGGTCGCTCATTTGCTCACCGGGTAGGCAATGGTGTCCGCCGGATCATAGGCATTGGCGGCATAAGCGACCAGCAGGAACGGGCTGTCCGCCTCTGCCGGGTTGACGAAGACATGGGCCAGACCCTTCGGCATGAACACCGTCTGGGGCTGGGCCGCATCGAGCCACCATTGCCCACGCTCGCCGGTTTGCGGGTCCACCACTTGCAGCAAGGCGCGGCCCTGGACGACGGTGAACCATTCAGGCGTTTCGGGGTGATAATGATTGCCCCGCGCTTGTCCCGGATGGGCGAAGGTCAGATAGACCTCGCCAGTATGCGGCGGGATTTCTTCCTCGTGGCCGTCGATGACCTTGAGGAACCAGCCGCGCTCATCGCT
>JALYHR010000118.1 GCA_030776465.1 Pseudomonadota bacterium
ATGGATTATATCAGCACCCGGGGCCGCGCCGCCTCGCTCGATTTCGAAGGCGCGACGCTGGCCGGGCTGGCCAGCGATGGCGGGCTTTATGTACCGCGCGAATGGCCGCGTTTTTCAGCTGCCGAAATCGCAGCGTTCGCAGGCTTGCCTTATGCCGAGCTGGCCGCGCGGATCATGCAGCCGTTCATCGGCGCCAGCCTGACGCCGGAACGGCTGCGCGAACTCACCCATGCTGCCTATGGCCGCTTTGCCCATGTCGCGGTGACGCCCCTGCGCCAATTGGACGAACAGCACTGGCTGCTGGAACTGTTCCACGGGCCAACGCTGGCGTTCAAGGATGTCGCGCTGCAATTGCTGGGGCTGTTCTTCGAAGAGTTTCTGGCGCGGGGCGACCAGAACCTGACCATCGTCGGGGCGACCTCGGGCGATACCGGATCGGCGGCGATCGACGCGGTCGCCGGGCGGGCAAAGGTCGATATCTTCATGCTGCATCCCAAGGGCCGGGTCAGCGATGTGCAGCGCCGCCAGATGACCACCGTGCTGGCGCCCAACGTCCATAATATCGCCATTTCCGGAACTTTCGACGATGCGCAGGCCATGGTCAAACGCATGTTCGGCGATCCCGCGATGACCGGGCGCTTCAATATCGGCGCGGTCAATTCGATCAACTGGGCGCGGCTGATGGCGCAGGTCGTCTATTATTTTGCCGCCGGGCTGCAATTGGGCGCGCCACACCGCCCGGTCGCTTTCGCGGTGCCCACTGGCAATTTCGGGGACGTTTTTGCCGGTTATGTCGCGGCGCAGATGGGCCTGCCGATCGAGCAATTGATCGTGGCGACCAACGTCAATGATATCCTGTACCGGGCGTTGACCAGCGGCGATTACAGCACCGGCACGGTCACGCCGACCGCTGCGCCATCGATGGACATCCAGGTGTCGTCCAATTTCGAGCGCTTGCTGTTCGATCTGAACGGTCGCGACGGGGTTGCGCTGGGCACTCAGATGGCCGATTTCGAGCGAACCAAGGCGATGCAATTGACTAACGCCCAACGCCAGGGCGCAGCTGACCTGTTCACCGCCGTTCGCGCCGATGCCGACGACATGTCGCACGCGCTGGGCTGGGCGTGGGAAAAGGCGGGCGAGCTGATCGATCCGCACACCGCGATCGGGCTGCATGCCGCGCGCACCGCCGACATCGACCGTGCGGTCCCGGTGGTCACGCTGGCCACCGCGCATCCCGCCAAGTTTTCCGACGCGGTCGAACGCGCCACCGGCCAGCGCCCGCCCTTGCCCGGCCGGGTCGGCGACCTGTTCGACCGCGAAGAACGCTGCGTCGACATGCCGGGCGAATACGCCGCCATCGCCGATTACATCACCGCGCACGCCGCGCCGCGCCGCTGATCGCGGGGCATGGCCAGCCTGTCGGACGCGCCGCTGATACTCGCCGGGGAACGCTGGAACGATTACGGGCTGATCGATTCGGGCCATGGCCGCAAGTTCGAGCGCTATGGCGCGTGGCGCTTCATCCGCCCCGAACCGCAAGCGCTGTGGCACCCGCGCCTAACCGAATGGGCCGCGCATGGTGAATTCGTGCCCGGATCGGACGAGGATGGCGGCGGGCGCTGGGCGTTTACCCAACCGGTGCCGGAGGCGGGCTGGCCGCTGGCGATTGGTGACGTGAAATTCACCGCGCAATGCACCCCGTTTCGCCATCTTGGCTTTTTTCCCGACATGGCCCCGGTGTGGGACTGGATGGGTGCGCAACTTGCGGGGCGCAAGGACGCCGCGACGCTCAATTTGTTCGGCTATACCGGCGTCGGCACGCTGTCGCTCAGCGCGCATGGCCCAGTCACCCATGTCGATGCCTCCAAAAAATCGGTGGCACAGGCGCGCGCCAATGCCGAACTGTCCGGCATGGCCCAGCGCCCGATCCGCTGGATCATCGATGACGCCAGCAAATTCGCGGCCCGCGAAGTCCGGCGCGGCAAGCGCTATGACGGCATCATCCTCGATCCGCCCAAATTCGGGCGCGGCCCGGAAGGCGAGGTGTGGCGGCTGGAGGAACATCTGCCCGCGCTGATCGCCGACTGCCGCCGGTTGTTGGACGAACGCAGCCACTTCCTGTTCCTGACGGTCTATGCGGTGCGCATGTCATCACTGGCGCTGGCCGGGCTGCTCGCGGAGGTGTTCGCTGAATTGCCCGGCACGATCGAACACGGCGAACTGGCCGTGCGCGAAGACGGCGATGGCGCGCGGCTGTTACCCACCGCGATTTTCGCCCGCTGGCGGAACGATCAACGCATTTCTTGACGAGGACTCCCACTAGGGCGCATTATCGCCAGGGAACCAAGGGACGGACATGGCAACACGGGCATTCTCATCGGCGAACAGCGCCGCCGCGCGCCCCAACTGGCGCGTCATCCTCAAGCGCAGTTGCAAGCGCAGCGCCGAATTGCTGGGCGCTTGCGGGTTGTTCATGGCGATGCTGTTCCTGGCGCTGGCGATGGCCAGTTACCACCAGACCGACCCTTCGCCCTCGACCGCGGCGGGGGGCGATGTCGCCAACTGGATGGGGCTGCCCGGGGCGTGGGCTGCGGAACGCGTGCTGTTCCTGTTTGGCCCGGTTTCGATGTTGCTGCTGCCGCTATTATATGTCTTTGCGCGGAAATTGTGGCGGCTGGCCGAGGAAGACGCTTCAGGCGACGAAAACGGCGAAATAGTGTCACTTCACCAGCGTTGGTGGCGGCCGCTGGCGATGTTGCTGGTGGCGATGGCGTTGCTGTCCAGCGTGTTGTCGCTGGTCTTTACCCGACCGGGTGGGCCTTTGCCGGCGTCGATGGGCGGAATTGCCGGGCTGTTGGGCGCTGCCGCGATTCGCAACGGCGCCGCCTTGCTGCCGCCGATGGCGCAGGGTTGGTCGATATTGGCGGCAGCGCTGTTTTGCCTGGTGGGCGGTGGGCTGCTGGCGGGACGGGTGTTCGCGGTGGACTGGATCAGCTTGTTGACCCTGCCGAGATCGCTTCATCGCGCCGCCAGAAATCGCGGCGATGACGCATCCGCCGCCAAGTCCGCAATGCCGCTGCTGGGCGCCAAGGCGCGCAAGCAGCGCGAGGCTAAGGAAATGGCCGCCAGCCTGGCCGCCAACGTCGACTCGCCCAGCCGCAAGCCACCAGAAATCAGCGATCCCGCGCGCGCCGCCATGCCCGCCCAGCCCGGCATGGTGAACGCCCGGCAAGGCGATCTGTTCGACAAGTTCGAACTGCCGTCGCTCGATCTGCTGGTCGATCCGCCTGCGGATTCCGGCGTCAAGGTCGACAAGCTCGCGCTCGAACGCAATGCCCGACTGCTGGAAACCGTTCTCGACGATTTCAACGTCAAGGGCGAAATCACGGCGGTGCGGACCGGCCCGGTGGTGACGATGTACGAGTTGGAACCGGCGCCCGGCATCAAGGCCAGCCGGGTGATCGGCCTGGCCGACGACATCGCCCGCAACATGAGCGCGATTTCGGCGCGCGTGTCCTCCATTCCCGGCCGCACGGTCATGGGCATCGAATTGCCCAACATCGATCGCAAGGTGGTCAGCTTCAAGGAACTGGTCGCCTGCGAGACTTTTACGCAGTCGAAGGCGCTGTTGCCGATCATCCTGGGCAAGAATATCTCGGGCGAGCCGATCATTGCCGACCTGGCCGCGATGCCGCATCTGCTGGTCGCGGGTACCACCGGCTCGGGCAAGTCGGTGGGGCTCAACGCCATCCTGCTGTCGCTGCTTTACCGGCTGACGCCTGCCGAATGCCGCCTCATCCTGGTGGATCCCAAGGTGCTGGAGCTGAAAAGCTACGACGATATCCCGCATTTGCTGTCGCCGGTCGTGACCGAACCGGCCAAGGCGGTCCGCGCGCTCAAATGGGCGGTGGAAGAAATGGAGCGCCGCTATCGGATGATGTCGTCGATCAGCGTGCGCAACATCACCGGCTTCAACGACAAGCTGCGCAGCGCCGCCGCCAAAGGCAAGCCGCTGGGCCGTCGCATCCAGATCGGCTTCGACCCCGATACCGGCGCGGAATTGTTCGAGGAGGAACAGCTCGATTACCAGGTGTTGCCGCTGATCGTGGTCATCGTCGATGAACTCGCCGATTTGATGGTGACCGTGGGCAAGGAAGTTGAAGTGCTGATCCAGCGGCTGGCGCAAAAAAGCCGCGCCGCGGGCATCCACTTGATCATGGCCACGCAGCGCCCCTCGGTCGATGTCATAACCGGCGTCATCAAGGCCAATTTGCCCACTCGGATCAGCTTTGCCGTGACCAGCCGCATCGACAGTCGCACCATATTGGGCGAACAAGGCGCCGAACAATTGCTGGGCAAGGGCGATATGCTGTACCGGCCCAACAGTTCGCCGGTGCTGCGCGTCCATGGCCCGTTTGTGTCGGACGAGGAAGTCGAGCGCGTCGCCGACCATTGGCGGTCGCAGGGCAAGCCGGATTATGTCGATTCGGTCACCGAAGAGCCCGAGGACGGCGTGTTCTCATTCGATGATCTTGACGCGGTCGCCTCCGACAATCCCGAGGACCGCAAATATCGCCAGGCGTGCCAGATCGTCTTCGAGAGCCAGAAAGCCTCGACCAGCTGGCTGCAACGCCAGATGACGGTGGGCTACAACACCGCAGCGAAATGGATCGACCGCATGGAATCCGATGGCTTCGTCGGCCCGGCGAACCATGTCGGGCGCCGCGAGATCTATCGCGACAAGGACGGCAATCCGCTTTGAGTTTGATTGACGTGCGCTAAATCTGGCTCACTTCAATGGTGCTGATTGACGGCTCGTTGCTGGCCGATGAAATTCGATCTTCCCCTTTTTGTGACTTCGGGTATGTCTTGACCCCGCGGAGAGCGAAGCATGGGGATATCTTCCTGTTCTAACGGGGGAACTCGGACAAGCCAGCGCTGGCGGTTGTCCAGTAATTCGCCGTTTCCAAGTTGCAGCAGGCTGCTTCGGTGATGCGCGGCTTGGCTCCTGGTGGTCGCCGGTCAGTTTCGCCCCGGGCGTTCGCGCGGGTGTGGGCCATGGTCGTGGCCTGGATGCTGATGTTCGCTGCGGGCGAGCAGCTACAGGCTCAGGCCGTTTACATGGGCGTGGCCAGTTGCGCGGGTTCTACGTGCCATGGCCGTCCCGAAGGCAATGGCGCCGTCGTCCGGCAGGACGAACTGGCGCATTGGCAGGACCCGGCGACACCGGGCGGGGCGCATAGCCGGTCCTATGATGCGCTGGCCAGCGCGCGCGGGGCGCGGATTGCAGCGGCGCTGGGGCTGGGCGCGGCGACATCGGCACCGGCCTGCCTGGGTTGTCATGCCACGACCGGGCTGGCGGCGCCCGGTGCGCGTTATCGGCTGTCGGACGGAGTGGGTTGCGAATCGTGCCACGGCGCCGCCTCGGGCTGGATCGCCAGCCATTACAGCGTGCGCGGCACCCATGCCGACAATGTCGCGCACGGCATGATCCCGCTGGATCGCCCGCAGGTGCGCGCCGGAGTCTGTCTCAGTTGTCATTTCGGCTCGACCGAACCGGGTCATTTCGTCACCCACAAGATGATGGCGGCGGGGCATCCACGCGTGTCGTTCGAGCTCGACCTGTTTTCGGCGATGCAACAGCATTGGGATGAAGACGCCGATTACGCGGCGCGCAAGCACCGTTCGGACCATGTCCAACTGTGGGCCGTCGGGCAAGCCGAGGCGGTGCGCCGATCGGTCAGCCTGTTCGCGACGCCGGGCTACGGCTCGCAAGGGCTGTTCCCCGAGTTCACTTTTTTCGACTGCCATAGCTGTCATCGCCAGATCGATGACAATCCCGCCCGGATGCGCGGCTTCGAGACCAATCCCGGTCGCCCGATCCCGTTTGGCACGCCGCCGTACAACGATGAAAACATGATCCTGCTGTCTGCGGTGGGGCATGTCTTCGTGCCATCCGCCGCTGCGCAATTCGACGGTGCAGTGCGCGATTTCCATGAAGCGATCGGCGCCGGTCACCCGGCACCGGCGGCGGCGCGGCTGGCGGGGGCCGCGGCTCATCTGGAAGGCACGCTGGCGGCAATGCCGGCGAAGCCCGACGCTGCATTCGCGGTGGTTGCGGCCATCGCGGGCAAGGCCATTGCGCCTCGGTTTACCGATTACGAAGGTTCGGTGCAGGCGGTGATGGCGCTCGACACGCTGCTCAATGCCCTGGTCCATGAAGGTCGCATCACGGTGGGCGCGGCTGCCGGCATCCGTGGCAGCATTAATCGTGCTTATGACGCGGTGCGCGCGCCCAATGCCTATAATCCGCCCACCTTCCGCGCGGCGCTGGCCGATGCGGCGCACGCGATCGAGGTGCTGAGATGATGCGCCGCGCCGCCGTTTCGTTCATTGCCGGCTTCAGCCTGCTGCTGGCTTCGTGCGGCGGCGGCGGTGGCGGTTCCGGCAGCAGCACCAGCAGCGTCGGCGGCGGCGGTTCCGGCAGCGCGGGCGCGGTGACCCTGCCCGCGCCTGCCGCCGAATCGCTGACAGTCGCGGACGTCCAGCAAATCCTGGCCCAGGCGATCACCCAGGCTTCGGCCGATGGCCATCCGGCGGTGATCTCGGTGGTGGATCGGGTCGGCAATGTGCTGGCGGTGTTTCGGATGAACGGCACCCCGCAGGATGCCAACGGCTATCTGCCGGTCAAAATCGCCGATGCGCCCAATGGCCAGGACATCCAGCTCGAAGGCGTGTCCCAGCTTACGCTGTCGATCGGCAGGCAGGTGCGGGTTCCCTATGAGGCCTCGGCGATCGCCAAGGCGGTGACCGGGGCCTATCTGTCCAGCGGCGGCAATGCCTTTTCGACCCGCACCGCCAGCGAAATCGTCCAGCCGAGCTTCCCCCCCGAAGGCACCAACGGCGCCACCACCGCGCTGGGCAGTGGCCCGCTGTTCGGGGTGCAATTCAGCCAGTTGCCCTGTTCGGACCTGAGCACGCGCTATTCCGCAGCCGGGACCACATTCCGCGATGCGGTGACCGGGGCCGAGACGGTGAGCGCGGGACTGGTCGGGCCGAAACGCTCGCCCTTGGGGCTTTCGGCCGATCCCGGCGGTTTTCCCCTCTATAAAAATGGCGTCGTGGTCGGCGGCATCGGCGTCGAGGCCGATGGCATGTACAGCTATGATCCCGACACACGGACATCCAGCCTGACGGTCGATGAACGCATCGCACTGGCGGGAACGGTGGGTTACGATGCGCCCGCCAGCATCACCGCCAACACCATCTATGCGGCGGGGGTCCAGCTGATCTACTCCAATGTAACCACTAGCCAATTGACCTCGCTGGCGGGCGCCAGTTACGCCGCCGCCTCCACGCAAGGCGCGCTGGAAGCGGTGACCGGTTATACCAGCGGCGCGATCGTCGCCGGGGCAACTTACGGCAGCGAGGCTTCGGGGGTCCGGCCAGCCACGCCTGCGGAATTCCCCACCGCTGGCGCCTTTGTGCTGAGCGATGGTTCGGGTAAAAACCGCTATGCGGCGCGCGGCGGGACCGATGCTGTCGAAGTCGGCACCGCGCTGACCAGCGCCGAGGTGCAGGCGATGTTGGCGCAAGCCTATGCGGTGATGAGCCAGGCCCGCGCCGCGATCCGCAATCCGGCGAGCAGTCCAGCGCAAGTGTCGATCAGCGTGGTCGATACGCATGGCGTGGCATTGGGGCTGGTGCGCGGGCCCGACGCGCCGATCTTCGGCATCGACGTCTCGCTGCAAAAGGCGCGCACCGCCGCCTTTTTCTCAGACGCGGCGGCGGGCTCGGATCTGACCGCCAATCCATCGCCGGTGGTCGCCGCCGGGGTGGGGCTACAGGGGCCGACGGTCGCCAGTTTCGTCACCGCGATCCGCACGTTCCTCAATGATCCGACGGCGCTGACCGGCCATTATGCCTTCACCGACCGGGCGGGCGGCGATTTGTCGCGGCCCACTTTTCCCGATGGCACGCAAGGCAGTCCCAACGGGCCGTTGTCAGTGCCCGCAGCCCAGTTCACGCCATTTGCGACCGGGCTGCAGACGGCGCTGATCATCGATAATATTGCCGAGCATCTGGTGTATCTCAATAACATCCTGGCCGTCGACACCGCGCATCGCTGCACCGCCAATCCCGACGTGGCGCCGGGGCAAAACCGCCTGCAGAACGGTATCCAGATCTTTCCGGGGTCAGTGCCGATCTATCGCGGCAGCCAGCTGGTCGGCGGGCTGGGGATTTCGGGCGACGGGGTCAACCAGGACGACATGATCGCCTTTTTGGGGCTCAACAACGCCGGCAAGCAACTGGGCACGATCGGCAACGCCCCGACTGCGATCCGCGCTGATCAGATCGTCGTCCCGCTGGCGGGCGGCCAGTCGATCCACCTCGATTACGTGATCTGTCCGCAGTCGCCGTTCATCGCCTCCAATGCGCAGAACGTCTGCACGGGGTTGTAATGGCGGTTCTGGCGCTGATCCTGGCAGG
>JALYHR010000119.1 GCA_030776465.1 Pseudomonadota bacterium
CGGTGGCGCTGGCGGCGGCGGTGGTTTCGGCGCACCACGCAGCGGCGGTGGCGGCGGCGCTGGCGGAATGCCGGCGCAAGTGGTCGGCCAAAGCAAGGGCGTCGTCAAATTTTTCAATGTCCAAAAGGGTTTCGGCTTCATCCAGCGTGAAGACGGCGGCGAGGATGTGTTCGTGCACATCAGCGCAGTCGAGCGCGCCGGGATGGAAGGCCTGGCCGAAGGGCAGGGGCTGGAATTCACCCTGGTGGATCGCGGCGGCAAGATTTCGGCCAGCGACCTGATCCCGATGGGCGACGTCATTCCTGTGGCCAAGCGCGAGGAAGCGCCGCAGCGCAAGCTGACCGGCGAACGGGCGACCGGCACGGTCAAGTTCTTCAATGCGATGAAGGGCTTCGGCTTCATCACCCGCGACGACGGACAGCCCGATGCATTCGTGCATATCAGCGCTGTCGAGCGTTCGGGCATGCGCGAACTGGCCGAAGGCGACCGGCTGGAATTCGACATCGAGGTCGATCGACGAGGCAAGTACTCGGCGGTCAATCTGGTGGCGCATCAAGGTTGAAACCGTCCGCTTTGTCCCCAGTCTGACTTAGGCAGGGCGCCTGAGTTAGGCAGGACGCCTGGTTTAGCAGGGGATTGGCGAACAAAAGACGCGTCATGGCGGCTACCCGGCGTCCAGCCGGGCAGCCGCCATTTGTCGTTTGGTTTCCAACATTCGCGATTTAAAAGGATTTCTCCATGTCGATCACTCCCTTGATGCCGGTTTATGGCCGGAGCGCCGTCCGGCCGGTTCGCGGCGATCATTGCCATTTGATCGGTGAAGACGGGCAGCGTTACCTCGATTTCGCGTCGGGCATCGCCGTCAATATCCTGGGGCATTCGCATCCCGGCCTGATCGGCGCGATCCAGCGGCAGGCGGCCGAGTTGATGCATGTCTCCAACCTCTACGGCAGCCCGCAGGGTGAACGGCTGGCGCAGCGGTTGATCGACCTGACGTTCGCCGACACCGTGTTCTTTACCAACTCGGGCGCAGAAGCGGTGGAATGCGCGATCAAGACGGCGCGGGCCTATCACAGCCATGTCGGGAACGACCACAAATACGAGCTGATCACCTTCACCAACGCCTTTCACGGCCGGACCATGGCGACGATCAGCGCGTCCAACCAGGACAAGATGCACAAGGGTTTCCTGCCCCTGCTACCCGGCTTCAAATATGTCGAGTTCAACGATCTGGAGGCGGCAAAGGCGGCAATCGGCCCCAATACGGCGGGCTTCCTGGTCGAACCGATCCAGGGTGAAGGCGGCATCCGGCCAGCGTCCGACAGCTTCATGCGCGGGCTGCGGCAGTTGGCCGATGAGCACGACCTGATACTCGCGCTGGATGAAGTGCAAAGCGGCGTCGCGCGCAGCGGCACCTTCTATGCCTATGAACATTATGGCATCGCGCCCGATATCCTGGCCTCGGCAAAGGGTCTGGGCGGCGGATTTCCAATGGGCGCTTGCCTCGCCACCGAAAACGCCGCGCGCGGTATGGTGATCGGCGCGCATGGCTCGACCTATGGCGGCAATCCGCTGGCCATGGCGGCAAGCGGAGCAGTGCTTGATGCGGTCGCCAACGAAGAGTTTCTCCTGAGCGTGCGCGCCAAGGGGGACCGGCTGCGGACCCGGCTGGAACAATTCATCGGCAATTATCCCGATGTCTTTGCCGAAGTGCGCGGGCGCGGGCTGCTGCTGGGGATTCAGCTCAAGGTCGAGGCACGCGCATTCGTCGCCTACCTGCGCGATCATCACCAGCTATTGAGCGTCGCGGGCGGGGACAACACCATGCGCGTCGTCCCGCCGCTGGTCATCGACGACAGCCATATCGAAGAATTTATGGACAAGCTCTCCGCCGCTGCGGCCAGTTACAATGTGGCAGTACCCGCGTGATGACCCGGCACTTTCTCAACCTCGGCGATGCTGGCGGCGATGCCGTGGCGGCGATGATCAACGATGCCATGACCCGCAAGCAGGCGCGGCGCGAATGGCCCAAGGGCCGGGCGGATGCCGATACGCCGCTGGCAGGCCGGGTTCTGGCGATGATTTTCGAGAAGAACTCGACCCGGACCCGCGTCTCCTTCGACATGGCGATGCGGCAATTGGGCGGCAGCGCCATCGTTATGGAGGCGGGCGGGATGCAATTGGGACGCGGCGAATCGATCGCCGACACCGCGCGCGTGCTCAGCCGCATGGTCGACGCGATCATGATCCGTACCGACGATCACGC
This sequence comes from Pseudomonadota bacterium, assembly GCA_030776465.1. Lineage (GTDB taxonomy): Bacteria > Pseudomonadota > Alphaproteobacteria > Sphingomonadales > Sphingomonadaceae > Novosphingobium. The sequence continues at coordinate 2,267 of JALYHR010000119.1, forward strand.
CAAGATCGAGGAACTGGCGCATTTTGCCCGTGTGCCGGTGATCAACGGCCTGACCGACCAGTCGCATCCCTGCCAGATCATGGCCGACCTCGTCACGCTGGTCGAGCGTGGCCTGGCCTTGCCGGGGTTGCAAGTGGCGTGGCTGGGCGATGGCAACAATGTCCTCAATTCGCTGATCGAGGCGGCGGGGTTGATGAAATTCGCGATCCGCATGGGTGGCCCGGCAGGTTATGACCCCGACCCGGGCTTTGTCGCGCGCGCGCGCGCCGCTGGCGCGGATATTCGCATCACCCGCGATGCCCGCGAGGCGGTTACGGGCGCGCAAGTGGTGATCACCGACACCTGGGTATCGATGGGCCAGCCGGGCGGCGAGGCAAAAATTGCGGCGATGGCCCCGTATCAAGTAGACGCCGCGCTGATGGCGGCGGCGGCGGACGGCGCGGTGTTTATGCATTGCCTGCCCGCTCACCGCGGCGAGGAAGTCACCGACGCGGTTATCGACGGCGCCCAGTCGGCGGTGTGGGACGAAGCCGAAAACCGCATCCACGCGCAAAAGTCGGTGCTGCGCTGGGTGTTCGGTTAACTGTGAGTTCCAACGACGGCAACATTGGTGAAATCGGCGGGGTCGGGATCGACCGGATCCTGTCCTTCACCATTCCCGCGCTCCACGCGCGTGGGCGCGCGGTACGGCTGGGCCCGGTGCTGGACGAAATCCTGGCCGCGCATGATTATCCTGGGGTCATTCGCGATCTGCTGGCCGAGGCGCTGGTGCTGGTGGCGCTGATCGGGGGCTTGCTGAAGGATGCCGACAGCCAGTTGACCATGCAGGCCCAGACCGAGGGCGGCGTCATCGACCTGCTGGTCTGCGATTATCGCGCCGGGGAACTGCGCGGCTATGTCCAGCACGATCCCGCCCGGCTGGCAATGCTGGGCGCGCATCCGTCGCTGTTTGCGCTGCTCGGCCAGGGTTATCTTGCCATCACCTTCGATCTGGCCACCAGTGGGCAACGCTATCAAGGCATCGTACCGCTGGAAGGGGCCTCGCTGGCCGAAGCGTGCCAGGCCTATTTCGCCCAGTCGGAACAAGTGCCCACGCTGTTGCGGCTGGGCGTCCAGACCACGGGGGGTCATTGCATTGCCGGGGGCCTGCTGGTGCAGAACCTGGCCGAGGGCGAAGAAGGGCGCGAACGGCTGCACGTCACCATGGCCCATCCCGAATGGGAACATGTCGCGGTGCTGGCCGGCAGCACGCGGCCCGATGAGCTGGTCGATCCCGCGCTGCCGCTCGAAGAACTGATCTGGCGGCTGTTTCATGAAGAAGAAGTGCGCGTTGCCCCCACAGCGCGGCTGAGCCGGGGATGCCGCTGCACCCCCGATCATTACCGCGCGGTGCTGGCGCGGTTTCCCGAGGAAGAACGGGCGTCGATGCGCGGCGAAGACGGAATGATCACCGTCGATTGCGCCTTTTGCTCGCGGAAGTTCCCGATCGCGGTTTAGGGCAGGCGTCAGGTACGTGATTTTCGCCGACTTGCAACCTGCGCTGAATCTGCACCACTTCAATCCTACCCCTCCGGGGGGAGGTGGCTCGCGAAGCGAGACGGAGGGGGTGCGCGACGCGAAACATTGCCCACGAAACCGCCCCCTCCGTCAGCCCTGCGGGGTGCCACCTCCCCCAGTGGGGGAGGATTTATGGAACCAGATTTATGGCGCGTTGGTCTAAACCCTGACCCGGCGGCGAAACGTAACATTTACTCGTTTCGAAACAATCAGATAGGGGAGCCATACGCAAACGCTGATCAGAACCTTCTGGACGTTGCCATGCAGAACCTGAGACAGCGCGGCGGCGACGGCGGGCGGCAGGTGGGGGGCGGTGCTGACCTGGTGTGCGATCCCGAACTGCATCATGATGTCCAGCGCCCAGGTCAATACCAGCATCCGTGGGAACATCGGCACAGAGCGCAGCGCCAGCACAAAGCACACCATATAGCAGAAGCTCATCGCCACGGCATCGACGGTCATGGCAAAGGCAATCGAATGCGCCCATGACGGAACCCCATGTGCCATGGCGGGCACGGCGCCGACGTATTCGAGACAGCGGACGGGAACGTTGATAAGAATGCCGGCAATCAACGACGCCATCAAACCCATCGGGCCAAACGCCGGGTTTTTTTGTGCGGCATCGACATCCAGTTCGCGCCATCTGCCGGAACCCGACAGCCGCAGGGATGGCAGAGCCGGTACCTGTCCGCGCGGAAACGCGGCGCTCGACAAGTAATAGGCGACCACCGGCGCGAGCGCGACCAGCACAAATGGCAGCATCATCATCATGGCCTCGGCAGGACCGCTGGCAGCCATGGGTGCCCCTGCCACCTTTGCCGCGCCGTCACGACGACCGCCAGCAACCAACCGCCGAGCAGTCCGTCCATTCGCGTTTCGAAAAAAATGATCACCGCCCGGTAGCCCGACAGGATCCGGTTCATTACCCAATCCGCGAACAGGAAAAGACGTTCGTTCAACATGGCTACCTGCTTTTCAATTATACCGTCCTGGGATGTAAAGCAGATAAACGGTCAGGGTTAATGTTTCGTTCCAGCCAGCCTTTGCCCAGGGTCACGCCTGCCAGCCTCAAATAATCGGATAGCAAGCCGTGCTCGACAGATTGGCGGTCACTTTGCCAGCCCCGGTGAAAAGCGTGAAAGTGCCTGTACCGACAACCCGATAGCCACCATTGGCACCGAGAGACGTGTCGCCGCACTTTGTGACCAACAGGGGTGATGGACCGGTCGGTGCGCTGGCCGATGCCGTGAATGTTAGATTGCTGATCGTCGGGCCAGCATACAGACTTTTGCCATAGCTGGTGATATTGGCTGTGGTGCAGGGGCTTGTGGTATTGGCGCTATTGACGGATAAGCATCTGGCCGCGGCTTCGGTCACCTGATGCAGTTCGACAATGGCGCCGACCAGCATGCAGGTGTAAATCGAGCCAAATACCATTAGCAGGAAAACCGGCAGCACCAGCGCGAATTCGGCGGCGGAGGCGCCTTCGTCGTTACGCAATGCCGCCAACAGGCGCTGCCCGCGCGTGGTTTGCACAGGATTCATGACAAGCGCATCCAGGCTGTTCGCGTAATCGGGCTGGGCAGCAAGTGCGGGATCGAGGTCACGATGGTCGCGGATGGAAATAGCGAAACATATGTATAAGATGCCTGGACGTATATGTAATCGCCCGGTGCGGAGATGCTGCCCGGGACAGTGCCCGAGCAGGTGGACTGATTTTGGGGGTTTATCAGAATCAGCGTTCCTGCCGTGTTTGCACAATAATAACCTTCGGTCGGCGCGTTAAGCGTGACTGCGGCGCCCAGCGAAGTCGATTGGGCCGCAGCCAGCATATTTGCGGTCAGTGTTGCGCAATTGGTGGTGGCGGGCAGCAACGCCGAGGTGTTGCACAGGTTGCGCGCTTCGCTGACAGCCGCTTGGGCGGCGAGATCGGTTTCCATCTTGGCGAAAGTGTACATGCCGAAATCGACGACGTTGATCCCAATATAGCCGAAAAACGGAAAAATCAGCGCCATTTCCGCCGCCGCCGAGGCGCTGACGCTGCGCATGAACAAACGGAGCCAACGCCTGGCCAAGCCGATGGGTTTCGCCGCCACGGTCATTGCACCAGCTTGGCGCGGAATGCCACACCACGCCGGGCACAACTAATCCCGCGCTGGCGCAGGCCGTGTCATTGGCAAAGATGTATGCGGTTCCATTCACCGTTATCGTCGAGGCCACGAAGATAAAGCATGATGCGCCATTGCTGCTCTTGTTGACTGCGCCGCTGAACGTAACATCGGCGTTTGGAAGGTAAACAAGCCCGGTGATGTTCCATGTCGGAGAGTTTCCGGCATAGCTGAAGGACACGCCGTTATTCAGGCTGGGATCCTGATAGAGCGCGACACCCGACCAATTGCCACTCGTCGGCGCCTGGATATCGAGCGTGCCACCGCCTGTGGAATAATGCTTGTAAGTTGTTGCGTTGGTCCCTGTAAAAAGGATCGTTGCTCCGGCTCCTGACGCGGTGGAAATCTTATGACCATTGGTATCTAGTCGGCCATTATAAATGGTGAAAATATTTTGTGAACCCGTCAGGGTTACATCCCCAGTTAATTGGATATCGCCACAGTATGCTGTTGCCTTCGGTGCTATCGATCCGGAAATTGTATTGGTTGTGCTGAACCCCGAATCCCCCTCCTGGGGATATTTGCCGCTGCAGTTGCTGCCGTCTGGAATATTCGTCGTGTACGCCGTAGTGCCATAGGGATCGCTGGTCGCCGGGGCACCGGATATCTCGGTGATGCCACAACCGTTGTCCGTGCCGACCGCGACACCATAAGTGGCGCTCAGATTATGTCCGTTGCAGGTGGCGTCCCCATTGGAATAAATGGTACACCCCGTCAGGTCAGGCTTCGGCCCGCCATTGCTCGTGAATGAAACTTTCGCCCAGATGCAGGGCGTCGCCGTGCCAATTGCAGCATCGGCGGTGGCAATGGCAGATGACGTAATCAATTGACAATGCTGGCACTGCGCGGTCGTACTGCCTGCGAAGCCGACCACCTGGGAAAAGCTGAGCGGGACCCATGTCGAGATCGTGACCTGGTAGCACTTCGCTCCAGTTAAAACCGAAGCATTCGGCGGACAGGTAACGGGCGATGGATATACATGCGCGTGGTTCGAGCCGTCTACAAAGTTAAACTTCGCCGCAGCGGCATAGGCCTCGTTCTGAAAAGTACTTTTGGAGCCGTTGTTGGCGTTGGCGCTGTCGTTCGTCGCCGCCGCAATCGCTGCCGCATCGGCGGCATTCTGCGTCGCACGTTGAAAATAAAACCATTCCGCCTGTTCGGTCCCGACCGCAATCGTACCGGCCAGCGGGAGCAACATCAGCGCCATCATCGGCGCGACGGAGCCCGCTTCACCCGCCAAAAAGCGAAAAAACCC
>JALYHR010000120.1 GCA_030776465.1 Pseudomonadota bacterium
CCTCCACCCCCCGCCGCGCCGCCGCGCCCGATCCCCCCCAGCGGGGCTTCGGCCAATGTCCCGGTCCCGCCGCTGGGTCCAGATGGATTGCGGATCAGCGTCAATCGCGCCATTTCCCCGGCGCAGACGATCTGGAATCTGCGCGCAGCGTTCAATGTCGCCGCGCTCGATTGCAGTCCAACCAATTTCGCCGACATCGCGCCCGCTTACCGCGATTTCCTGACCAATTTCAAAAAGCAGTTGGCGGCCACCAATCGCAAGGTCGATGCCGAATATCGTACGCAATATGGCACCGGCTACATCGCCAAGCGCGAGGCCTATATGACCCAGGTCTATAACCACGACGCCTTGCCACCGACGCTGGATGAATTCTGCAAGGCGATCGAGGCGGTGAGCCGCGATGCCGTCACCGTCAAGCCAGTGGAGCTGGAGCCGTTTGCGCAACGCAGCTTGCCGAGTATCGAGATCGTCTTTGACGAGTTTTATCGCCATTATTCCCAGTACCAGGCCGATCTGGCCGCTTGGGAAGCCCGTTGGGGCGTTCCCCCGGTGCCCGCGACCGTTACGGTGACGCCGCAACCGGCAGCGCCGGGCACAAACTGAGTTTGGCAACTTAGCGCTTTCAAGCGCGGCGGCGCTTCGCTAAGAGGCGCGCTCGCGCGAGGGCAATCCTGTCGCGGGTGCACTGGAACGGGGCCGTAGCTCAGCTGGGAGAGCGCGTCGTTCGCAATGACGAGGTCAGGGGTTCGATCCCCCTCGGCTCCACCAGGTGCCCGATCCAGTAAGGCCCGGTCGCGCAAGTGACTGGCGGCCGATAAGCTGCTATGGCGCGGCTGGCCGTACTGAACGCCGCCGATCCGCGCCCCATTTCACCCCGCCAGTTGCCAGAAAAAAGTCGTATCCATGCATTTTCTCGATCAAGCCAAAATCTACCTCCGTTCGGGGGCAGGCGGGCAGGGAGCGGTCAGCTTCCGGCGCGAGAAATATGTCGAATATGGCGGCCCCGACGGCGGCGACGGCGGCAAGGGCGGCGACATCATCTTCGAAGCGGTCCCCGGCCTCAATACGCTGATAGATTTCCGCTATGCCCAGCATTTCAAGGCGCAGCGCGGCTTTGGCGGCGCGGGTAAAAATCGGACCGGCGGCGGCGGCGAGGATCTCGTCATCAAGGTACCGGTCGGCACGCAGGTGATCGATGACGACCAGGAAACCGTGCTCGCAGACCTGACCGAGGCCGGCCAGCGCGTGCTGTTCCTGCGCGGCGGCGACGGCGGGCGCGGCAACGCCAGCTATAAAACCAGCACCAATCGCTCCCCCCGCCAGCATGGGCCCGGCTGGCCCAGCAGCGAATGCTACGTCTGGCTGCGGCTGAAACTGCTGGCCGATGTTGGCCTGGTCGGGCTGCCCAACGCCGGGAAATCGACCTTCATCAACCAGGTTTCCAACACCAAGGCCAAGGTCGGCGATTATCCCTTCACCACCCTGAGACCGCAACTGGGCGTTGTCTATCACAAGAACCGCGAATTCGTGCTGGCCGACATCCCCGGCTTGATCGCAGGTGCCGCCGATGGCGCAGGCGTCGGCGACCGCTTCCTCGGCCATATCGAACGCTGCCGCGTCCTCATCCACCTGATCGACGTCAACGGCACCGATCCCGCCGAAGCCATGGAAATCATCGAGGAAGAACTCGAAGCCTACGGCGGCGGCCTCGACGAAAAACCGCGCCTCATCGCGCTCAACAAATGTGATCTGGTCGATGCCGAACTGGTCAAAGCCTTCACCAGGGAGTTGAAAGCCGCCGGAGCGAAAAAGGTCTTCGCCATCTCCGGCGCCACCGGCAAAGGCATGGATAAACTGCTAGACGCCGTCATCGAACGTCTCCCCGCCGCGACGGCGACGGAACGCCCGCAGGGTGAACGCGAGGAAGCGGAGGCTGCGCCCTGGTCGCCGGTGTGAGTTTTGCCCCATTATTGAGTTAGAACGACGCAAGGGCGGTCAGCGAACAGGCAAGATTTAAGCGGAAGATTCGCAGGGGCCACTGCCCCTGCACCCCGGAATTTTACGCTGTGCCAAGCCTCGCATCTCAGCGCAATTGCGGGCGACGTTGCACGATGGAGGTCCCCACCCGCAAGCGAGAGGGGAGTTTACATTGTACTATCCCTGCGGGGGAAGAAGTTTGGGGATTATTGCATGTGGCACCGTCATCCGCACCGGAATCCGCGAGGTTGACCGCAGTGCCCTCGCCGCTAGTCAAATGGGTGTTGCTGGCAGAATTTGGTGATATAGGCTCATTGAGGTGGGGCGTATGGCAAACGAACGGTGGGGCGATATCAAGGCGTGGGGAAGCGATACAGGCACACCTATCTCGCTCGCGAAACGCATTAATATTGTCAACGATATGGTGCCCATTCGCGGCTTGAAGGTCTTGGATGCCGGGTGCGGCGGAGGCGCTTTTGTCGAACGGATGCTGGAACTGGGCGCCGACGTCTGGGGGATCGAGTTTCTGGACGAAAAGGTGGCGGAGTGGCATGCCCGCCACCCGAACGACGACAGGGTTCGTACCGGCGACCTGGCCAACCTCGACTTCGTGGACGGCGCGTTCGACATCATCTTCATGAACGAGGTCCTCGAACATACTCCCGACGATTCTCGCGTATTGGCGGAGATGCGCCGAGTGTTGAAAGTGGGCGGGTTGTTTTTCAACTTTACCCCTAACCGGCTCTATCCGATCGAATTGCATGGCGTGATTTTCAGGCGCAGCGGACAGCACGTCAGCGGACTGCGGTTTCCGTTCGCTCCTTGGTTGCCGCTATCCATATCTCGAAGGATCATCGAGTTTCCAGCACGCAATTACTGGCCTCGCGAGCTGCTGCGGATGACCCGCGAGGCTGGCTTTACCGTCCTATCGCAGCGGTATGTTTGGCAGACGTTCGAAGGGCTTGAGGGCAAAAGGCACGGCGTGAAGAGTCAGATATGCTGGGCAGCCAGACTTGTTGCTGGAATTCTGGAAAAGACTTTTGGGCTCAAAATCTTTGGATGTTCCCAGTTGGTGATCGCGCGCAAATGAAAAAACGTTGAACAATATGCAGCAGACCCCGCTCGGTTCTGGAAATTGGTCCGCGTGGCGGAATCTGAATGAAGGATTGGCCAGATGGTTGAAATGATCAGCATCCCGGTTGAGGAATATAGCCGTCTGAAACAAGCGGCGGAGGATTTGGGCGATCTGCGTGCCTACGACCATGCCAAGGCGCGTATCGCCGCCGGTGAGGATGAACTGGTCCCAGCGGAAATAGTGACGGGCCTGCTGGATGGCGAAAGCCCGCTGCGGATATGGCGCCGCCATCGCGGCTTGACCCAGACCGAGCTTGCCAAAGCCTCCGCCGTGAACCGCGTGCAGATCGCCAATATCAAATCCGGGCAGAGGACTGGATCGGCCCCGACGTTGAACAAACTGGCGACAGTGCTGGGCATCGGGCTGGACGAGCTGGTATAGGCTGTGCGGAGGAGGTATTGGGGGTTATTGCACGTGTCACCGGAATTCGATAATATGTCGCACCAACAATGAAAACAATAATTGTTAAAATTATGATCGTTATGGCGCAAATATTATCATTTGCTGGCCCTATTTATTATTTTATATATAACTCATATCTATTATTTATTTTTGGCTTTTTGATAATATGCTTACTTATAACCTTGAAGTGCGGCAATTGCAGAACCCCTTTAGGCGATAAAAGGGTTATCGGAACAAAATTTCCTTTATCACCCAACGTCATTGATAAATGTGGAGTTTGCGGAGAAAAAATGTTTGATTAGGATTCCGGTGACACGGGATTCTGGTGGACACGGGATTCGGGATTCCGGGGATTCGGGATTCCGGGATTCCGGGATTCCGGTGACACGTGCAATAACCCCCAAACTTGCCACGCGGAATGGGGCGTACAAAGCGGGGCAGTGCGCGAACCACTGTGCAAAGATGAAATCCCCTAGCCAGGTTCGCCCAGATCAATTACCGTGACACGTGCAATAACCCCTTAATAACCGGGAGCGCGAGGGCCCATGGCCCTCGCATCTATCCCTTCAAAAACTCCACTATCGCTTCACCAAACTCCGGTTTCGTCACTGAACTCATGTGGTTTCCCTGCACCTCCACATAACGCGCATCGGGCAAAACCTTCGCCAACTCAAACGCGGAGCCGTTGTCGTGATCTTCGGCGCCGCACACGACCAGCGTCGGCATGGTGATCGCCGACAGCGCCTCGGCGGGGGTGTCGTCTATGGATTGCAGCAGCAGCCGCGTCGCAATGCGGTCGGTTTTTTGGGTTTTCATGAAGGCTTGGGCCAGGAAGGCGGGGTCTTCGCGGGGGATGGTGCCGAAGCGGTCGATGGCGTTGATGAAGTGGGCGCTGCGGCGGGCCCAGCCGGAGAGGCCGGTCAGGCCCATGCCGCCGAGGACGAGGCGGCGTGGGGTCAAGCCTGCCAAAACGGCGCGGACGGCGGTTCGGGCGCCCAGCGAAAAGCCGCCGAGGTCGTAATCTGTCAGGTTCAGCGCATGGACCAGCGCCATGGCGTCTTTGACCAGCACGTCGGCGGGGTAGGCCTCGGGATCATGCGGTGCCGCGCTTTGGCCGTGGGCGCGCAGGTCGGGCATGATCGCTTCGAATCCGGCGGCGGCGAGTTTTGCGGCGGTGCCGAACTTGATCCAGTTGACTTCGGCGCTGGAAAACAGGCCATGCAGCAGCAATACCGGGCGGCCTGCGCCAAGCCGGTGCACCGCCAGTTGCGCGCCGCCTTCGCCCTTGTGGAACTCGGTCGTCGGCTCGGCTGCCACGCTCAGTTATCGCCCAGCAGGCTACCCAGGATGCCGCCCACTCCCAAGCCGGTTGCGCCTGCGCCCAGCATGCTGCCGCCGCCCCCAAAACCGCCATCCCCGCGTGGTTGCGGCAGGTAGCGGGCGATTTCTTCGGCGAGGTTGATGATCGGCATCGATTGCAGCCAGATGCGGCCCGGCCCGGTCAGTGTCGCCAGGAACAGTCCCTCGCCCCCGAACAATATGTTGCGAAAGCCGCGCATCATCTGGATGTCGATGCCGATGCTGGGGTCTTGCATGCCGATGTGACCCGCGTGAACCAGCAGGCGTTCGCCCGGTGCCAGTTCCTTTTGGACGACTTCGCCTGACAGGTCGAGGAACACGGTGCCCGGCCCGGTGACTTTTTGCATGATGAAGCCTTCACCGGCGAAAAAGCCCGCACCGAGCTTTTGCTGGAAAAAGATATCGAGGTGGACCGACATTTCGGCGCAGAGGAAGGTTTCCTTGCGGCAGATCATCGATTGCCCGGCGGCCAGTTCGACCGGCACGATCTGGCCGGGAAAGCGCGGCGCAAAGGCGACATGGCCGGCGCCCTCGGCGCGGAATTCGGTGATGAACAAGCCGCCGCCGGAAAATGCGCGTTTCAGCCCGGCGAACAGCCCGCCGCCGGTATGCGTGTCCATGCGGATATTGTCGGACATCCAGGCCATCGTTGCGGTCTGGCTGTACAGCGCCTCGCCCGGTGCCAGATCGACCGACACGGTCTGCATGGTGGTGCCGGAGATGTCATAACGCATGGCAGTTCCTCCTGATTGGGATGCGCAATGCCAGTAGCGACGCACGGCGCGTTTCGCAAAGAGGTTCGACTGGACACAGGCGGGATTCCCCACCATCGTTGGCGACGCCGCATCGTTCATGAGGAGCGCGACCACGCCGCAAAATTGGGAAAAGGCCGGGGACGCGGCGGAGGCGGTGCTGGGTTCGCCGCTGCAGGGCCTGATCCGGGCGGCTGCCTTTGTCTGCACGATTTACGTGCTGGCGGTGATCGGTTTCGTGTTGTCGGGGTGGAGCCTGGGCGACGCGGCCTATATGGTGATGCTGACGATCTTTTCGGTCGGTTTCAACGAGGTTCACCCGATCGACACGCCCGGGCTGCGGGGCTTGACGATGGCGACGATCCTGCTGGGCTGCACCGGCATGATCGTCCTGACCGGTGCGCTGGTGCAATTTCTGGCGCATTTGCAGCTGCGCAGCCTGTTGGGGATTGATCGCATGACCGCGCAAATCGCAAAGCTATCGCAACACACCATCATTTGCGGCTTTGGCCGGATCGGCCAGCAATTGGCGCATGAGCTGGCCGAGGCGCACGAAGGCTTTGTCGTGGTCGAACTCGATCCGGCCAAGTTCGCCATCGCGCAGGCCGCAGGCTACGCTTGCCTGACCGCCGACGCCACCGATGAAGCGGCGTTGCAGGCGGCGGGGATTGCGCGCGCGCGGGTGCTGGCGACGGTGTTGCCCAGCGATGCGACCAACGTTTTCATCACCCTGTCGGCGCGTAACCTCAATCCGGGGTTGCAGATCATCGCGCGCGGCGAAATCCCGTCGACCGAGCGCAAGCTGATCCATGCCGGGGCCGACAAGGTGGTGTTGCCGATGCATATCGGCGCGGAACGGATTGCCGAAATGATCCTCTATCCCTCGACCGAGCACCTTCTGGAAACATCCCCCACCATGCGCGATTTGAAGCGCGGGCTGCACGATGTGGGGCTGGGGCTGGAATCGCTGACAGTGCCCCAGCACAGCGCGCTGGCCGGATCGACGGTGGCCGAGGCGGAGCGCCGGGGCAACGGTGGATTCTTCATCGTCCAGGTCGAGCGACCGGGTGAGCAGATATTTGCGCGTCCCGGCAAACATTTCATCATCGAGGCGCAAGATTCGGTCATTTTGGTGATGCGGGGCAATAATGTCTCGGCCGGGGCAATCTTTAATGCCCCCAAACAGCCGCTGAAGATCGGGCGCGGCTTTACCAAAATGTCGGACGGATAAGGGGGGAATCAGTCGAATAACTGGCCGGGATTTATGCCATCCGGCGTTCCCAGGCCAGCACGGTCGTGCGCAGCGCCATCGCGTCGTGGCGGGCGTTGTGCGGCATCTGCGCGGGCTGGCCGGGGCCGATGATGTCGGGATCGACCAGTTCGAAGCGGGCGCTGCGCACCGGTTTCATTTGTCCCGGCCCGGTCACCAGCAGGTATGCGGCATGGGCGATATCCTCGGGCCAGTCGGCGACCAGCACCGGGCATTCGTCGTTCAGCAGGTACCGGGCGAAACGGTCGGCGATTTCGGGGCGGCTCAATTGTTCGGTTTCCAGTCTGGGCAGGACGTTGGCGATGACCCACGGCGTCGGTTCGGCACAGCGGACCGCTTCGTAAAACACCTGTACATTCGCGTCCTCGGGCACCAGCGCAATCGAGATCAGGTCGCCGCCAAAGCCGTTGAACTCGGTGTCGAGAAAATAGCGCATGCCTGCCTCCGTGCCCCAGCCATGTCGCGGAACGGGGCGGTGCGAGCATAATCGGTTATTTTCTGCGCGACCATGGTTACAGTATCGACTTTGCCTCACCTGCGCTGGAATTCCTGCCATGACCGACCGACATTTTTATGAACCGCGCCTTGGCCACGGGCTGGCGCACGACCCCCTCAATGCGATCGTCGCGCCGCGGCCGATCGGCTGGGTCAGCACGATCGGCGCCTCGGGCGTGGTCAATCTGGCGCCTTACAGCTTTTTCAACCTGTTCAGTTACAAGCCGCCGATCATCGGATTTTCGTCGGTTGGCTGGAAGGATTCGGTGGCCAATGCGCAGGCGACCGGCGAATTCGTCTGGAACCTGGCCACTCGCCCACAGGCCGAGGCGATGAACGCGACTTCGGCCATGGTCCCGGCGGACGTCGATGAATTCGATCTGGCGGGGCTGGGCAAGGCGCCGTCCCGGCTGGTGGCGCCACCCGGCGTTGTCGGCAGTCCGGTCCATTTCGAATGCAAGGTGTCCCAGATCATCCGCCTGACCACCAGCGAAGGCGGGGAAATTGCGCAATGGCTGGTCATGGGCGAGGTCATCGGCATCCATATCGACCGGGACTTGATTGAAGACGGCATCTACCAGACCGCAAAGGCCCATCCGATCACCCGAGGCGGCGGTCCGGCCGACTATTTCGAGATTACCCAGGACCAGTTGTTCCTGATGCCACGGCCACGCTGAAATTGGGGGCGCGGGCTGGTGCCGACTCGACGTAAGTTGCGAAAAACCCTAGCCGGTCACGTCCGCCACGGCGGCTAGGAAAGTGTCGATATTGCCCAGCGTCAGCCCGGCGATATTGATCCGGCCAGATCCGGCGAAATAGATGCCGTGGCGCTCGCGCATGGCCTGCACTTGGGCGGGCGTGAAGGGGATGATAGAGAACAATCCGTTCTGCTGGCCGATCGCGGTCAAGTCCACCCCGCCGACCTTGCCGGCGGCGGCCAGTTCAGCGCGCACCTGGCGCATGCGCACCCGCATGGTGTCCAGCTCGTCCAGCCACAACGCGGTCAGCGCCGGGTCCGCCAGCACCAGCCGCACGGCGGCAGCACCATGATCGGGGGGCTGCGACCAGCTGGCGCGCGCCAGGGCATGGCCGTTCGACATCGCGGCGGGCAGTTGGCCAGCCTCGGCCATCATCACATAAACCGCGCCGACGCGATCGCGATACAGGCCGAAATTCTTGTCGCAGCTATAAGCGATCAGCGCCTCGGGCACGGCGTCCAGCACGCGGCGGATGCCATAGGCGTCCTCTTCCAGGCCGTGCCCCAGGCCTTGATAGGCCAGGTCCAGGATCGGCAGCAGGCCCCGGTCGGCGACAAGCTGCGCAATCTCGTCCCATTCCGCAGGCAGGTAATCGATGCCGGTGGGATTATGGCAGCAGCCGTGCAGCAGGATGGCGTCGTCCGGCTGAGCAGCGGCAATCGCGGCGCGCAAGGCGGCCATGTCGGCAACGCCAGCGGGGGTGTCATGCGCAAATGTCTTCAGCTCGCAGCCCAGGTCGGTGAATATCTGCGCATGGTTGGGCCAGCTCGGCGTGCCCATCCAGAAGCGCTTGACCCCGGCGCGCTTGGCCATGGCAAAGGCCAGCCGCAGCGCACCCGTACCGCCGGGCGCTTGCATGCCGTCGATGCGGCCCTGCGCAACCGGCTGCGATTGCTGGCCGAAAATGGTGGGCATGAGCGCGTGGACAAAGCCCATGTCGCCCTCGGGGCCGAGATAGGCCTTGGAATCCTGGGTATCGACCAGGATCTGCTCGGCCGCCTTGATCGCGCCGAACACCGGCGTCGCGCCCTGGCCGGTCCGATAGACGCCGACGCCAAGGTCGATCCGGGTCGGCCGGGGATCGGCGTTGTGAAGCTTGATCAGCGCGAGCAGCGCGTCGGCGGGCTGTTGTGGCAGGTTTGTCAGCATGGCGGCGGTCGCTTAGCCGCCCACGCCGCCATGGGCAAGGCAAACCCGTTCGGCGCATCGCTCATGGTTGTAAAAGCTGTGCAGTAGGGTTTTTCCGCCGACTCGACGTAAGTCGGTAAAACTCTACCTCTTCACCCCGTCCAGCGCCTGCGCCAGTCCATCGATGCCCACTGCGCCGGACAGCAGCCGGTCGCCCGCGACCCAGCTTGGCGTGCCGCTCAGCCCCAACTTTCGCGCGAATTCCAGGTTGCGGTCGATTTCGGCCTGGGTGGCAGGGTCGGCGATGGTGGCGCGGGCGCGGGCCATATCCAGGCCGGCGGCGGTGGCGGCGTCGACGATGGTGTCGGCAGCAGGATGCCCGATCGCGAACATCGCCTTGTGGAACGCCGCATACCGCCCTTGCGCGGCAGCGGCGAGCCCCATTTTGGCGGCGTCGGTGCTTTCGGGGGTCAGGATGGGGAGTTCGCGAACGACCACTTTCAACTCGGGGCGGCTGGCGATCAGCAGGTCGATATCGGCGACGCTGCGGCGGCAGAAGGTGCAGGCGTAATCGGTGAATTCGATCAGCGTCTGCTTGCCGTTGGGATTGCCCAGCACCGCGCCGGGCCAGCCTTTTTCGAGGTCGCTGCGGATGCCCGCCAACTGCCTGCTGTCCTGCTCGCGGTGGAGATTGTCCATCGCTTCGGGCAGGACTTCGGGGTGATTGACGATATAGTCATGGACCATGCGGTCGCCGCGCCAGTTCTGGATCGCCAGCATGCCCAGCCCGCCACCCAGCCCGCCCAGTATCGCGCAGGCCGCGCCCAGCGCGATCAGGTTCAGCGAGCGGCCCACAGGCGTATCGGTCATACTGGCCGGTTACTTATGTTTCTTGTCGTGCGCAATCGCACTGCGCGCCTGCATGGCGATGTCCTGCGCGCGCAGCCAGTCGGGCGTTCCCTTGGGCAGACCGGCTTCGGCGGCTTCGGCATTGCGCCCGGCGGCGGCCATGTTGTTGTCCAATGCTTGCTGTTCGGCACCGGCCAGACGGGCGCGCGGCAGATCGCCTTCTTTTTCATAGACTTCGCCCAGCACATACCAGGCAAAGGGGTTTTCGCGATCGCGCGATACCGCTGCCTTCAGCACGCGGCGGGCTTCGGCAAAATGCGGACCGGGTCGGCCGTCGCTATCATCCTCGCGCCGGGTCAGGTCATTGTTGCTGGCGGCAGCCTCGTCGGCGGAGATGAGCGCGTGGCCGAAGGTCGTGGCGATGAGCGGTTGATTATTGGTCAGTTCGGTGGCGCGGCGCAATGGTGGCAGCGCATCGGCGGGCTTGCCGGCCTCCAGCAGGATCTGGCCCTTCAGTTCCAGGAAATAGGGATCGTCGGGCGCCTGCGCCAACAGGCTGTCGGCCTCAGTCATGGATTTGTCCAGAAAACCCTGCTTGTGCCAGGCATAGGCGCGCGCATACCGCGCGGGCACCCCGGTCATATATTCAGGATAGGTCTGGATGGTGTCGGCGGGTTCGGCCAGATAGCCGAACAGCTTGGCCTTGACCCGCTGGAACCGTGCATCGAGCGCAGGATCGGGCTTGCGGTTCCAGGCGGGGTCTTTTTCGTAAGTGTCCTGCAGAAACTGGATGCGGTCGTCGGTCAGCGGGTGATCGGTGTAAAAGCTGTCATCGGCATTGCGGGTATAGCCATAGCGGTTTTCCATGTTCAGCAATTTGTGGAAAAATTCGATCGAGCCGCGCCCGGTTATGCCCGCGCCGGACAGGAATTTGGCGCCAGCCGCATCGGCGGTTTCTTCCTGCCCGCGGGTGTAGGCCAGATATTTGCCCATCGCGGCTTGTTGCCCCGCCATCATCACGCCCATCGCCGCCTCGCCGCCGCCCGCCGCCGCCGCTGCTGCCGCCAGCAACACCGACAGGATGCTGATCCGCCCCGCCGAAGTGGCGCCGCGATCGTCGATGGCATGACCGCCAACGATGTGCCCCAATTCATGCGCGATCACGCCTTGCACTTCATTGGCGCTGTCGGCGGCGTTGATCAGCCCGGAATTGATGTAGACCGCTTGTCCCCCGGCGACGAAGCTGTTGATCTCGGGATCGTTGACCAGGACGATGTCGACGTTGTGGGGATCGAGTCCCGCTGCCGTAATCAGCGGGCTGGCCATGTCGCGGAACAGCGCTTCGGTCTCGGCATCGCGCAGCACTTCCTGCGCAGCGACGGGGGCAATGCACAGCGTCGACGCGGCCAGCGCGGCGAAACAGCGGGCGAGCAATGAGAGGGGCGGGGCCATGCGTTTCTGCGCGTAGCATAGGCGCCGCTGAACCGCGCCTTAAGAAGTGCGTTCTTCTCCCCTTCCGCTGGCAGAAGGGGCCGGTGGGCATCTTTTATTCAGCGCGCGCCTACGTTAGAAGTAAGAAAGGGCCCACCCCCAAGCCCCTCCCGCAAGCGGGAGGGGGATAAGGGAGGGCCCTATTTCTTGTCCACACGCGCCGGGTGTGATCCCAGCATTGCGTCGATTACTTGATTTCGCCAGATTACTTGATTTCAACGGTACCGCCGGCAGCTTCGATCTTGGCCTTGATGTCCTCGGCTTCCGCCTTGGTCACGCCTTCCTTGATCGCCTTGGGAGCCGATTCCACCAGGGTCTTGGCTTCGGTCAGGCCCAGCGAAGTCAGCGTGCGGACTTCCTTGATGACCTGGATCTTCTTGCCGCCGTCGCCGGTCAGGATGACGTCGAATTCGGTCTGCTCTTCAACGGCAGCAGCGGCTTCAGCGGGGGCAGCGGCCACGGCCACGGCAGCAGCGGCGGAAACGCCCCATGCTTCTTCCAGGGCCTTGGCAAGGTCGGCGGCTTCGAGAACGGTCAGCTTCGACAGTTCGGCGACGAGAGTGGCGATATCAGCCATGATGATGTGCTCCTGATGTTAATGTGCGTGATGTTAGGTGGCGATGGGCAATCGGGGAATTCCGATGCTCCGCCAGATGAGGGGATGCGAACAGTCTTATGCGGCTTCTTTTTCGGCGTAGGCGCCGAAAACGCGGGCCAGCTTGCCTGCCGGGGCCGTGACAACCTGCGCGATCTTGGTCGCAGGTGCCTGGACCAGGCCGATCAGCTTGGCGCGCAGCTCGTTGAGCGACGGCATCGAGGCGAGCGCCTTGATCCCGTTGGCATCAAGCAGATGCACACCCATCGCGCCGCCAACGATTTCCAGCTTGTCGTTGGTCTTGGCGAAATCGATCGCGATCTTTGCAGCGGCAACCGGATCGACCGAAGTCGCCAGCGCCACGGGACCGGTGAGCAATTCACCAATTCCGGCATAATTCGTATCGACGATGGCCAGCCGGGCAAGACTGTTCTTGGAAACCTTGAACGTGGCGCCGCCATCGCGCATCTTCACGCGCAGGGCCGTGGTCTGGGCCACGGTCATGCCGAGGTTGCGGGTGATGACCACCACGCCAACTTCGTTGAAGGTTGCGTTCAGCGCAGCGACCGCGTCGGCTTTTTGCGAACGATCCATGCTTACTCCTTCACTTTGGCGGCATGCCAGTTCCCGCAAATGGGGGCATGCAGCCGGGCTGCTCCGCACCGCAACAACGGCACGGAAAAATCCATACCGCGACAGCGGCACGAACAGTCCATTGATGGGGAAGGAGTGCGGGCAGCGCCGAATGGCTGTCCGCGATGGCCGCCCGCGCCTGACATCAGGAGAGGGGGCGTTTGAGCTCTTTTCCCCGTCTAGACTGGAAATTAAGCAGGGAACCTGCACCAGTGGTCTCGGACGGATGACACCGGGCAAGCCCGGCAGTCGAGGTGGGCCTTTAGCGAGACCGATGGCGATGTCAAGCCGGGGTTGGATCAGCGCGTGCGGTGTCCAATGCCAGCGGCATGTTTGCAGCTTGTTAACCCTATGCGGATAGTTTCGGCGGCACCGGCCGATGGGCGGGCAAATTTCGCGGTCCGATCCCGGACCGACGCGGGAACTTTCATGATGCCCAAGTCGATTGCCCTGGAAAATGCCGTTTCCGGCTGGCTGAGGCCGGCGGTGCTCGATCGCGTCGAGCAAGTCGTGATCGCGCTGCTGTGGCTGTGGATGGTCGAACGGGTGGCGGGCTCGTTCTTTCACGGCAACCGCATGAGCTGCCTGGTGCTGATTTCAGAGACTTCGGTGATGATCTTCACGCTGATCCGGCGGCCCACCACAGCGATTTCGATGAAGCCGGGCGACTGGTTGCTGGCGATCACCGCAACCGCTGCGCCGATGATGATCCAGACCGCCAGCGACCCGGTGTTCAGCCTGCGCATCGCCGGGATCGTCCTGGTGGTGCTGGGCAATCTGGGCCAGGCTGTCGCCAAACTGGCGTTGGCGCGCAGTTTCGGCATTGGCCCGGCCAATCGCGGCATCAAGATCGCGGGGCCTTACCGGCTGGTGCGCCACCCGATGTATGCCGGATATCTGCTGGTGCATATCGGCGTGTTGTTGATGATGCCACTGCCGATCAACCTGCTGCTTTATGCGATCGGCTGGACCGCGCAGATCCGCCGGATACTGGCCGAAGAGACATTGCTGCGCCAGGACGCGACCTATCGTGCCTATGTGGCGCGGGTGCGGTGGCGGCTGGTTCCGGGGGTGTTCTGAGACGGCGCCGGATGCCGCAGTCGGATGAGATTGAGTGACCCGCATGCTGGATGGCGAAAGCCCGCTGCGGCTATGGCGCCGCCATCGCGGCTTGACCCAGACCGAGCTTGCCAAAGCCTCCGCCGTGAACCGCGTGCAGATCGCCAATATCGAATCCGGGCAGAGGACTGGATCGGCCCCGACGTTGAAGAAACTGGCGACAGTGCTGGGCATCGGGCTGGACGAGTTGGTATAGGCTGTGCGGAGGGGGGGTGTTTGGGGGTTATTGCACGTGGCACCGGAATTCCCGGGAATTCCCGTAATTTAGAAAGCCCGGGTTAAACCAACAGAAAATTGCGCATAAGAATAAACGCTGCCGTTCCCCACCGGCGCGTTGCTATAGATGGCGCCAGCTTGCACAAACAGATTGCGGCTGATGGCAGGGCTGGTCACTTGTGCGTTCAAATAGCGTGACATGTCCCAGTTCGTTCCGGCAGAGCGATGTCCACCCAGACCGACGGCGATCGAATAACGCCAGCCTGCGGAATAACGTCGCAGATGGACGACGGGCAGCACTTCTGCATACCAACGCGGTGAAAAATAGTCGAACTCGCCAGGCACTGTACTATAAAAATAGCGTGTCCGAAGCTCAAGGCTCAGACCGGTGCTGGGCTTTAGCACATGGACATAGTTGGCACGCAGGTGCAGCCGGACATTTGCGCCTGTGAATGGCTGAACGCCTGCAACGACCGTAAAATTATTTCGGGCATCGACGGGCAGATCAAGCGCGCCGCCGGCGAAGGTATAATAGATCCTGCGTGTTACTCCTTGCGGTGTTTCAAGGATATCGCGCTCTACGAAAAATTCTTTCCGCAGGCGGGCGTCGTCGTGGATCGTGAATGATCCCAATGCCGTCTGGCCATCGGTACCCACTTGTCCGTTCCACGCCCAATGGCCAGCTTTGTCGGCGTAAAGAAAATAGGCCCGCTCGAAGCTCTTGGTTTGGTGATGGGATGGCGTGATCCAGACTTGTTGGATACGCAATCCCTGAAATTGATCGGGGTTCTTGAAGTTCCAATCGAGATTGACGCTGCCTTTTATGACGTCTGTCTTGTCGGAGTCGGCGGAAACAAACCAGTCCGAGCCTACGGCATAGCGAAGAGGCTGCAAATCGGGTTCCGCTTTGGTGGCCTGGGCGTGAGCTGCCCCTATGGATAGCGCATATAAGCCCGATGTGATCACGAACCTGGCCATATCTATTTGGTATCCCATGTTTTTTTAGTCCGATGAGTTCTGCCGCGTAGCCCCAGACACAGACGGGTTGCATAAGCAGGCTGTAGGCGAGGCTGTAGAACAGAAATCCACCATTGTTTTGGCGAACATGCAAACCCTCACCGCGATACATTCCTTTCTGGATCCGGTAGATAACGGTGTTCCACAGGATGGTCAGCGGCAGCACCGCGATCGTCATCGGCCCAGCTATCCAGAAGATACCGAAGCAGGCGAGGATCAGTCCCGGAATGAAAACAAATGTAAAAACCAGGTCCAGCGGCGGGAAGCAGACATTCCACCAAATGAACAGAGTGGAAAGCCGCCCCATGACGATCAAACGTCCATGCGCCTTGAACGCTTCCATGAGCCCGCGAGACCAGCGTTTTCGCTGCAATGCAAATTGCCGAACTGTCGCTGGAACGTTGGTGAAGGCAAGGGCACTGGCGGCATAGCCGATGCGGTAATTTTTACTCAGCAGCGCCCAGGACACAACGATGTCTTCGCCGACACAGTGAGGCCATCCGCCAACTTCATCAAGCGCGGCACGGCGGTATAGCGAGAATGCACCCTGCGCGACGAGTGTGCCATGGTACATCGCCTGCATACGCTTGATCCCGGCAATGCCATGGAAATAGTCCCATTCCTGGGCGCGGGTCAGCAAGTTTTCCCGTGAATTGCGGACCATCACCGCGCCAGCTACAGCCTGCGTATTGGCGGGATCGGACAGCAAGCGCTCCACGATTTGGCTCAGGCCATCTCTGCGAACCCAGGAATCTCCGTCGATCGTTGCAATCAGGTCGTGCGTGGCTTCGCGCAAGCCGTCATTGAGGACTGCCGATTTTCCGCGGTTCACCGCAAAGTCGATCAACCTGATTGAAATGTTGGACGGCAGTTTCAAAACTTGCAGTGACGAAGTGGCGAGCACCAAAGTGTCATCGGTCGAACCGTCGTTGAGCACGAGTATTTCAAGCGCACCCTGGTAATCCTGCGCGGCCAGGCTGGTAAGCGTATCGCGTATCGCTGCGACCTCGTTGTAGGCAGCCACGAGTACGGTAAGACCGGGATAAGAATAAGGGCGCTGGCGGGGTGGCTGGCGATCCAGCAGCAGGGTCGCGATGAGAAAGGCGTTCATGAAGCCAGGGACATAAGCGATAAAGCCAATGGCTATGCAAGCGAACAGAAAATCGGTTTCTTTCGCCAAGTCATGCAGCCACCGCTGGGATAACCAGACGCTTAAACCGGTCCATGCAAGCGCGATGGTGAGCGCCAGTACAAATTTGGCAGGAAGCGACAGATAGAAGCGACGCTGCGAATAACCATCATGGTCAGGACTGGGGCCCGAGACCTGGGCTTTTGCCAATCGCAAGTCGGCATCGCTCGGTGGACCCTGCGAAGGATCGCTGGCCTCGTAGGTGGCTCCGTCAATTAAATCGTTCTTGCCCATAACTGTTGGTACAGCATGTACAGTTGATGAGACAAGATTTGATTTAGGATTACGGTACCACGGATTACGGTACCAGGATTACGGTACCACGTGCAGGATTACGAGAGGATTACGCAGGATTACGGAGGATTACGGAGGATTACGGTACCACGTGCAATAACCCCTCAACCACTCTCGCTCTTGCCATTCCGCATGACTGGCGGGCCGATGATCGCCCATTGACATTGCCTGACCCGGCTCCTAAATCCCCGCTTCGCTCGGCGCTTCGAGCAAGGTGAATCCATGCGCGGGGGTTTACCACGGAAGGAAGCGACCGGGTTTCCATCTGCTGCAAGGGCTGTGTTCCGCCGACCCATCGTGTCGTCGGCGTCTGGCCCTTTGCGGCATTTGTGATGTCCGTCCCGTGCAGGACCATCTTTCGCCGGTTACCCGGCTGCTTGCAATAAAGAGGCACAACTCCCACCATGGCGACCAAGCCCCTCATGCCCGTTCGCGCGTCCGCAAAAAAGCGCATCCGCAAGATTTTCGGCAATATCCACGAAGTCGTGCAGATGCCGAACCTGATCGAGGTTCAGCGCGAAAGCTATGAGCAGTTCCTGCGTTCGGACCCGTCGATCGGCTATGTCTCGGGGCTGGAAAAGACGCTGCGCTCGGTGTTCCCGATCCGCGATTTTGCCGGCACCAGCGAGCTTGATTTCGTCCATTACGAGCTGGAAGATCCCAAATACGACGTGACCGAATGCCGCCAGCGCGGCATCACCTATGCGGCGCCGATGAAGGTGACGCTGCGGTTGATCGTGTTCGAGGTCGATACCGAGACCGAAACCCGCTCCGTGCTCGATATCAAGGAGCAGGACGTCTACATGGGCGACATGCCGCTCATGACCGAGAACGGCACCTTCTTCATCAACGGCACCGAGCGCGTCATCGTCAGCCAGATGCACCGTTCGCCGGGCGTTTTGTTCGACCACGATCGCGGCAAGACACATTCCTCGGGCAAATATCTGTTTGCGGCGCGGGTCATTCCCTATCGCGGGTCGTGGCTGGACTTCGAATTCGACGCCAAGGACATCGTCAACGTCCGCATCGATCGCAAGCGCAAGCTGCCGGTCACCGCGCTGCTCCATGCGCTGGGGTTGAGCGACGAGGACATCCTCGACCATTTCTATGCAAAGGTCACCTGGAAGCGCGGCGCGACCGACACCGGCGGCGGCTGGCGTGTGCCTTTCGCGCTGGAGCAATGGCGCGGTACCAAGCCCGGTTTCGACATCGTCGATGCCGCCTCGGGCGAAGTGATTTTCCCCGCCGGCACCAAGATTTCGCCGCGTGCCGCCAGCAAGGCGCAGAAGGACGGGCTGTCAGAACTGCTGATCCCGACCGAGGAAATCTTTGGCCGTTATTCCGCGCGCGACATCATCGACGAGACGACGGGCCGCATCCATATCGAGAGCGGCGATGAAGTATCGCCCGAAAACCTCGCCGCCCTTGACGCTGCCGGGATCGATCAGCTTGACCTGCTCGACATCGATCATGTCTCGGTCGGGCCGTGGATCCGCAATACACTGAAAGCCGACAAGGCCGAGGACCGCGATCACGCGCTGGCCGATATCTATCGGGTGATGCGCCCCGGCGAGCCGCCGACGCGCGAAACCGCGGAATCGCTGTTCGAAGGGCTGTTCTTCGATCCCGACCGTTACAATCTGTCGGCGGTGGGCCGCGTGAAGCTCAACATGCGCCTCGCGCTGGACGCCGATGACAGCATCACCACGCTACGGACCGAGGATATCCTCGCCGTGGTCAAGGAACTGGTCAATTTGAAGGACGGCAAGGGCGAGGTTGACGATATCGACAACCTCGGCAACCGCCGTGTCCGTTCGGTGGGCGAATTGCTGGAAAACCAGTACCGCGTCGGGCTGCTGCGCATGGAGCGCGCGGTCAAGGAACGGATGAGTTCGGTCGATGTCTCGACGGTGATGCCGAACGATCTGATCAACGCAAAGCCTGCGGTGGCGGCGGTGCGCGAATTCTTCGGCTCGTCGCAATTGTCGCAGTTCATGGACCAGACCAACCCGCTATCCGAAGTGACGCACAAGCGCCGTGTGTCCGCGTTAGGCCCAGGCGGTCTGACCCGCGAACGCGCCGGTTTCGAAGTGCGCGACGTTCACCCCACCCATTATGGCCGCATCTGCCCGATTGAAACGCCGGAAGGCCCGAACATCGGCTTGATCAACTCGCTGTCGACATTCGCGCGCGTCAATAAATACGGCTTTATCGAGACGCCGTATCGCAAGATCATCGACGGCAAGGTGACCAAGGACGTGGTCTATCTGTCGGCGATGGAAGAACAGAAGCACACCGTGGCGCAGGCTTCGGCGGAACTGAGCGCCGATGGCAGCTTCATCGATGAACTGGTTTCCGCGCGGGAAAGCGGCGAATTCGTCATGGCGCCGCGCGAGCATGTCACCTTGATGGACGTCAGCCCCAAGCAGCTGGTGTCGGTGGCCGCTTCGCTGATCCCGTTCCTGGAAAACGATGACGCCAACCGCGCCTTGATGGGATCGAACATGCAGCGCCAGGCGGTGCCATTGGTGCAGGCCGAGGCTCCCTTTGTGGGCACCGGCATGGAGGCTACCGTGGCGCGCGATTCGGGTGCGGCGATTGCGGCCCTGCGCGGCGGCGTGGTCGATCAGGTCGATGCCACCCGTATCGTCATCCGAGCGAGCGGCGATATCGAGCCGGGCCAGTCGGGCGTGGACATCTATACGCTGCAGAAATTCCAGCGTTCGAACCAGAACACCTGCATCAACCAGCGCCCGCTGGTGAATGTCGGCGAAGTGGTCGAGACTGGCAGCATCATCGCCGATGGTCCTTCGACCGAACTGGGCGAACTGGCACTGGGCCGCAACAGCCTGGTCGCGTTCATGCCGTGGAATGGCTACAACTATGAGGATTCGATCCTGATCTCGGAACGCATCGTCAAGGACGACGTGTTCACCTCGATCCACATCGAGGAATTCGAGGTCATGGCCCGCGACACCAAGCTCGGGCCGGAGGATATCACCCGCGACATCCCGAATGTGGGCGAGGAAAGCTTACGCAATCTGGACGAAGCGGGTATCGTCTACATCGGCGCCGAAGTGCATCCGGGCGACATCCTGGTGGGCAAGATCACGCCAAAGGGTGAAAGCCCGATGACGCCGGAAGAAAAGCTGCTGCGCGCGATCTTTGGCGAAAAGGCCAGCGATGTGCGCGATACCTCGCTGCGGCTGCCGCCGGGTGTGGCCGGCACCATTGTCGAAGTGCGGGTGTTCAACCGTCACGGTATCGAGATCGACGATCGTACGCGCGCCATCCAGAACGAGGAAATCGAACGCCTCGCCAAGGATCGCGAAGACGAACGCGGCATCCTCAACCGCGCCACTTACAACCGCCTGCGCGACATGCTGCTGGGTCAGATCGCCGCTGCCGCGCCGAAGGGGTTGAAGAAGGGCGCCGAGATCACCGAGGAACTGCTGAACGAAGTCGAGCGTCATGAATGGTGGAAATTCGCGGTTGCCGACGATGCCCGCCAGACGCAGTTGGAAGCGGTGAAGTCGCAATACGACGTCGCGATCAAGATCATCCAGGACCGGTTCGAGGACCGCAAGGAAAAGCTGGAGCGCGGCGATGAGCTGGCTCCGGGCGTACTCAAGATGGTCAAGGTGTTCGTCGCGGTGAAGCGCAAGCTGCAGCCGGGCGACAAGATGGCTGGGCGCCACGGCAACAAGGGTGTGATTTCGCGCATCCTGCCGTGCGAGGACATGCCGTTCCTGGAGGACGGCACCCACGTCGATATCGTGCTCAATCCGCTGGGCGTGCCTTCGCGCATGAACGTCGGGCAGATCTTCGAGACGCATCTGGGCTGGGCCGCGCGCGGGCTGGGCCAGCAGGTCACGGCTGCTCTGGAAGAATGGCGCCATGCCAATCCCAACCCCGAGGCCGCAGCACCGCCCACCGCGCTGATCGACAAGCTGAAGGATATCTACGGCGAAAACTATTACGACGATATCGACAACCGCACCGTTGCCGAAGTCGTGGAACTGGCCGGGAACCTGAAGAACGGCGTGCCGATGGGAACGCCCGTGTTCGACGGTGCGCGCGAAGCCGACGTTTCCGCCATGCTGGCCAAGGCCGGGCTCGATACCTCGGGCCAGGTCACGCTGTATGACGGGCGCACCGGCGATGCCTTCGACCGCAAGGTGACGGTGGGCTATATCTATATGCTCAAGCTGCATCACCTTGTGGATGACAAGATCCACGCGCGTTCGATCGGGCCATACAGCCTCGTTACCCAGCAGCCGCTGGGCGGCAAGGCGCAGTTCGGCGGGCAGCGTTTCGGCGAAATGGAAGTCTGGGCGCTCCAGGCTTACGGCGCCGCCTATACCTTGCAGGAAATGCTGACGGTGAAGTCGGACGATGTCATCGGCCGCACCAAGGTCTACGAAGCGATCGTCAAGGGCGACGATACTTTCGAAGCCGGCATCCCCGAGAGCTTCAACGTGCTCGTCAAGGAAATGCGGTCGCTGGGGCTGAACGTCGAATTGTCCTCGCTGACCGGCGATGATGATGATGACGGTTACGCGCAGGCTGCCGAATAAGATTAACTCCCCTCCTCTTCACAGGGGAGGGGTTGGGGGTGGAGTTGGCCGCAAGCGCTCCGCCCAGACGATAAACCCCACCCCAACCCCTCCCTGAAGAGGAGGGGCTAAGGAAGGCCCGAAGATGATGAACGAACTCAGCAAATTCACGAACCAGATGGCCAAGCCGGAGACTTTCGACCAGATCCAGATCGGTCTGGCCTCGCCGGAACGGATCCGCAGCTGGTCCTTCGGCGAGATCAAGAAGCCGGAAACCATCAATTACCGCACCTTCAAGCCCGAGCGCGATGGCTTGTTCTGCGCACGTATCTTTGGGCCGGTGAAGGATTACGAATGCCTTTGCGGCAAGTACAAGCGGATGAAGTACAAGGGCGTCGTCTGCGAAAAGTGCGGCGTCGAAGTCACCGTCACCAAGGTGCGCCGCGAGCGCATGGGCCATATCGAACTGGCCGCGCCGGTCGCGCATATCTGGTTTCTGAAGAGCCTGCCGTCGCGCATCGGCCTGCTGCTCGACATGCAGTTGAAGCTGCTGGAACGCATCCTCTATTTCGAAAGCTATGTGGTCATCGAGCCGGGCCTGACCCCGCTTGAAAAGTACCAGTTGCTGACCGAAGACGAGCTTTACCAGTATCAGGACGAATACGGCGAGGATGCGTTTTCTGCCGATATCGGCGCGCAGGCGGTCAAGCACATGCTGATGAGCCTGGACATGGTCCAGGAAAAGGAAGATTTGCTCAAGGAACTGGCCGAAACCAAGTCCGAGCTGAAGCCCAAGAAGATCATCAAGCGGCTGAAAGTCGTCGAAAGCTTCATCGATTCGGGCAACCGCCCCGAATGGATGATCCTGGAAGTCGTCCCCGTGATCCCGCCAGACCTGCGCCCGCTGGTGCCGCTGGACGGTGGCCGTTTCGCAACCTCGGACCTCAACGATCTCTATCGCCGAGTCATCAACCGCAACAACCGGTTGAAGCGGCTGATCGAACTGCGCGCGCCGGACATCATCGTCCGCAATGAAAAGCGCATGCTGCAGGAAGCCGTCGACGCGCTGTTCGACAATGGCCGTCGTGGCCGCATCATCACCGGCGCCAACAAGCGTCCGCTGAAATCGCTGTCCGACATGCTCAAGGGCAAGCAGGGCCGCTTCCGCCAGAACCTGCTGGGCAAGCGCGTCGATTATTCGGGTCGTTCGGTGATCGTGACCGGTCCTGAGCTCAAGCTGCACCAGTGCGGCCTGCCGAAGAAGATGGCGCTCGAACTGTTCAAGCCGTTCATCTACGCCCGGCTCGACGCCAAGGGCCTGTCGATGACGTTGAAACAGGCCAAGAAATGGGTCGAGAAGGAGCGTAAGGAAGTCTGGGACATCCTGGACGAGGTGATCCGCGAACATCCGGTGATGCTCAACCGTGCGCCGACGCTGCACCGTCTGGGCATCCAGGCGTTCGAACCCGTGCTGATCGAAGGCAAGGCGATCCAGCTGCACCCGCTGGTCTGCTCGGCCTTCAACGCCGACTTCGACGGTGATCAGATGGCGGTCCACGTACCGCTTTCATTGGAAGCGCAGCTGGAAGCGCGCGTGCTGATGATGTCGACCAACAACATCCTCTCGCCCGCCAACGGCAAGCCGATCATCGTGCCTTCGCAGGACATGGTGCTGGGGCTGTATTACCTGTCGATGGACCGCAAGGGCGAGCCGGGCGAAGGCATGTTGATGACCGACATGGCCGAAGTGCATCAGGCGCTGCAATGTGGAGCAGTCACGCTTCATACCAAGATCGTCGCGCGCGTGCCGCAGACCGACGAGGCGGGTAAGGGCTATCTCAAGCGCTTCGACACCACGCCGGGCCGCATGCTGATCGGCGAATGCCTGCCGCACAGCTACAAGGTGCCGTTCGAGATCGTCAATCGCCTGCTCACCAAGAAGGATATCGGCGACGTCATCGACGAGGTTTATCGTCACACCGGTCAGAAGGACACGGTGTTGTTTGCCGACGCGATCATGAGCCTGGGCTTCCGCTATGCGTTCAAGGCAGGCATTTCGTTCGGCAAGGATGACATGATCATCCCCGACAGCAAGGTGGAATCGGTCGAGAATACCAAGGTGCTGGTCGCCGATTACGAGCAGCAGTATCAGGATGGCCTGATCACCCAGCAGGAAAAGTACAACAAGGTGATCGACGCCTGGAGCCGTTGCGGCGACCAGGTCGCGGCTGCCATGATGGACGAGATCCGCGCCACCCCGATCGACGAGAACGGCCGCGAAAAGCCGGTCAACTCGATCTACATGATGAGCCACTCGGGCGCGCGCGGTTCGCCGACGCAGATGAAGCAGTTGGCCGGTATGCGGGGTCTCATGGCCAAGCCTTCGGGCGAGATCATCGAGACGCCGATCATCTCGAACTTCAAGGAAGGGCTGACCGTCCTTGAATACTTCAACTCCACTCACGGCGCCCGCAAGGGTTTGGCGGACACCGCGCTGAAGACGGCGAACTCGGGTTATCTGACCCGCCGTCTGGTCGATGTTTCGCAGGATTGCGTAGTCGTAATCGAGGATTGCGGCACCGAGCGTGCGCTGGAAATGCGCTCGATCGTGCAGGGCGGTGCGGTTATCGCGTCGCTGGCCGAGCGTATCCTGGGCCGTACATTAGCCGAGGACATGGTGCTGAAGGATGGCACGATGCTGGTGGCGAGCGGTACCTTGCTGGACGAGCCGACCGTGGCGAAGATCGAGGCGACGGGTACCCAATCCGCGCGCATCCGTTCGCCGCTGATCTGCGAAGCCGAGCAGGGCGTTTGCGCCAAGTGCTATGGTCGTGATCTCGCGCGCGGCACGCCCGTCAACATCGGCGAAGCGGTGGGCGTTATCGCCGCCCAGTCGATCGGCGAGCCGGGCACGCAGTTGACGATGCGCACCTTCCACATCGGCGGTGCGGCCCAGGTCAACGAAACCTCGCATCTGGAATCGCTGTGCGACGGTACCGTGACCTATCGCGACATCCCGACGATCACCGACAAGCGCGGTCGCCGCCTCAGCCTTGCCCGCAACGGCGAAGTCGTGGTGCTGGATAGCGAGGGCCGCGAGCGCGCGATCCACCGCGTTCCTTACGGCACGCATCTGCTGCATGAAAACGGCAGTGCGGTTACGCTGGGTCAACGCCTGGCCGAATGGGATCCGTTCACCACCCCGGTGATCACCGAGAAGCCGGGTATCGTAAAGTACCAGGATCTGATCGATGGTCGCACCATGACTGAGGCGACCGACGATGCCACCGGCATGTCGAGCCGCGTGGTGACCGAAAACCGTTCGACCAACCGCAACCGGAAAGAAGATCTGCGTCCGCGCATGACCTTGCTGGACGACGAATCGGGTGAAGCCGCGCGCTACATGCTGGCGCCCGGCACCACCCTGTCGGTGGAAGATGGCCAGAAGGTCGAGGCGGGTGACGTGCTGGCGCGTGCCAGCCGCGAAGCCGCCAAGACCCGCGACATCACCGGTGGTCTGCCGCGCGTGGCCGAATTGTTCGAGGCCCGTCGGCCAAAGGACAATGCGATCATCGCCAAGACCTCGGGCCGGATCGAATTCGTCCGCGATTACAAGGCGAAGCGCAAGATCGCCATTGTCCCGGACGAGGGTGATCCGGTCGAGTACCTGATCCCCAAGAGCAAGGTCATCGACGTCCAGGAAGGCGATTGGGTCAAGAAGGGCGACAATCTGATCTCGGGTTCGCCCGATCCGCACGACATCCTGGAAGTTCTGGGGGTGGAGGCTTTGGCCGAATACCTCGTCGCCGAAATCCAGGAAGTCTACCGGCTCCAGGGCGTGAAGATCAACGACAAGCACATCGAGGTGATCGTTCGCCAGATGCTGCAAAAGGTCGAGATCACCGACGGCGGCGACACCACGCTGCTGGCGGGCGAGCAGGTCGATTACGAGGAAATGAACGAATACAACTACAAGCTGACAGCAGGTCAAAAGCCTGCTGAAGGCAAGCCCGTGCTGCTGGGCATTACCAAGGCCAGCTTGCAGACGCGTTCGTTCATCTCGGCAGCCTCGTTCCAGGAAACCACCCGCGTGCTGACGCAGGCGGCGGTCGAAGGAAAGAAGGATTCGCTGATCGGGCTGAAGGAAAACGTCATCGTCGGGCGGCTCATCCCCGCAGGCACCGGCGCGGGCATGAACCGGATGCGGGTTGCCGCCTCCAGCCGCGATGCCGCGCTGCGTGCATCGTATCGCAAGCTGCAGGAATCGCTGATCGCCCCCACCACGGCCGCCGAAGAGCATGCCGCCGAACTGGCCCAGGGACCGGAAGCCGCCGGTCTGATCGATCCGCTGGCGCCGATCGAAGGCGAAACCCACGGCACTGATGCTGACGCTGGCGATTATCTGCTGGACGCGGACAAGGCCGAATAAGTCGGGCTTCGCAAACAAAAAAGGCCCCGCCGGAGCGATCCGGCGGGGCCTTTTGTTAGCGAGGAATGGCGGCGTAAGGGTCGTGGACCTCGCCGCTTTTACCCAGTTAAGTCAATTGTGCATGCCGTTCTGCGTCATGGCGCGGCGTTGCTTGTGCTTGTAATATTCATGCGCGGCGATGCAGCCGCCCATCGCGCCCATGACTGCATGGTGGTGCATGTAATGCCCGGCGACACCGCCAGCCACGGCACCACGCAGGCATCCCTTGGCCATCACCTGACTGGGGGCAGCGGTCATCACCAAGGCGGCCGACAAGGCCAGAGGAATAATCTTGCGCATTACCATTCTCCCAAGTTGGAAAAAACCGACTTCCCCCTCCCAACGCGGGAAAGCCGATCGGGTTTCCATTCCGCTCGACCCGAGTTGTCGTGCGGCATTTGGGGAGCATCAACGATCCATACAAGGGCCCCATCAGCGTGGTTGCGGCAGCCCGACAGGAGCCTTAGAGCAACCCCCATGCCAGACACGCTCAAGATCACGCTTGCCCAGATGAACCAAGCCGTTGGCGATCTCGCCGGCAATGCCGCAGCCATGCTGGCCGCGCGAACGGCGGCGGCGACCGAGAAAGCAGACCTGATTGTTTTTCCCGAACTTAACCTGATCGGCTACCCGCCCGAGGATCTGGTGTTGAAGCCCGCGCTGATCGAGCGCGCCGCAGCGGAGCTGCAAAAGCTGGCGCAGGCAACCGGCGGCGGCGGTCCGGCGATGCTGGTGGGCAGCGTCTTCGTGCAGGATGGAGCATTGCACAACGGCATGGCGCTGCTGGATGGAGGCAAGATTGTCGCCACAAGGTTCAAGCATGAATTGCCCAATTACGGTGTCTTTGACGAACCGCGCGTTTTCCAGCCCGGCCCCTTGCCCGAACCGATCATTTTTCGCGGCACGATGGTCGGTGTGCCAATCTGCGAAGATATCTGGCATCCCAACGTCTGTCGGCATCTTGCCGATTTCGGCGCGGAATTGCTGATCTGTCCTAACGGCAGCCCTTACGAGATCGACAAGGATGCGCTGCGCATCGATGGTGTCGCCAAAAGGCGCGCGGTCGATACCGGGTTGCCGCTGGCTTACCTCAACCGCGTCGGCGGGCAGGACGAACTGGTATTCGATGGCGCCAGCTTTGTCGTCAACGGCGATGGCAGCCTGGCTGTGCAGATGCGGGATTGGGAGGAAGAACAAATCCTCACCCGCTGGACCAAGACCGCGCAGGGCTGGCGCTGTGATCGCGGCGAGATCGCGCAACTGGTTGGCCATCCCGAAGACGTCTATTGCGCCATGCTGTTGAGTTTGCGCGATTATGTGAACCGCAATGGCTTTCCCGGCGTGGTGCTGGGGCTGTCGGGCGGCATTGATTCGGCGGCTTGCGCGGCGATTGCGGTCGACGCGCTGGGGCCGGACCGAGTGTGGTGCGTCATGCTGCCCAGCCGTTTTACCAGCGCCGACAGCCTGCGCGATGCCGAGGATTGCGCGCGCGCGCTGGGGTGCCGTTATGACACCATTCCGATCGCCGCAGCGGTGGGCGCGTATGACGAAATGCTGGCGCCGGTGTTTGGCAACCGCGCGCCGGACCTGACCGAGGAAAACCTGCAATCACGCATTCGCGGCACCACGCTGATGGCGCTGTCGAACAAATTCGGCCCGATGCTGATGACCACCGGCAATAAAAGCGAGATGAGCGTCGGCTATGCGACGATCTATGGCGACATGGCGGGCGGCTACAATCCCTTGAAAGACGCCTACAAGGAAACCGTGTTTTCGGTGTCGCGCTGGCGCAATTCCGCCCGCCCACGCATCGCGCTGGGGCCGGATGGCGTGGTGATCCCGGAGAATATCCTGGTCAAGCCGCCCAGCGCGGAATTGCGGCCCGACCAGAAAGACGCGGATTCGCTGCCGCCTTACGATGTGCTCGACCCGATGCTGCGCGGTCTGGTGGAGCAGGAAAAAAGCGTCGATCAACTCGAACGCGAAGGTTTCGACCGCGAGACACTGGTGCGGATCGAGCGATTGCTGCACCTTGCCGAATACAAGCGCCGCCAGGCCCCGCCGGGGGTGAAGCTGGGCAGCCGCAATTTCGGTCGCGACCGGCGCTATCCGATCACGCAATCGTTTCGGACCGCTTGATGAGCACTATTACGCGTTTTGCGCCCTCGCCGACGGGGCTGCTGCATATCGGCAATATCCGCAGCGCCCTGCAAAACTGGCTGCTGGCGCGGTGCGCCCAGCTAGGCGGGGAGGCTGGCAAATTCCTGCTGCGCATCGACGATACCGATGCATTGCGCAGCCGCGAGGAATATGTCGAAGCGATCCGCGCCGATCTCGCCTGGCTGGGGCTGCATCCCGATGGCGAGGCGCGGCAGTCCGAGCGTGGTGATTTATACGAGGCCGAGTTCGCGCGGCTGATGGCGGCGGGGCGCGTCTATCGTTGTTATGAAACCGCGCAGGAACTGGATCTCAAGCGCAAGGTGCAATTGGGCAGGGGCCTGCCACCGATCTACGACCGCGCCGGGCTGGCCTTGAACGAATCCGATCACGCGGCCCGCGCTGCTGCTGGCGAACAGCCGCATTGGCGCTTTGCGCTGGACCATGCCGAGCCGATTGCCTGGCACGACGGCATTCGGGGCGATCAGCATTTCGATCCGCGCCAGATTTCCGATCCGGTAGTGCGGCGCGCCGACGGCTCATGGCTGTATATGTTGCCATCCGTGATCGACGATATCGCCATGGGTATCACGCAAGTGGTGCGCGGTGAGGATCACGTCAGCAATACCGCGACGCAATTGCAGATGTTTACTGCGCTGGGCGCGACGCCGCCCGCCTTTGCCCATGCGGCGCTGCTGGTCGGTGCCGAGGGCAAGCTGTCGAAGCGGCTGGGTTCGCTCGGCATGGCAGAGTTGCGCGAAAGCGGGATCGAACCCGAAGCACTGGTCGCATTGCTGGCGCGGCTGGGGACCAGCGATCCGGTCGATCCGGCGCTGGATGCCGATGCGCTGGCGGCGAGTTTCGACCTGTCGCATTGCGGGCGGGCACCGGCGCGCTTTGACGATGCCGAATTGAGCCGCGTCAATGCCACCGTCCTGCACCGGCTGTCTTATGCGCGGGTTGCCGGTCAATTGCCGCAGGGCCTGAGCGAGGCGGGATGGCTGGCGATCCGGCCAAACCTGACGACATTGGCCGAGGCAGCGGATTGGTGGCGAGTCATCACCGGACCGATCGATGCGCCCGCTGCGGATGCCGAGACGCGCGCTTTTCTGAGTGAGGCAGCGGACATCGCAGCCGGGCTGGAGTGGGATGCGGGGGTGTGGTCGGCGCTGACCGGTGCATTGAAAGAACGCACCGGGCGCAAAGGCAAAGCGTTGTTCCTGCCGCTGCGCCAGGCGCTGACCGGGCACGACCACGGCCCCGACATGGCGGCGCTGTTGCCGCTGATCGGGCGCGAGGCGGCTATGCAACGGTTGTCGACTTAACCGGAAAAAGCGCTAACTCGCCGGCCTGCGTCGGCCGAACCATCCCCGCCTTGCCGGACGCCCTGTGGCAGGGCCCGACAGCATCACCCGCTTGCGGAACAGGTTGGCGCCGAGGCGCACGAATATTGCCACGTTGGCCAACTGCCAGCACAGCGCCAGCGCGTGCGGCCACAGCGCCCGGCTGACTGCGGCGCGCGCCAGCATCGCAAAGGGCGAACTGAACGGGAAGACGACCGCCAGCAATTCCGGCGCGCTGCCTGGTTGGGCCATGGCGTAGCTGGAAAAAAAGAACACCAGCAGTTGCAACATCGTCACCGGCATCGACAGCGTCTGCACTTCGCGCACGGTATTGGCCATCGAACCGATCGCCAGAAATAACGAGCCGAGCAGCAGATAAGCCATTGAAAAATACAGCACGCTCAGCACGATGAACAGCGGCCAGCCGACAGCCGGGGCCGTGAGTTCCGGCAGGGCGTGGCCGATCGTCAGATGCAGC
Organism: Pseudomonadota bacterium; assembly: GCA_030776465.1. GTDB lineage: Bacteria > Pseudomonadota > Alphaproteobacteria > Sphingomonadales > Sphingomonadaceae > Novosphingobium. The sequence continues at coordinate 29,682 of JALYHR010000120.1, forward strand.
AATTCGCCCGCGTCGGTCCACACGCAAATCCCCAACAGCGACATCGCCAGCATGGCAAACAGCTTGCCAAGAAAGATCGCGTCCATCGGGATGGCAGCGGCGAGGACCTCGATGATCTTGTTGCTTTTTTCCTCTACGAGGTTCGACAGCACCATGCCCGCCAGCAACATCGTCAGCAGGAATAGCAGGGTTTGTGCGGCCTGCGCGGTCTCGACCTGGCCGTGATGGATATCGGCGTGGCTGGTGGCGGTAGCGGCCAGTTCGACGGCGGGGAAACGGGTGATGCCGTGACCCAAAGCTTGCGCCGCGATCAGCGATAATCCGCCGCTCCAGTCGTCGATGGCGGCACGTGGTCCGGTCAGTACCGGGCTGGCAGGCGTGCCGCTGACAATGGCGGCGAGATTTCCTGCGCCCTTTTTCAGCGAGATGCGTGCATTGAAGGACTCGCCTGGGCGCAGCTGCCTGATCACGACGAATTGGGGCAGGTCGTCGCTGGTATGCGGCGCCAGCACGCGCCGCGCGGCGATCATGGCATTGGCGTCGGGCGCGGTCATGGCGATGCCCAGCACCGCGCGGTCGTCGCTTTGGTCGATGTGGCTGCCGATGCCGCCCGCCAGCGAGGCGACCAGCAGCGGAAACAGCGGCCCGAGCAGGAAGACAAGAAAACTGCGGCTGAAGATGATTGCGGAAAAATCGCGCCACATGATGACCATCGCTGCCCGCAGGAACGACAGCCGACCGCTCTTGATTGGTTGTTCCATCACTGTGTCTCCTCGCCCAGTCCCTGGCCATCCAGCATCGCCTGGGCCGCCGCCTCGCCAGCGATCGCGACGAAGGCCTCGTGCAGCCCGGCGCGCTCGATCGACAGCGACAGGATGCCCGCCTCGCCCGCGATCAGCGCACGCAACAGCGGTTCAATCCCGACATCGGGCAGGGCAAATTGCCAATGATTTTGGCCGCCGGGCTTGCGCTCGTGGCGCACATCGCCGGGCAGGGCAGCGCGCCACGCGCCATCGGCCAGCCGCGTTTCCAGTTGCACCTGCGCCGGGAAGCGATCGCGGGCGACATCGACCGACCCGGCAAAGGGTACCTTGCCGCCGGCAATGATCGCCACTTCGTCGCATAACCGTTCGGCGTGGGCGATGACATGGGTCGAAAAGATGACTGTAGTGCCCTTGGCGGCCTGCGCGCGGATCACCGTTTCAAGCTTGCCCTGGTTCAGCGCGTCGAGCCCGGAAAACGGCTCGTCAAAGATCACCAGCCGCGGCTCATGGACCAGCGTCCCCAGCAATTGCACTTGCTGCGCCATGCCCTTCGACAATTGGCGGATCTGCCGGTCGGCGGCATAACCCAGCCCGTATTCCTCCAGCATCGCCCGCCCGCGCTTGCGTCCTTCGGCCAGCGGCAGCCCGCGCAAAGCCCCCAGAAAGGCAATCGCATCATAGGCTTTCATCGCCGGATAGAGCCCGCGTTCCTCGGGCAGATAACCGATCAAATGGGCGATCTGGCGTGGCCGTTCATGGCCAAGGACACAGCGATAGCCGCTGTCGGGATCGATGATGCCCAGCAACATGCGCAGCGTCGTCGTCTTGCCCGCGCCATTGGGGCCGAGAATGCCGTAGATCGAGCCTTCGGGCACCGCGAGATCGACACCATCAACTGCGACCGAACCGCCGAAGCGCTTGACCAGGTCGCGCGCTTCGATCGCCAGCGGCCTGGTACCGGGCGCAGCAATCAGAGCGCTCCCACTTGAACGCTTCGCATTGCCCCGCACTCGCCATTCCCCTAGATCGTTCAATACCTGTGCCGATACGGGTGTTTATGTTTAGGTCAAAGCTTGTTTTTTGAATGAAGACTCCGCGATCGAACGCCTGAAGCGCGAACTTTATGCCGAGGCCCGCCGTCTGGGTTTCGCGGAAATCGGCGTGGCCAGCGCGCGCGAAGACCCGGTGGCGGCGACGCGGCTTGATCGTTGGCTGGCGGATGGCATGCATGGCGATATGGCATGGATGGCGGACCGCGCGCATCATCGCCGCAGCCCGCAGGCGCTGTGGGGCGAGGCCATCAGCGTCATTGCGCTGGGGATGAGTTATGCGCCTGCCGACATGCCCGAAATCCCCACAAATCGCGCGCATATATCGGCTTATGCGCGCGGCGCCGATTATCATGATGTGGTGAAAAAGGCGCTGAAAGCCCTGGCGCGCTGGCTGGTCGCGGCAGCAGCGCGGCAGGGGCTGGGCGAGGTGGGGGTCAAGGTCTTCGTCGATACCGCGCCGGTCATGGAAAAGCCTCTGGGCCAGGCGGCGGGGCTGGGCTGGCAAGGCAAGCATACCAATCTGGTCAGCCGCAGCCAGGGTAGCTGGCTGTTCCTGGGCGCGATTTATACCACGCTGGCGCTGCCGCCCGACGGGCAAGGCCAGGATCGCTGCGGCTCATGCGATGCGTGCCAGCAGGCTTGCCCGACCGATGCCTTTCCGGAACCCTACCGGCTCGATGCGCGGCGCTGCATTTCCTATCTGACCATCGAACATACCGGGGCGATCCCGGTGGAATTCCGGCGGGCGATCGGCAATCGCATCTATGGCTGTGACGATTGCCTGGCGGCGTGCCCATGGAATAAGTTCGCAAAGGTCGCGGCCACGCATCGCGCCTTTCTGCCGCGCGCGGAACTGGCCGCGCCGCAGCTGGGCGATCTGCTGACGCTGGACGATGCCGGGTTTCGGCGGCTGTTCTCCGGCTCTCCGATCAAGCGCGTCGGTCGCAATCGCTTCGTCCGCAATTGCCTGATCGCGGCGGGCAATAGCGGCGACCAGACGCTGCTGGATGCCGTGACGGGGCTGGCGAACGACCCCGATCCGGTGGTGGCCGAGGCGGCACATTGGGCGATTGGTGAGCTGGGCCATTCCTCCCCGAAACGGGAAGGGACTATGCCAGCAGCAATTCCTTCAACGGCACACTGGCGTCGGCCAGCTTCACCGGATCGGGGCTGACGCGGGCTTCGACCAGCTTGCGGCCCTGGACGTAGTCCTTGACCATGTTGACGCAATCGATGGCGATCACTCGCCCGGCTTTCAGATATACCACCGAGAACGCCCGCGCCGTAGGATCGCCGCGCACGACCGTCGCGTCGTAGCCCACCGACAAGCCTGCGGTTTGCAGTCGCAAATCATATTGGTTCGACCAGAACCACGGGAAGGCGTGATAGGGTTGGGCATCGCCGCAGATCGCCCTGGCCACGCAACTGGCCTGATCGTTGGCATTCTGCACCGATTCGACACGCATCACCATGCCATCGGCAAAATCGCAGGCAAAGCTGGCACAATCGCCGATGGCGTAGATGTCGGGCAGGCTGGTGCGGCACAATTCATCGACTTCGACGCCGTTGGCGCCCGCCGCGCCCGCCGCAATCAACGGTCCGACCGCAGGGACAATGCCGATGCCGACGATGACCGCGTCGGCGGCGATGACGCTGCCGTCCGCCAATTTTACGGCGCTGACCCGACCGCTGTTCTGGCCGGTATCGCTTTCCAGCGCCACCACGCCGACCCCGGTGCGCAGGTCTACGCCATGCGCGCGATGCTCGGCCTCGTAGAATGCCGAAAGCTCTGGCCCGGCGACACGCGCCAGCACGCGCGGCAGCGCCTCCAGCAGGGTTACCCGACAGCCCAGCTTGGTCAGCACCGCCGCCGCCTCAAGCCCGATGTAACCGCCGCCGATCACCGCGACATGGCGTACCCCGGCGTCGATTTCGCCCATCAGTCGGTCGCAATCCTCACGCGTGCGCACCGGATGCACCCCGGCAAGATCGCCGCCGGGGCAACTCAGCGCGCGGGGATCGCCGCCGGTCGCCCAGACCAGCGTGCCGTAGGTGCAATGGGCGCCATTGGACAGGGTCAGGGTTTTGGCGATGGCATCGACTGCCTTGACCTCGACCCCCAGCACGAGGTCGATGGATTTTTCACCCCAGAACTGCGGCGGACGGATGTACAGCCGGTCAAAGGTCTTTTCGCGGGCGAAATATTCTTTCGACAGCGGCGGCCGTTCGTATGGCGGTTCGTTCTCTCGACCGATCATCGTGATCGATCCGGTAAACCCATACTGGCGCAGCGCGAAGGCGCATTGCGCCCCGCCATGTCCCGCACCGACGATAACCACATCTGCCTGCATCATGCCTCGCTCGTTTTAAGCCTGTCAGCGCTCTAGCGATTGCGCGCAAAACCGGAAGACTATTTTATATCGCGGTTACATCATTTGCATCCCGGCGTCAGGCGCTTGCAACCCCTGAGTGATCCGAAACTTGCGTTTCGGATAGTCCGTGCCGCCAAACTGCTTTACTGAAATCAGGGGAAGCCAAAAGCCATTGTTCGTTGTATGGGGGCGCACAATCGTGCCGCGACTGGGTAAACCTGTGTCGCGCTGGCGCGCCGGTGGTCGGCCTGCCCTGAACCCTTCCCGCTGACTGCGGCCATATAGATAGTTGATACAGATGAATTTTTCCGAATTGCCGGCGGTGCTTGGCGCCGCGCTTGCCGAACGCGGCTATGCCGAACCCACGCCGGTGCAGGCCGCCGTGCTGGAGGACGAGGCAGTGGGCCGCGATCTGGTCGTCTCCGCCCAGACCGGATCGGGCAAGACCGTCGCCTTCGGCATGGCGATTGCCGCGCAACTGCTGGACGACAACGGCGTGCTGCCGTTCGCGCAAAAACCACTGGCGCTGGCGATCGCGCCGACCCGCGAACTGGCGCTGCAGGTCAGCCGCGAATTGACCTGGCTGTATGGCAAGGCCGGTGGCCGCATCGCGACTTGCGTCGGCGGCATGAACGCATCCGAAGAACGCCGGGCGTTGAGCCGGGGCGCGCATATCGTCGTCGGCACGCCGGGGCGCTTATGCGACCATCTGGCGCGCGGCGCGCTGGATTTGTCGGAATTGAAGGCGATCATTCTCGATGAAGCCGACGAAATGCTCGACATGGGTTTTCGCGAGGATCTGGAACAAATCCTCGACGGCACCCCCGAAAGCCGCCGCACCTTGCTGTTTTCGGCGACCATGCCGCGCGCGATCGAGGCTTTGGCCCGACGCTATCAGACCAACGCCCTGCGGATTTCCACGGTTGGCGACGATCGCGGCCATGGCGATATCGCTTATCAGGCGCTGACCGTCTCGCCGTCCGAGATCGAGCATGCGGTGGTCAATTTGCTGCGCTTTCACGAGGCGGAAACGGCGATGCTGTTCTGCGCCACGCGCGATAATGTCCGCCATCTTCACGCGACCTTGCAGGAACGCGGTTTTGCGGTCGTGGCACTGTCGGGCGAACATTCGCAAAGCGAGCGCAACCAGGCGCTGCAAGCCCTGCGCGATCGCCGTGCGCGCGTCTGCGTGGCTACCGACGTCGCATCGCGCGGTATCGACCTGCCGTCGCTGAGCCTGGTCATCCATGTCGAGATTCCACGCGATGCGGAAACCTTGCAGCACCGTTCCGGCCGCACCGGGCGCGCGGGCAAAAAAGGCACCGCCGTCATCATCGTGCCTTATCCGCGCCGCCGCCGCGTCGAAATGATGCTGAAAGGCGCCAAGATCAACGCCAGTTGGATCGAAGTTCCGTCGGCGGAAGCGATCCGCGTCAACGATCGCGAACGGCTGATCGCGGCGATGCTGGCGCCGGTGGAGTACGACGAGGAGGATCGCGTGCTGGCGCAGCGGTTGCTGGCTGAGCGCTCGCCCGAGGACATTGCCGCCGCATTGGTACGCGCCCACCGCGCGATGATGCCCGAGCCCGAGGAGCTGATCGCCAATACCCCCGAAGCCCAGCGCGCCGCCCAGATAGAGCGCCATCGCCCCGGTTTCGATGACATCGTCTGGTTCCGCATGGATGTCGGGCGCCGCCAGAACGCCGATCCGCGCTGGATCCTGCCGCTATTGTGCCGACGCGGGCACATTACCCGCACCGAGATCGGCGCGATCCGCATCGCCGCTAACGAGACCTATTTTCAGGTGCAGACCGCTGTCGCCGCCAAGTTCAGCGCGGCTGCGGCGCGGACGGCAGAATCGGAAAACCCCGAGGACAGCATCCGCATCGAACAATCCGACAGCGGCCCGCGTGAGGAAGCCCGCGAAAACCGGCGCAGCGCCACCCGGCATGAAGGCGCCGACCACCGCGAACGCCCCGACTATCGCGAACGTCAGGCACCCCCTGAACGCCCACGGCCAAACGAACGCAACGAACATCGCGGTGCGAGTGAACGGTCGCAGCGCGAAGCGGTCCATGTCAGCCAGCCAGCGGTTCGCGCGCCAGCCCCGGTCGAGCGCCAAGCTGCACCTGCGTCATCACCCGACCAGCCGCGCCCGCGTTTGTCCAAAGCGGCACCGGGCAGCACCCCTTATGAAAGCAAACGTCCCGCCAGCAAGCCCTATGCGGCCAAAGCGCCTGGTGGCAAAAGCTTGGGCCCCAGGAAATTCGGCCCCGGCGGCAAAGGGGGCAGCGGCAAGGGCGCCTATCCCGGACCGAACAAGGGGCCCCGCTCCCGGTGAATGGGGCGGCTGGTCGGGCGTCACCGCGCATCCTGGTCGATGCCGACGCTTGTCCGGTCAAGGATGAGATCTACAAAGTGGCCTGGCGGCTGGGCGTACCGGTCAGCATCGTCAGCAACAGCCGTTTGCGGGTGCCCGATCATCCGCTGATTGGGCGGGTGGTGGTCGGCGACGGCTTCGACGCCGCCGACGACTGGATTGCCGAGACGGCGGATGCGGCTGCGGTGGTGATCACCTCGGACATCCTGCTCGCCGACCGCTGTTTGAAGCTGGGTGCCACGGTGCTGTCGCCGACCGGCAAGCCCTTTACCACCGCCTCGATCGGCGGTGCCATCGCCACCCGCGCGATCATGGCCGACCTGCGCGCCGGGGGTGAGCAATTGGGCGGACCGGCGCCATTCACCAAGGCCGATCGCTCCAAATTCCTGGAATCGCTGGATAGCGCGCTGGCAAGACTGCTTCGGAATGCATGATTCTGAACCGGGTTCCGCGCTTCATCGCGTCCAAGGCGCAACCCAACGCTTGGTGATGGCTTCGGTTCCCGCTGTCCCCTAGCGCGGTCGGTGACGGACGAAGGGGACTTAACTTGAAGCGTTTCTGGGTAGGAATGGCCGCGTTGGCCATGGCGATGGGTTGTGCACCGCAGACAGTGATGGCGCATGCCGGCTGGCAATGCGTGACCTATGCCGCCAGCCATTCTCAAGTGGTCCTGCACGGCAATGCCCATACCTGGTGGAACCATGCCGAAGGCGTCTACGAACGTTCGCATCAGCCGGCCCTCGGCTCGGTGATGGTCATGAAAAGCTCGGGGTCCATGCCGCTGGGCCATGTCGCCATCGTCAGCCGCATCGTCAACGACCGCGAGGTGCTGTTGACTCACGCCAACTGGAAAGGCGACGGCAGCGTCGAGACCAATGTCCGCGCCATCGACGTTTCGCCCCAGGGTGACTGGTCGCAAGTGCGCGTATGGTATGCGCCGGTGCATCAGATGGGATTAAGGGCTTTCCCGGTTTACGGCTTTATCCTGCCGGTCAAGGCGGGTCATGGGCCCAGTGCCCCAGACAGTGCCCCAGACAGTGCCCCAGCCATCGACCTGGCCGCCGCGACTCAACTGGCGAGCGCCGACCCCCATTACTGAGCGGCTGCGCGCCGACCTCCATACCTGAGCGGCTACGCGCCGACCTCCATACCTGAGCGGCTACGCGCCGCATGGCGATGCAGTTCTCTGCGGGCGCAGGCCTGCCAGAAGATTTGCGCCCGGCCCGCGTTTGTGGCAGTCCCCAACGGCTGCCGGGCGGGAATCGTCTCTCCCTCAGCCTTCGTACGGTCATTGGCCGTTTTTGCGTGATCTGCGGATCAATTGGGTGTCGCCGGGCGTAATATGGCTTGGCGCATGCCCATCGCGACCGGGCTTGAGAAGGAACATGAATGCTGCTGCTGGTTCTGGCATTGGCCGATTTGATGTCAGGGACTGCCCAGGTTGCACCGCCGGAGGCGGCAGTAAGAGCACCGGAGGCGGCAGTAAGAGCACCGGAGGCGGCAATAACCGCAGCGCCTATTTCGGCAACGCCTTCTGATTCCGCCGCCAGCCCAGCTCAGCCTGCGACGACTGTTCCTGGCACGGCTGCGACTAGCCCTGCTGTACCCCCGCCTGACGCTGCATCCGCTTCGACAGCGCCGCCTGCTTCGCAAGCGATTCCCGCAGCTGCGAGCGACGACAGCCAGGTCAGCTCCATGGGCGAGCCGCGCGACCCCTGGATAAAGGCCAATCGCGTCGTTTTCTCGTTCGATATCACGCTGGAACGTGGCGTGCTGGCTCCGGTCGCGCATGGTTATGTGCATGTCGTGCCGAAATTCGTGCGCTATCACGTGACGAATGCGCTGTTCAACCTGGAAGAGCCCCTGACCGCGGTCAACGACTTGCTGCAACTGCGGGTCGGCTCGATGTGCAAGGCGTTGTGGCGCTTCGCGGTCAATTCCACCGTTGGTGTCGCCGGATTGTTCGATGTCGCCAAATCCGCCGGGGTGCCGATCCATATTTCCGATTTCGGCCAGACGCTGGGGCGGTATGGGGTGAAACCCGGTCCCTATATCATGCTGCCGTTCATCGGGCCGTCGGATACCCGCGATGGTTTCGGGCGAGTGGTGGACAGTTTCATCGATCCGATCGTGTTTCTGATCGGCGGGATCACCTCCACCGACGGCGCATCGATATTCCTGCTCGACGGGCTGGATTGGCGCTCGCGCGCGGATGAAACGATGAAAGCGGTCTATTCCGCGACCGACCCCTATGCCTTTGTTCGCTCGGCCTATACCCAATCACGCGCGGCAACGGTATCCGAGGCGACCGGCAAGCAAGTCGCGCTGCCCGATTTTGACGCCGTGCCCAGCACACCGTAACGAATGGGTGAAAAGGCGCTGTCGCTGGGTTCATGCTGGAGCAATTGCTGCATGATACATGCCCCGCAGTCCCCACCCTGTTTGAGTTGAAGGTTGACATATATGCCAGGATTTGCCCGCTGCCTGTTTCCTCTCGCCGCTGTCGCCATGACGTCTGCGCTGGGCGCGCCTGCGGCTTTCGCGCAGGAACGCGGACCGCGCGATGCGCAGGCCGAACAATTCGTCGAAGCCAATGGCGTCCGCGTACTGGCTATCCTCAACAACCGACAGGAAAGCAAAGCCGTCAAGGAACAGACTTTTCGCGCGCTGATCGATCAGATCTTCGATGTCCCGCGCGTGACCCATTTCGTGCTCGGCAAATACGCCCGCAGCATCACGCCCGAGCAATATCAGCGCTTTGCCGCGGTATTTCGCCAATACGTCGAAGCCGTTTATCAAAGCCGGATCGACGATTACCACGGCGAAAAATTCACCGTGAACGGTTCCGTCATCCGCAAGCCCGGCGATGTCATCGTCACCACGTCGCTGTTCGGCGGCAAGATGTCGAGCCCGACGGTGGTGCAATGGCGGGTGCTGGGCGGCCCTGGAAACTTCCGCGTGGTCGATGTGCAGGTCAGGGGGGTGTGGCTTGCCATTACCCAGCAGCAGGACTTCGTCTCGACGGTGGACAATGCCGGCGGCAATATCAATGTGTTGATCGCGCAGCTGCAAAATGACAATAACGGCACCGTGCACCACAAGGGCTGATTTTTGCCCCCGCACCTCTGCCGAAACACACCTCTGCCGGAATTTTTGACAGGAAAACGATATGCGCAAGCATTGGGGCGAAACCGCGATGGGCTTTGTGGTGCTGGCGCTGGCCGCCCTGTTCCTGGTCTGGTCGCTGGCTGTGGCGCGGGCGGGACGGATGGGCGGCGGTTACCAGGTGTCGGCTAAATTCGGCGATGTCGGCGGATTGCAGCCGGGGGCAAAGGTCAGTCTGGCCGGGGTCAAGGTGGGCAGCGTGTCAGCAGTGCGCGTCGATCCCAAGACGTTCCTGGCGGTGGTCGAACTGTCGCTGGACGGCGACGTCCATGTCCCATCGGACTCGACCGCGAAGGTCACCAGCGATGGCCTTCTGGGCGGCGCCCATGTAGCCCTGACTCCTGGTGGCGCCGAGGACGACCTGAAGCCCGGCGGAGAAATCGCCAATACCCAGGGCTCGGTCGATCTGTTCGGCCTGATCGGGCAATTCATCCGCCCGCATGGTGCGCCCGCTGGGGCAGGCGCGGCGTCTGGTGCAGATCAGTCCAGCACAGCCTCGTCGAGTTCTGGGGCAGCCGCCAGTGGCTATTGAATCGAGGGAGACGGTTCCCGCTCCGCTGCGCCCGGTTGCCGCCATCGGGCGCGCGACGCTGGACATGGCCGCGTCGGTCGGCCGGGTTGCCAATTTTGCCGGGCGCGGGTTGCATGCGGCGGTGACACCGCGCTGGTTTCCGCAGCAAATCCTGCGCCAATTGGGGTCTATCGGCTTTCTGTCGCTGCCCGTCGTCGGGTTGACGGCGTGGTTCACCGGCGCGGCGCTGGCGCTCAACATCTATGGCGGCGGCGATCGCTTCAACGCCGAACAGGTCATGGCGCAGATCGTCGCCCTGGGTATTACCCGCGAGTTGGGCCCCGTTTTGGCGGCGCTGATGCTGGCCGGGCGGGTGGCGGCGGCGATTGCCTCTGAAATCGGGGCGATGCGCGCGACCGAACAGATCGACGCGATGGTGACCTTGTCCACCGATCCCTTTCGCTATCTGATCGCGCCCCGGCTGATCGCGGCGATCATTGCCTTGCCGCTGCTGACGCTGGTCGCTGATATCATCGGCGTGGCCGGGGGCTGGCAAGTCGCCATCCACATGCTCGGCACCAGTCCGCAGATTTACATCGCCAATACCGCCAGCTTCCTGACCGCGTGGGATGTCGAATCGGGGCTGATCAAGGCGGCGGTATTCGGCTTTATCGTCGGCTTGATGGGCTGCTATCACGGCATGACCGCAGTCGGCGGCGCACGCGGTGTGGGCCGCGCGACGACGCAGGCGGTGGTGTCTTCGGCGATCCTGATCCTGGCCGCCGATTATCTGCTCACCTCGCTGTTTACCCGCCTGTGAGCGGTGTGGCAGGTTCAGCGGTGCCCAAGCTGGAGTGGCGCGCTGTGTCCAAGCGGTTCGCGCGCGCGCCGGTGCTCGATGGGCTGGACCTGGCGGTCGCGCCGGGCCGTTCGCTGGTGCTGATCGGCGGGTCGGGGCAGGGGAAGTCGGTGACACTGAAGATCGCGCTGGGGCTGATGCAGCCCGATGCCGGGCAAGTGTTGCTGGACGGCGTCGATGTCACGATGCTGTCTGAAAATGAACGCCGCCCGCTATTTTCGCGGATCGGCATGCTGTTCCAGGGCGCGGCGCTGTTCGACAGCCTGACGATCTGGGAAAACATCGCGTTCCGCCTGGTGCATGCCGATGGCGTCCCCCGGCGCGAGGCGCGCGAGCGCGCGATTGCGGCGATGCAACTGGTGCGTCTGGGCGCGGACGTGGCCCAGCTTTATCCGGGCGAAATGTCAGGCGGCATGCAAAAGCGCGTCGGCCTGGCGCGGGCCATCGTCGGCCAGCCCGACATATTGTTCTTCGATGAACCGACCACCGGCCTCGATCCGATCACGGCGGCGGCAATCGATGAACTGATCGTCGACAAGGTCCGCTCGCTGGGCTGCACGGCGGTCTCGATCACCCATGATCTGGCCTCGGCCCGGACCATCGCCGACGAGGTGGCGATGTTGTACCAGGGCCGCATCGTCTGGCGCGGCCCGGTGGGCGAGATGGACACCACCGACAACCCCTATGTCCGCCAATTCGTCAGCGGCAGCAGCCTGGGACCGATCGACGCGAATGTTTGAGTAACAGGCCCGCTGCACAATGGCAGACGGCCTGCACTCCTCTCTCCAGGAGCTTGTGTCGCTGTCAGCGCATGATCTCAGCGACCGGCTGCTCAGCCGATGGTAGAGATTGGAAAACTTGATCGATTCAGGCGTGTCCTGGATTTTTCCATTCCGTGTTCGCCAGTCCGGGCCGGATCGTGACGCAATGGCTGGAATTGCCCGATGGCCAGCACTTTTTCTCGATTGTGCGCACCATCTATGCGGGTGGCGGAAGGCTCGATCGCCCGGTGGTGGAGCGTCGTCGCCTTGGCCTGCGCTGCCCGAACATGCGCCGAAGCTGGCTTACGCGACAGGTGATCGGCGCGGCACGGTGCCGTTCGGGTTTGCGGAGAGCTAGAGCAGCCCCCGTTTCGCCGTGGCCAGCGTCTGGCGGGTAACCGGATAGCCCTGGTCATCGGGGATGGTCAGCCACTGCACGCCGTCTTTCTCGATAGTGGCAGGCGAAATCATGCGCACCGGATGGGCCAGCGCCTGTGCGCGCGCCGCTGCAAAGCTGCCGAACAGCGCCAGCCGCTCAAGATTGCGTCGGGTGGGGAAAATCACGCTGATCTCGCCGCGATCGGCCATGGCCAGCGCGTCAGCAGCGGTCGCCCAGAACAAATGAGTGTTTTCGGTCTGATCGACGGTGATATCGACAGCCCCGGTGCCAAGGTCAGCAAGGTAGAACCGCGTGTCGAAACTGCCTTCGTGCCTGGGGCACCAGCGGGCGAACGGGGTCAGCACATCGGGCATGATCCGCCAGCCCATATGCGCCAGGACCGGGGCCAGCTCGCCATTGGCGAGCAGCATTTGCCGGGCTTGTGCCGCTTCGCTGCCGGTAACCGGGCGATCGATGCAGATGGCCAGCCCGGTTTCTTCCAGCGTTTCGCGGATGGCGGCAATGCGGGCCGCCGCTTCATCGAGGTCGCCCCCCAACAACTCTCCGGCCAGAATCCGGTCCGCTTCATCGACTCGTCCCCCCGGAAATACCGCAGCGCCGCCCGCGAAGCGCATATTTTTGGCGCGTTGCACCATCAGCAATTCGGGCGGCTGACCCGGGCTGGCAAGGCGAAAGATAACGACGGTCGCCGCCGGTTTGACCGGAAATGGGAAAGAGGCGACTGTTTGAACCATGGCCTCCCCTGTTGCGGGCAGATCATATGGTGGCAAGCTTAAAAGTGCCGGATCAGGCCGAACGAACGATGCCCTTTTCGCAGAGCAATTCGTTGAGTTCGCCCGCTTCGAACATTTCGATCATGATGTCGCTGCCGCCCAGGAATTCTCCCTTGACGTAAAGCTGGGGGATCGTCGGCCAATCCGAAAAGGCTTTGATTCCTGAGCGAATTTCGCTGTCCTGCAGCACATCGACGCTGTGGAATTCGACATCCAGGTGGTTGAGGATCGCGACCGCGCGGCTGGAAAAACCGCATTGCGGGAATAGCGGCGTGCCCTTCATGAACAGCACGACATCGTTGGTTTTTATGATTTCGGCAAGGCGGGTGTTAACGTCGGACATGGCGGCTAACCCTTGACTGCACGGAGAATGGCGAAGCTGTCTGGCGCCCCGCCTTGATATCATTGCTGTAACGATTAATTGGGGGCAGCGGTCGTCAATTGCAAGGCATGGAGCACGTCGCCCATGCGGCCACCCAGCGCGGCATAGACCAGCTTGTGCTGGAGCACGCGCGGCTTGCCCGCAAATGCCGCCGATACGACATGCGCGGCGTAATGGTCGCCATCCCCGGCCAGATCGGTGATCGTCACTTCGGCATCGGGGAGCCCGGCGCGAATCAGCGTTTCGATATCGGATGCAGTCATTGCCATGGCGTCAGCCCTCGCCCATCAGCGCACGGCGCGCGTCGATTTCCCTGGCATGCATGGCATCCCGCACTTCGCCTTCGTCGGCATCGACTCCGGCTGAAATCAAATCGCCCAGCAGTTTGCGGATCACGTCCTCATCGCCCGATTCCTCGAAATCGGCCTGGACCACGCTTTTGGCATAAGCCTCGGCCTCGGCAGGGGACAGCCCCATCCTTTCCGCCGCCCATCCCCCCAGCAACCGGTTGCGTCGGGCATGGATGCGAAATTGCATTTCTTCATCATGGGTGAAGCCGTTCGGGGCGGCGTGCTGGTGGTCGTGGGGCATGGTCATGTCAGGCAGCAGCTTCCGCGAGAAACGGCAGCGCGGCGCGGGCGTGCTGCTCATGCGCGGTGATCGCCTGGTCCTGCTTCATCGTCAGCCCGACTTCATCAAGGCCTTCGAGCAGGCAATGCTTGCGGAATGGATCGATTTCGAAGGTGAAACGGTCCTGAAAGCGTGTCGTCACGCTTTGCGTGTCGAGGTCGATGTCGATCGGGTCGGTTTTGGCCACTTCCATCAGCCGGTCGATCGCGGCTTGCGGCAGGGCGACGGTCAGGATGCCGTTCTTGAAGGCATTGCTCGAAAAGATGTCGGAAAAGCTGGGGGCGATAACGCAGGTGATGCCCATGTCGAGCAGCGCCCAGGCGGCATGCTCGCGGCTGGAGCCACAGCCGAAATTGTCGCCCGCGATCAGGATCGGGGCGTGTTTGAACTCGGGGTCGTCAAAGTAATTGCCCGGCTCCTGTCGCACCGTTTCGAATGCGCCTCGTCCCAAGCCCTCGCGGCTGATCGTTTTCAGCCAATGCGCCGGGATGACGACGTCGGTATCGACGTTCTTGCGGCCAAACGGAATGGCGCGCCCGGCGACGTGATGGATGGCTTTCATTGGCTCAATCGGTCTCTGGCGCCGTTTCGGGGTGAACCGGGTCCGTCTTGGCCTTGGCGGCGTCGCGCCGCCGCGACACAAACAGCAGCGCCGCTGCCAGCGCCGCCGAGCCGATCGCGGCGCCAGCGATCGCGCTGCTGCTCCAGCCTGACTTGTCAGCGGAATTGTCGGGTTTGTCGGTCATGGTTTTCCTTTATGAGCTTGGCGCCAACCGGATTCAAGGCGCGATCACAGCAGATCGCGCACGTCTTTTTTTAAGCGCGATCACAGAAGATCGCGCACGTCTATTGTGAAGCGCGATCACAGAAGATCGCGCACGTCTGTCAAATGACCCGTTACTGCCGCCGCCGCCGCCATTGCCGGGGAAACCAGATGGGTGCGCGCGCCCGGTCCTTGCCGACCGACGAAATTGCGGTTGCTGGTGGAGGCGCAGCGTTCTCCGGCGGGGACTTTGTCGGGGTTCATGGCCAGGCAGGCCGAGCAGCCCGGCTCGCGCCATTCCAGCCCGGCCTCGGTAAATATGCGGTCCAGACCCTCGGCCTCGGCCTGGCGCTTGACCAGCCCGGAGCCCGGCACGACGATCGCCCATTTGACTCCTGCCGCCTTGTGGCGGCCCTTGAGCACGGCGGCAGCGGCGCGCAGATCCTCGATCCGGCTATTGGTGCAACTGCCGATAAAGACATTCTGCACCGCGACGCTGGCCATGCGCTGGCCGGGCGTCAGCCCCATGTAATCCAGGCTCTTGCGCGCGGCTTCCTGTTTGGACGGGTCGGCAAAGCTTTCCGGCGCAGGCACCACGCCGCCGATCGCCACGGTATCTTCGGGGCTGGTGCCCCAGGTGACGGTCGGCTGCACAGCGTTGGCATTGATCACCACCACCTTGTCAAAACGCGCGCCGGGATCGGTGGCCAGGCTGGTCCACCACGCCACCGCCTTGTCCCAATCGGCGCCCTTTGGCGCATAAGGACGACCCTTGAGATAGGCGAACGTGGTCGCATCGGGCGCAATCAGCCCGGCGCGCGCGCCGCCCTCGATCGACATGTTGCAGACCGTCAGCCGACCCTCGACCGACATCGTCTCGAACACGCGGCCGCGAAATTCCATGACATGGCCGGTGCCACCCGCAGTGCCGACCACGCCGATGATGTGCAGGATCAAATCCTTGGGGCTGACGCCGGGGGACAAGTCGCCATCAACACGGACTTCCATGGTTTTGGATTGCTTGAGCAGCAGCGTCTGGGTTGCCAGCACATGCTCGACCTCGGACGTGCCGATACCGAAGGCCAGCGCGCCCAACCCGCCGTGGCACGAGGTATGGCTGTCGCCGCAGACGATCGTCGCGCCGGGCAGAGAAAAGCCCTGCTCTGGCCCGACGACATGGACGATGCCTTGCTCGACGTCGCTGTCGCCGATCATATGGACGCCGAATTCGGCGGTATTGCGCGTCAGCGCGGCCAGTTGGGTGGCGCTTTCCAGATCGGCAATCGGGATCGGGCGACCCGCAGCATCGCGCCGTGCCGTCGTCGGCAAATTGTGGTCGGGCACGGCCAGCGTCAGGTCGGGCCGGCGAACCTTGCGCCCGGCCAAACGCAGCCCCTCAAACGCCTGTGGGCTGGTGACCTCATGGACGAGGTGACGATCGATATAGACCAGGCAGGTGCCATCATCGCGCCTTTCGACGACATGGGCATCCCAGATTTTCTCGTAAAGCGTGCGCGGCGTGGGTGACATAAGGTGCAATTAGGCGCGGCGGCGGGTTTTGCAAGGTGGTGCTTGGCTACCGCTGATTACCCTGCATTTTATTGCGCGGATTATCCTGCTTTTTGCTGCGCAGGATTATCCTGTTTATTGCTGCGCAGCTAGGCGCGCTGCATGTTCGCGGATCAGGGCGATCATGTTGGGTACGCCTTGTGTGCGATTCGACGATAGCTGGTTTTTGAGATCGAACGGCGACAGCGCAGCCGCCACATCCATTGCTGCGACTTCGGCGGCGGGCCGGTCCTGCACCGTGGTCAGCACCAATGCGATGATGCCTTTGGTGATCGCGGCGTTGCTGTCGGCCAGGAAATGCAGGCTGCCGTCAGGAGCCGTCGTGGGATAGACCCAGACGCTGGCCGAGCAGCCCAGCACCCGCGTCGCATCGGTCTTTAGCGCGTCAGGCATCGGTTCTAGCTCGCGGCCGAGTTCGATCAGCAGGCGATAGCGTTCGTCGGCGTCGAGAAATTCGTATTCTTCGAGGATGTCTTGCAGGTTTTGCATGGTGTCGCCCCTAGCGGCGCGGTGGGGCTAAATCCATGCGTCTTTTGCTCGGGCCTGGCATAGCGTACAAGTTCTGACTACCCCGATCCGTGATTGCAGATCAGCTTGGGCGGACTGGCAAACCGCCGCAAGAGCGGGCGTTCGACTAACCCATGGAAAATAAATCCGGCCAGAGTGCCTGTGGCAACAATCACCAGCCACCAAGCGCCTACCCACATCGGAACCTGGCGGTTAATCGCCATGGCCAGTTTGGTCGCGGCTGAGATGACGACGAAATGGACGAGATAGATCGAATAGGACGCATCGCCCAACGCGGTCAGTGCGGCGGGCACCACCAGCGCTCCGCGCCGTTCGAGCGCGATCAGCCCCAGCATCAGCGACGACGCACCAAGGCCATAACACCACGGCGTCAAGTCCGAATCGCGCACCGCCGGGGACACGACGACGGCGCCCCAGGTCGCGGCAAACAGCATGGCGCCGACGGCCATGAACAGCCAATCGAACACCAAATGGCCGGGCAGGTTCGGCGCGCGCAACACGCGCCATGCCACCACCATGCCCATGCCGAACAGTACATACAGGGGACTGAACAGAAACAGCCACGGAAAGGGCATCGGCACAAATGCGCTTGCCAGGGACAGCGCTAGCCAGGCGGCGATGACCGTCAGACCAGGGCGCCAGCGCCACAGCATCACTGCAAACAGCGCATAGAACAGCATTTCGCACCGTAGCGTCCATTCCACCCCCAGCAGCGGTTCGATCTCTGGAACGACCGGCCCTGCGGCAAAGGCATTGATCAGCGCGTCGGCATGCGGGCTGCCGCCAGGCGCCAAGCCCGGCAACGCTATCCGCAATATGAGGATCACGCACAAAACCACCCACAGCGGTGGATAGATCCGGCGGCACCGTTTCCATACAAACGACAGCACGGATCGCGGCTGGCCCAGGTCGGCACGATGCGCCAGCACCATGACCAGCCCGCTGAGGACAAAGAAGAAATCGACCCCACTGCTCCCGGCGCGGAACAGCGCCGCCGGCTCGCGGCCGAAATATTTCGGCAGTCCGCACAAGCGATTGGCATGAAAACCGACGACCGCCAGCGCCGCCAGGCCCCTGCCTGCCTGAAGTACGCGATAATTGCGACGAGTACCGTGGATGCCAGCCCCCCTTTGGCAGTCGAGGGCCGCCCGATTGTCGGTCACTGAATCACAGACCCCGCCGGGAATTTCAGCCTGTAAATGCGGTCTTGCGCTCTCGTAGATGCCACCATGACGAAGCGATAGTTTGAACCACAGACAAGTCATCTTGGCAAGGAGATGGATGAGCGCTTCTGTCGTTCAGGTGTGTGGCGTGGTGTAGGCCAGGGATACAAGAGCGCCAGCACCGCCCAAAAAAATCCGGAAACAGGAATTCCAACCAGCTACCAGGAACGCGGCTCTTGCTTTTTGCGGCGGCCTCGCGTATCTGGCGCAAATCCCGACATTGTGACGCAACGTCCGGGCTGGCGCCACCGGGGCCGGCGCGACACGCTGTGGCATTATGCATTTGGCATTAGCATTTAGCGAGCCGGTTCGGGACGGTATTTGGAAAGGTTGCATGGCGAATATTGCGCGCATCACAGAGATCGTCGAGCAGGAGGCCAGGGCCCTCGGATTCGATCTCGTGCGCGTGATCCTGTTCGGCAAGAGCGAAGTCGGCGATGAAGAGCACACGCTGCAGATCATGGCCGAACGGCCCGACACCGGCCAATTGGTACTGGATGATTGCGCGGCGCTGTCGCACCGGGTTTCCGACCGCATCGACGAGCTGGAAGAAGCAGGCGAGGTGCTGATCGCGCAGGCATACCGGCTTGAAGTCAGTTCGCCGGGGATCGACCGGCCGTTGACGCGGCGGCAGGATTTCAGCCGATGGGCGGGCCACGAGGCGCGCGTGCTGCTGGAAAAGCCGGTTGATGGCAACCGCAAGTCGCTGCATGGCGAATTGATCGGCATCGAGGGCGATCTGATCACGCTCGAAGACCGCAAGTCGGGGCGAATCAGCTTCCCGATCGATGATATTCAATCTGCCAAGCTGGTCCTGACCGACCGGCTGATCGCCGCCACCCGCCCGCTCGACACCAGCGGGGCACCAGACTTCGAATATGAACCATTCGACAAAGAACCGCTCATAGAGGCACAGGAAGACTGACTATGGCCAGTGCAATTTCCGCCAACCGCGCAGAACTGCTAGCGATTGCGACCGCCGTCGCCACCGAGAAGATGATCGACAAGTCGATCGTCATCGAGGCGATGGAAGAAGCGATCCAGAAATCGGCGCGCAACCGTTACGGCGCCGAGAACGACATTCGCGCGAAGCTCGATCCGCGCACCGGCGACCTGCGGCTGTGGCGGGTGGTCGAAGTGGTCGAGGAGGTGGAGGATTACTTCAAGCAGGTCGATCTGACCGCCGCCAAAAAGCTGGATGACAATGCCGTTGTCGGCGATTTCATCGTCGATCCGCTGCCGCCGGTCGATCTGGGTCGGATCGATGCGCAGTCGGCCAAGCAGGTCATCTTTCAAAAGGTGCGCGATGCCGAGCGTGACCGCCAGTACGAGGAATTCAAGGACCGCGCTGGCGAGATCATCACCGGCGTGATCAAATCGGTCGAATTCGGCCATGTCATCGTCAACCTTGGCCGCGCCGAGGGTGTCATCCGCCGCGACCAGCAGATCCCGCGCGAAGCCGCGCGCGTCGGCGAACGGGTGCGGGCGTGGATCATGAAGGTCGAGCGTCAGAACCGTGGCCCGCAGATCTTTCTCTCTCGCGCCCACCCCGAATTCATGAAGAAGCTGTTCGCGCAGGAAGTTCCCGAGATCTACGACAATATCATCGAGATCAAGGCGGCTGCTCGCGACCCCGGATCGCGCGCCAAAATCGGCGTGATCAGCCGGGACAGCTCGATCGACCCGGTCGGCGCCTGCGTCGGTATGAAGGGCAGCCGCGTCCAGGCGGTGGTGCAGGAATTGCAGGGCGAAAAGATCGACATCATCCCATGGAGCGAGGACACCGCGACCTTCGTGGTCAACGCGCTGCAGCCGGCAACAGTGTCGCGCGTGGTCATCGACGAAGATGAAAGCCGCATCGAAGTCGTGGTCCCCGACGATCAGCTCAGCCTGGCCATCGGTCGGCGCGGGCAGAACGTGCGGCTCGCGTCGGCGCTGACCAATTCCGCGATCGATATCCTGACCGAGGCTGAATCCTCGGAAAAGCGCCAGCGCGAATTTGCCGAGCGTTCCAAGATGTTCGAGGAAGAACTCGACGTTGACGAAACGCTGTCGCAGTTGCTGGTGGCCGAGGGCTTCACCGAACTGGAGGAAGTCGCTTACATCGATCTGGCTGAACTGGCGCAGATCGAAGGCTTCGACGAGGAACTGGGCGAAGAATTGCAGAGCCGCGCGCAGGAAGCGCTGGAGCGCCGCGAGGAAACCGCGCGCGAGGAACGGCGCGGGCTGGGGGTTGAGGATGCGCTGGCCGAAATGCCGCATCTGACCGAGGACATGCTGGTGACTCTGGGCAAGGCCGGGATCAAGACGCTGGACGATCTGGCCGATCTGGCCACCGACGAGCTGATCGCCAAGAAGCGCGTCGAGCAGCGCCGCCGCGAATCGAGCAATTCGCCGCCACGCCGCGACCGGCCCGACCGCGATGGCCGTGACGACAAGGGTGGCGTGCTGGGCCAATATGGCCTGAGCGAGGAACAGGGTAACGAGATTATCATGGCCGCGCGCGCGCATTGGTTCGCCGACGAAGAACCGGATGACGCTGCGGTCGAAGCTGAAAAGCCAAGCGGGGAGGCCGCCCATGCGGACCCCTCACAATGAGCGCCTGACGCCCGACATCGCTGACAAAAATCCGGAGCGGAAATGCATCCTCTCCGGCCGGAACGATGCGCGTGACGCACTGATCCGGCTGGCGATTGCGCCGCCCGATGCCGATGGCAAATGCCTGGTGCTGCCCGATGTGATGGCGCGCGCGCCGGGACGAGGCGCGTGGATCGGGGTTACTCGCCCGGAACTCGACGCGGCAATAGCCAAGGGCAAGCTGCGCGGCGCGCTGGCGCGCGCGTTTCACGGCACGGCCATGACTATCCCCGATGACTTGTCCGATCGCATCGAAGCCGCTTTGCTGCGCGTCATTTCCGATCGGCTGGGCTTGGAATTGCGCGGCGGAAGGCTCATATTGGGGTCTGACCGCATCGCCGAACAAGCGCGCACGGGCCGCGTCGCCTTGCTGGCGCACGCTGCCGACGCCAGCAGCGACGGCTCGCGCAAGCTAGATCAGGCGTGGCGGGTTGGCCGGGATGCTGAAGGCAGCGGCCAGCGCGGTATCATCTTGCCGCTGGACCGGGCGGCGCTGTCTGTGGCATTGGGCCGCGACAATGTCGTCCATCTGGCGCTGACCGACCGGGCTGCGGCAGAACGGCTGGACGGCCCGCTGCGGCGCCTGAACCATTTCATGGGGCGGGATGAAGCGGCATCTGAAAGCTTTGGGCAAGCGCCCGTAAATATTGACCAGCAGGATGACGAGGCGGCCGCTGCCGCTTCGTTGCCTTGCTGATGGCCGATTGAATATACCCCATCGATGCCAGCGGGCATCGAGACTGAAATAAATGTTGATGCCGGCGCAGGCATCGAGACCGAAGGACTGTTTGACGACATGAGCGAGACCGACAACAAACCGACGCTGGGCAGAAAGCCGCTGGGGCTCAAGCTCTCGGTCCAGGCGGGCGAGGTCAAGCAGACCTTCAGCCACGGCCGCACCAACAAGGTGGTCGTCGAAGTCAAGCGCCGCAAGGTGCTGGGCAAGTCCGGCGAAGCGGCGCCAACGCCCGAACCGGTGCTCGCCGCTCCGCCACCACCTCCCGTAGCTGCTCCGGCCCCGGTTGCGGTGGCCCGTCCGGCGCCCGCACCGCGCCCTGCGCCATCGAATGAATCGCGTCAGGAAATGCAGACCCGCCTGTTGCGCGAGGCGGAAGAAGCCCGGCTGCACATGGCCGAAGCGACCAGCCGCCGCGAGCAGGAACAGCGCCTGCGGGTGACGCAAGACGCCACCCCCGCTGCTCAACCCGAGCCGAGTTCTGCGCCCGCCCCCACTGCCCCGGCAGCCGCGGCTGAGCCCGTGAGCATTGCCGAGGTTCCGTCCGAGACGGCATCCGCGCCCACCCTGGACGCCGATGTTGTCGCCGCGCCGCAGGATGAAACCGAAGAGCCCGCTGCCGCGACGCCCACCGCGCCGCGCCGGTTTACCCCGGTGCCGCAGGTTCGCCGGCCAGAGCCTGCCGTCAAGAAGCCCGGCCAGCGCCCCGAAAAGGCAGGTGCCGATCGCCGCCAGTCGGGCAAGCTGACGGTCACCAAGGCGCTTAACGAGGATGAAGGCGCGCGCGCCCGCAGCCTCGCCGCGCTGAAACGCGCCCGCGAAAAGGAAAAGCGCGCGCATTTTGCCGGCAAGTCGCAGCCGCGCGAAAAGCAGGTGCGCGATGTCGTCGTGCCGGAGGTCATCACCATCCAGGAACTGGCCAACCGCATGGCCGAAAAGGCCGCCGACCTGGTCAAGGTGCTGTTCAAGATGGGCGTGGTCATCACCCAGAACGACAACATCGACCAGGACACCGCCGAATTGCTGGTCGAAGAATTCGGCCATAACATCGTGCTGGTGTCGGAGAACGATGTCGATATCGACAGCACCTCCGATGTCGATGACGCCGCCACGATGCAACCCCGGCCGCCGGTGGTGACGATCATGGGCCATGTCGATCACGGCAAGACCAGCCTGCTCGACGCCTTGCGCGGCACCGATGTGGTGCGCGGCGAAGCGGGCGGGATCACCCAGCATATCGGCGCCTATCAGATCAAGACCAAGTCGGGCGATACCCTGACGGTGATCGATACCCCCGGCCACGAAGCCTTCACCGAAATGCGCCAGCGCGGGGCCAATGTCACCGATATCGTCGTGCTGGTGGTCGCGGCCGACGATGGCATCATGCCGCAGACGATCGAGGCAATCAATCACACCAAGGCCGCGGGCGTGCCGATGATCGTCGCGATCAACAAGATCGACAAGCCCGAAGCCAATGCCAAGCGCGTCCGTGAACGCCTGCTGGAACACGAAGTGGTGGTCGAGGAAATGTCCGGCGACGTCCAGGATGTCGAGGTATCGGCCAAGACCGGCGCCGGGCTGGACCTGCTGATCGAAAAGATCCTGTTGCAGGCCGAACTGCTCGAACTGCGCGCCAATCCCGATCGTCTGGCGGAAGCCACCGTGGTCGAGGCCAAGCTCGACAAGGGCAAGGGGCCTTTGGCGACCGTGCTGATCACGCGCGGCACGCTGAAGGTCGGCGACATTCTGGTCGTCGGCACGCAATCGGGCCGCGTCCGGGCGATGCTGGATGACAAGGGCCGTCAGGTGAAAGAAGCAACGCCATCGATGCCGGTCGAGGTTCTGGGCCTCAACGGCGTGCCGATGGCGGGCGACACCATGACCGTGGTCGAAAGCGAAGCACGCGCGCGCGAAGTCGCGGCATTCCGCCACGAACAAGCCACCGCAGCGCGCACGACGACTGCTCCGGCAAGCCTGGAGAACATGTTCTCCGCGCTGGCCGCGAAGCAGACCGTCATGGAATATGCGGTAGTGGTGAAGGCCGACGTGCAAGGCACGACCGAAGCCATCGTCAACGCCCTCAACAAGATCTCGACCGACGATATCAAGGTCAAGATCCTGAATGCAGGCGTCGGCGCGATCACCGAGAGCGACGTGACTCTTGCGGGCGCCACCGGCGCGCCGATCATCGGCTTCAACGTCCGTCCCAACGCAAAGGCGCGCGAGATGATCGCCCGCCACAAGGTGCGGCTGAAATATTTCGACGTGATCTATCAATTAACCGACGACATCCGCAAGGAAATGGCCGGCGAACTGGGCCCGGAACGCATCGAAACCGTCGTCGGTCGCGCCGAAGTCAAGGAAGTATTTCCCGCCGGCAAACACGACAAGGCCGCTGGCCTCCTCGTGCTGGAAGGTTACATCCGCAAGGGACTCTATACCCGCCTGACGCGCAACGATGTCATCGTCTCCAAAACCCACATCAAGTCACTGCGCCGCTTCAAGGACGACGTCCCCGAAGTCCGCATCGGCCTGGAATGCGGCGTCGTGCTGGAAGATACCAACGATATCAAGCCAGGCGATACGCTGGAAACATTCGAAGTCGAAATGCGCGAACGCACGCTTTGACAAGCGCGACCCGATTCCCCTCCCGCTTGCGGGAGGGGCTAGGGGTGGGCACTTCTTCCTTTTTCGACCAACCCCATCGCAGTCGCCGCGTTAAAAGATGCCCACCCCCAACCCCTCCCGCTTGCGAGAGGGGAGTTAAGAAGTGCGAGTGGGCGTTGTGAGGGTTTGAAGAGTTAAGGTGCGAGGGGCAAACCCCTCGCGCTCCCCTTCATGCCGTCGTTGCGCGCTGACTTTGCGGGACGCCCTGCTGTGAGGCGGCTTTGGAAAGATTGATGAGCCGGTTCTACGAGAGGTCGGAACGTCCGAAATTCGTGGAAAGCGGCTGTTCGATTATCAGAAATGGGGCACCGGATTGATCCGAACATTGTAGCCCATAAATCTTTCAGTCGTAAGTTGAACGTCATGTGCGTTCGTACCCAGAACATCTATTAAGAGATCGTGTCCGACAAAATGGACGTGAGACACTTCTTCCTGATCAAACTTGGCCAATAAAATGCAGCCATCGTTGTTAATCTTCTGAGCACAGACTTCCATTATCCCTCCGCCGAGTGCGCCAGCTCGATTGACCACAAAGGTGTTAATCGAATATTTTGTGCCCGGAATTTGTGCGTTCTCGCCCACCACCTCCTCCCTGCTGGTACACGCCGCTGTGAGTAGTGAAAGAGCCAAGAGCGAGGCAGTCGATGACAGGCGTCTGGTGAGTAGTAGCTTCATAACATCACTTAGCACCGTCGCGCCAACATCCGCTAGGGGCGTTAGCTGGCGTTTGCCGTGTGAGCTTGCGTTTGGCATATTTCCCAATAAAGCCTGCGGCGCGGCGGCCTTGCGCTGAGATCGAATGGAGCGCGACAACGACAGGACCGGGGTCTGGGGCCCCTGGCCCCAGAATCTCTGCTTAAACTTCAACCGCTTACTGGAAACAATCAATCGCCCGCTACCTAACCCTGTTCGGCAGTATCAACGTCGGGGGCAATGCGCTGTTCGTTCGGACTATTCCACCATTCCCTATCATGTGGTTTCGATTTTTCCGAATTCCCTTCGCGCTTTCGCCGAAGGTGAATAGGATAAGGTGGTGGAAATCCTGTTCTCCAAAACTGCCGCGCGCGCTTTGCTGCGCTCCGACAAGCGTCTGCTGATTCGGCAAAAAATAGCTGAGCTTGCTGAAAATCCTCTGTCGCAGGCGGCCAACGTCAAGCGGCTGAAAGCGCGCGTGGAATACCGGCTGCGTGTTCAGAATTGGCGAGTGATTTTTCGCGTCGAAGATGGTATTATCTGGATTGACGATATTGCGCCGCGTGGCTCGGCTTATGAGGACTGACGTATGACGGCTCAGATCATCGAAATAGCCGGTCAGCGGATGGCGGTGATGCCTGTGGCGGACTATGAACGGCTATGCGAGGCGATCGAGGATCGCAGCGATGGCGATTCCGCCGTCGTTGCCGAGACGCGGCGCTTGGCTGGTGAGGAGTATATTTCTGCGGCGATGGTCGATCGTTTGCTGGCGGGTGAAAATCCTTTGCGGGTCTGGCGGCAGCATCGTGGATTGACCCTTGCCGTGCTGGGTGAACAGTCCGGCGTTTTGAAATCGACGATTTCGGAACTGGAGAACGGAAAGGCGCAGGGCAAACCCGTTACCTGGCGAGCGCTTGCCGATGCACTGTCGGTGATGGTGGACGATATTCTACCGACCAGCTGAT
This sequence comes from Pseudomonadota bacterium, assembly GCA_030776465.1. Lineage (GTDB taxonomy): Bacteria > Pseudomonadota > Alphaproteobacteria > Sphingomonadales > Sphingomonadaceae > Novosphingobium. Next base: position 55,512 of record JALYHR010000120.1, read on the forward strand.
GCCTCGCTACCTCGCTCTGTTCGGCAGTATCAACGTCGGCGGCAATCGCTTGACGATGGCGGATTTGCGGCATGCGTTTGAGCGGGAGGGGTTTGAGAACGTCGAGACGGTGGTGGCGAGTGGCAATGTGCTGTTCGATTATGACGAGCGGCCGACCGATGGGCTGGAGGAGATGCTGGCGCATTTGCTGGCGGAGCGGTTCGACATCGACAGTTTCGCAGCGGTGCGGACGCGGGAGGAATTGGCGGAGGCAGTGGCGGGTAATCCGTTCGTAGCGGATGGTGAGCAGAATCTGGTTCATACGCTGTTTTTGAGCGCGGCGGTGGACTCCGCGAATTTCGAGGCGTTGTGCGCGGCTTATGCGGGGCGGGGGCCGGAAAGGCTGGCATGCGGCGACCGGGCGCTCTATATCGATTATGTCGCGGGGGTTGGAGGTAGTCGGCTGACCAATGGCTTTATCGAGCGGCGGCTGGGGTGTCGGGGGACGGCGCGCAATGTTCGTTCGCTGGCGCGGATTCTGGCGAAGATGACTGAGGAACAATGATTAGTTGATGGTTCGACCTGCTGCCACGCCTGAGACTCGCTCGGTTCGCCTGCTCAAGGTGGGCGAGCAGGTGCGCCATGTCTTGTCGCAATTGCTGACGCGCCAGCAGGTGCATGACGACGTGTTGTCTTCGGCGTCGGTTTCGGTGACCGAGGTGCGGATGTCGCCCGATTTGCGGCTGGCGATCGTGTTTGTGAAGCCGTTGCTGGGGGCCAATGAAGAGGTGGTGCTGAAGGCGTTGCGCACGCATACCGCGTTTTTCCAGAAGGAAGTCGCCAGCCGGTTGAAGCTGCGATACGCCGCCAAGATCCGCTTTGTCGGCGATGAAAGCTTCGATGTCGCCAGCCAGATCGACAGGCTGCTGGCCGACCCGCGCGTCAGCCGCGATCTGGGCGGCGAGGCAGAGTGATTGCCGAAGCTTTGCTTGCGGAAACATTTGCAGCACCCCAGTAGGCGCCGATGGCCAAGCTCTATTTCTACTATGCCAGCATGAACGCCGGAAAATCGACCAATCTGTTGCAAGCCGACTTTAATTTTCGCGAGCGGGGCATGGCGACGATGCTGTGGACGGCTGCCATCGACACGCGTGGCGGTCTGTCGGATGCGGCAGCCATAACCAGCCGTATCGGCTTGGCCGCGCCCGCGCACGGCTTCGCCGGGGACACCGACTTGTTCGCCGCCTTTGCGCGGGCCGACGCTGCCGCGCCCTTATCCTGCGTGCTGGTGGACGAGGCGCAGTTTCTGGCGCCCGCGCAGGTCTGGCAACTGGCGCGCATCGTCGATGAGGCGGGGGTGCCGGTGCTGTGCTACGGGCTGCGCACCGATTTCCGGGGGGATTTGTTTCCCGGGTCGGCAGCACTGTTGGGATTGGCGGACGAACTGGTGGAATTGCAGGCCGTGTGCCATTGCGGCGCCAAGGCGACGATGAACCTGCGCGTCGATGAGCGCGGAGCAGCGGTCCGCGATGGCGCCCAGACCGAGATCGGCGGCAATGACCGCTATCTCGCGCTGTGCCGCCGACATTTTGCCGAGGCACTGGATTTGCACGTCGCAGGCCCGGAGCCACGCACATGACCGGCACATTGTTCGATCTGGCGACGTTGATCCTGCCGCTGGTCTTCGCGATCGTCTGTCACGAGGTGGCGCATGGCGCGATGGCGCGCTTGCTGGGCGATCGTACCGCCGAAGAACAGGGAAGGCTGACGTTGAACCCCCTGCCGCATGTCGATCCATTGGGCACGGTGATCCTGCCGGGGCTGCTGGCGCTGACCCATCTGCCGGTGTTCGGCTGGGCCAAGCCGGTGCCGGTCAATCAATGGCGGCTGCGCAATCCGCGCTGGGGGATGATGCTGGTTGCGGCTGCCGGGCCGGGCAGCAATCTGCTGCTGGCGGGGTTGGCCGCAGTGGGGTTGGGGCTGTTAGCGCGTGCGGGCGTTATGGCGGGCGTTAGCGATAGCGGCGCAGCGACTGCTCTCGCCGCTTTCACCATCGCCAATCTGGTCAATTTCCTCTCGATCAACCTGTTCCTGGCTTTGTTCAACCTGCTGCCGATTCCGCCGTTCGACGGCTCGCACATCTTTGAGGGACTCTTGCCGCGCGGGCTGGCGCGTCGCTATGCGGGCATCCGCAGGGGCGGGATGCTGCTGGTGATCCTGCTGCTGGTGGTGCTGCCGTGGCTGATTCCGGGGTTTGATCCGGTGCGCAGGCTGGTTGGACCGGTGTTCGACTGGCTTTCGCGCTATTATCTGGCGCTGGCCGATTTGGTGGCGGGCGGGCACTGAGGTTTGCTGAGCGGCTGGATCATTCTCGACAAGCCTATTGGCCTCGGCTCGACGCAGGCGGTGGCGGCGGTGAAGCGCAATCTGCGCAGCGCAGGGCATGGCAAGGGGGTGAAGGTCGGCCATGGCGGCACGCTCGACCCGCTGGCGACCGGCGTGCTGCCGATTGCGGTGGGTGAAGCCACCAAGCTGTGCGGACGGATGCTCGATGCCAGCAAGATCTATGCGTTTACCGTGAGCTTCGGCGCGGAAACCGACACGCTGGACCTGGAAGGCGCGGTGATCGCGCGTTGCGACGAACGGCCATCGCGCGCCACGTTGGCCGGGGTGCTGGCACAGTTTACCGGCCCGATCGAGCAGGTGCCACCGGCCTATTCGGCGATCAGGATCGACGGCCAGCGCGCCTATGACCGGGCCCGCGCGGGCGAAGTGGTGGCGATGAAAACCCGCGCCATTACCGTGCATTCGCTGACGCTGGAGGAGGAACTGGAACACCCGTCGTTCAATTACCTCAATCCTCCCCCCTCGGGGGAGGTGTCAGCCCACAGGGCTGACGGAGGGGGTCCGTTGGTGAACATTCACCATGCCGCGACTGTCTCACCCGCCGCCCCCTCCGTCTCGCTGCGCGAGCCACCTCCCCCGGGGGGAGAGGATTTATTGGCCAGCGCCACTTTCATAGCGCATGTTTCCAAGGGCACCTATATCCGCAGCCTGGCGCGGGACATTGCACGCGCCGCCGGATCGCTCGGCCATGTCACCATGTTGCGGCGGTTGCGCGCGGGCCCTTTCACGCTGTCAGCGGCGATTTCGCTGGACATGCTGAACGAAGCGGGTAAGGGCGCGGGCTTCGAGAACATACTCTTGCCGCTGGAGGCAGGGCTGGACGACATCCCGGCTCTGGACCTCTACCCGGAACAGGCAAGGGCGGTCCGACAAGGCCGCGTTCTGACCGGGTTGCCCCACGAAGACGGGCTTTACTGGGCGCGCAGCGGGAATATTCCCATCGCCCTGGTCCAGCTTTCAGACGGAGGTCTGAGCGTCGAGCGGGGTTTTAATTGCAGCGATGTCGCGGAGTAAGAATATGTCGGTAAGCGCTGAAAAGAAGCAGGAAATCATTCAGGAAAACGCCCGTGGGACGGGCGACACGGGTTCGCCCGAGGTGCAGGTCGCAATTATTACCAGCCGGATCAACACGCTGAGCGGCCACTTCAAGATGCACAAAAAGGATAATCATTCGCGTCGCGGCTTGCTGATGATGGTGAACAAGCGGCGCTCGCTGCTCGATTACCTGAAGCGCAAGGATGTTGCTCGCTATAACGCGCTGATCGCCAAGCTGGGCCTGCGCAAGTAAGATTTCGCAACTGAGGCGGTCCGGCAGAACAAGCCTGGGCCGCTTCTTTGCATTTTGGCGCTGAAAAAATGCGCCACACCCATCCTGAAACGGGCAGCGAAGGACAAGGTCCCGCACCGTTTCAGGGCTTAGCTCGCAATACGGCGGGCGCGGCCATGAGGCCAACAGTGCCTCGCACCGGACCGGGACGGATCTCCCCGGCAGCAAATCCCGCAGGCAATTGGGCTTGTGGGCTGAAGGAAAATATATGTTCGACGTCAAAACCGTAAAGCTGGAATGGGGCGGAAAAACCCTCACTCTGGAAACCGGGCGTATTGCCCGCCAGGCCGATGGAGCCGTGCTCGCCACCTATGGCGAAACCGTGGTGCTCTGCGCCGTCACCGCCGCCAAGTCGGTCAAGGAAGGGCAGGATTTCTTCCCGCTCACCGTCCATTACCAGGAAAAATTCTTTGCCGCCGGGCGCATTCCGGGCGGCTTCTTCAAGCGCGAACGCGGCGCGACCGAAAAGGAAACGCTGGTTTCGAGGCTGATCGACCGCCCCGTGCGGCCGCTGTTTCCAGAAGGTTTCTACAACGAAATCAACGTCATCGCTCATGTTCTGAGCTATGATGGCGAAACCGAGCCAGACATCGTTGCGATGATCGCGGCCTCTGCTGCACTGACGATTTCGGGGCTGCCGTTCATGGGCCCGATCGCCGCCGCGCGCGTCGGCTATGTCGATGGTCAATACACGCTCAACCCGTCGCAGCCCGTGGCCGCTGCGGGCGCGCTCGACCTGGTCGTTGCCGCCACCGGCGATGCCGTGATGATGGTCGAATCGCAGGCGCGCGAACTGCCCGAGGACATCATGCTCGGCGCGGTGATGTTTGCGCATGATTCGATCAAGCCGGTGGTCAACGCGATCATCGACCTGGCTGAAAAGGCCGCGAAGGAGCCTTGGCAGATCGACTTGTCCGACAACACCGCCGACATGAAGGCGACGTTGAAGGGCCTGATCGGCGCGGATATCGCTGCTGCTTACAAGCTGACCGACAAGTCGGCGCGTTCGAATGCGCTGAACGAGGCTCGCGCCAAGGCCAAGGCCACGTATGCGGCCGAGGGCGGCCAGACCCAGATGGTGGCCGGCAAGGTCATGAAGAAGCTGGAAGCCGAAATCGTGCGCGGCGCTATCCTGCGGGACGGGCAGCGCATCGACGGACGCACCACCACCCAGGTTCGTCCGATCGAGGCGATGGTCGGCCTCCTGCCGCGCACCCATGGTTCGGCGCTGTTCACGCGCGGTGAAACGCAGGCGATCTGCACCACCACGCTGGGCACCAAGGACGCCGAGCAGATGATCGACGGGCTAGAAGGCCTGTCGTATTCGAACTTCATGCTGCACTATAACTTCCCGCCGTACTCGGTTGGCGAAGTCGGTCGGTTCGGCGCTCCCAGCCGCCGCGACACCGGCCATGGCAAGCTCGCCTGGCGCGCCTTGCAGGCCGTCCTGCCGCCCAAGGACGAATTCCCCTACACGATCCGGGTGGTCTCCGACATCACCGAGTCGAACGGGTCATCGTCGATGGCAACGGTCTGCGGCGGTTCGCTGTCGATGATGGATGCCGGCGTGCCGTTGACGCGCCCGGTTTCTGGCATCGCCATGGGCCTGATCCTGGAAGGCAGCGAATTCAAGGTGTTGTCCGATATTCTGGGCGACGAGGATCACCTCGGCGACATGGACTTCAAGGTGGCCGGCACGTCTGAAGGCATCACCACGATGCAGATGGACATCAAGATCGCCGGCATCACCCGCGAAATCTTTTCCGCCGCGCTGAACCAGGCCAAGGAAGGCCGCGCGCATATCCTGGGCGAAATGACCAAGGCGCTGGGCACGTCGCGCAGCGAATTGTCCGCCCATGCTCCGCGCATCGAGACGATCCAGATCGACAAGTCGAAAATCCGCGAAGTCATCGGCACCGGCGGTAAGGTCATCCGCGAAATCGTCGCCGAAACCGGCGCCAAGGTCGATATCGATGACGAGGGCCTGATCAAGATCAGCTCGTCCGACCCGGCGCAGATCGAAGCCGCCCGCAAGTGGATCCTCGGCATCGTCGAAGAAGCCGAAGTCGGCAAGGTCTATGACGGCAAGGTCGTCAACATCGTCGATTTCGGCGCCTTCGTGAATTTCATGGGCGGCAAGGACGGACTGGTCCACGTCTCCGAAATGCGCAACGAACGCGTTGAAAAGCCGACCGACGTCGTTTCCGAAGGCCAGGCCGTCAAGGTCAAGGTGCTGGAAATCGATCCGCGCGGCAAGGTGCGCTTGTCGATGCGCCTCGTCGATCAGGAAACCGGCGCCGAGCTGGAAGATACCCGCCCAGCCCGCGAACCGCGCGGTGATCGTCCCGGTGGCGACCGTCCCGGCGGCGATCGCGGTGACCGTCGCGGACCCCGCGGCGACCGTGGTGGGCGTGATGGTGCCAGAGATGGTGCCAGAGAGGGTGGGCGTGATGGTGGGCGGGGTCCCCGCCGCGAAGGCGGTGACCGCGCTCCCCGCGAAGAAGGCGGAAACCCCGATCACATGCCGGCATTCCTGAAGGCCGACGACTGACGCTTGCGCCTTTGGCGCCCGCACTTTCGCCTTTGGCGATGAAATCAGGAAAGGGCTCGCCAGTTTGGCGGGCCCTTTTTTTCAGGCTTGGGCGTCAACACAAACCGCTGCGGCGCGGCTCG
>JALYHR010000121.1 GCA_030776465.1 Pseudomonadota bacterium
CCCGGCCTCCTGATTTTTGCGCGAGATTTCTTGCCATCCAGCCTTCCTTGTTTGATCGAAGTTTTTGAATATGCTTGATTTTCCTCGCTGGAAAAAGCTCTGGTTCTGGTTCATCGCGCTGGCTTGCTGCGCTGCGGCGCTGCCATCGATCTTTGCGGTGGCCAATCTGCAATGGCCCGCCGCCTTGCCGCAGCCGCGCATCAATCTGGGGCTGGACCTTGCCGGGGGTAGCCACCTGCTCCTCGAAGCTAATCCCGACCAGGTCGTGTCGCAACGATTGGAAGCGATGGAGGAAAGCGTCCGGATCAAGCTGAGCCAGGCGAACGGCACAGTCAAAGTCGGCGATATTTCCAACAAGGATGGCTCGCTCAGCTTCATGGTCGACAATCCGGGCGAGGTCGATGCCGCGCGCGAGTTGCTGGTGCCGCTGACCAATGGCGCTGGCCTGACCGGCAAGCGCGACTGGGACATCAAGGTGGTTGACGCCACCCGCATCGTCATGACCCCGACGAAAGAGGGCATTGCTCAAGAAGTCACCAAGGCGATGGACACCGCGACCGAAGTGGTGCGCAAGCGTATCGACGCGCTGGGCACGCGCGAGCCGACGATCATCCGCGAAGGCAGCGACCGTATCCTGGTGCAGGTGCCTGGCCTGAAAGACCCGACCGCGCTGAAAAACCTGCTCGGCCAGACCGCCAAGCTCGAATTCAAGCTGGTTGATACCGCCGCGCTGCCCAGCGATATTGCGCAGGGGATCAGGCCGCCGGGCGACGATCTGGTGCCCTATGCCCCCGGCGCACACGGCGCCGAGGCCGGATTGCTGCCGGTCAAGCGGCTGGGCGGGATCAAGGGCGACCAGTTGACCGACGCCAGCCAGAGCTTCGATTCGCGCAGCAACAGCCCGGTGGTGTCGATCACCTTCGATTCGGCGGGCGGCGCGAAATTCGCCAAGTTGACGACTGAGAACGTCGGTCATCCGTTCGCCATCATCCTGGATGGCAAGGTGCTGTCCGCGCCCAATATCAACGAGCCGATCATGGGCGGCAGCGCGCAGATTTCCGGCGGGTTTACCGTCGATTCGGCCAATCAACTGGCGATCGCGCTGCGCTCGGGCGCGCTGCCGGTCGATCTCAAGGTCATCGAGGAACGGACCGTCGGCCCCGACCTGGGCGCGGATTCGATCCACAAGGGCGTGATCGCGATGATCGTCGGCACGGTGCTGGTGATGATCGTGATCGTGCTCGTCTATGGCCGGTTTGGCATTTATGCCGACATCGCGCTGATGGTGAACGTGCTGATGATCCTGGGGGTCATGGCGATCATCAACACCACCTTGACGTTGCCAGGGATCGCAGGCTTCGTGCTGACGATCGGCGCGGCGGTGGATGCCAATGTGCTGATCAATGAACGCATCCGCGAGGAACGCAAGCGTGGGAGGCGGGTGTTTCAAGCGGTCGAGATGGGCTATAAAGAGGCGAGCCGCGCCATTTTCGATGCCAATATCACCAATATCATCGCCGCCCTGCTGATGGCCAAGTTCGGATCGGGCCCGGTGCGCGGTTTTGCCATCGTGCTGATTATCGGCATCGGCACATCGGTGTTTACCGCGGTGATGCTGACGCGGATGTGGGTGGCGGGCTGGCTGCACCGCACGCGGCCCAGCGACATCAATATTTAGGGATCCGAGAGATGCGTCTGCTCAAATTCGTTCCCGAAAACACCAACATCCATTTCCTGAAATGGCGGCTGCCGTTCTTTGCATTGAGCGGGTTGCTGGTGATTGCGTCGTGGGTGCTGATCGCGGTCAACGGCCTTAATCTCGGCGTCGATTTCGTCGGCGGCCAGATGATCCGCGTGACCTTTACCCATAGCGCAGCGGCGCCGGTCGGGGCGTTGCGTAGCGAGGTCGCCTCGCTGGGTTATGGCGACCCGATCATCCAGACCTTTGGCGCGCCCAACGCGGTGTCGATCCGTATGCAATTGCCGCCGGGTGCCGCGCGCAATCCCGCGCTGGCGTCGGCAATGTCGAAGGCGATTATCGCCCGGATCACCGCCAAACAGCCAGATACAAGGCTCGACGGCATCGATCTGGTTTCGGGCAAGGTTTCCAAGGAGCTGGGATGGAGCGCGTTCGAGGCGCTGGGCTTCGCCGCCATCGCGATTTCGTTCTACATCTGGTACCGGTTCGAATGGCAGTTTGGCGCGGGCGCATTGCTCAGCCTGGTGCATGACGTCTCGCTGACGCTGGGGCTGTTCGCGCTGACCCAGATGGAGTTCGACCTCAATATCGTCGCAGCCGTGCTGACCATCATCGGCTATTCGCTGAACGATACCATCGTCGTCTATGACCGCATCCGCGAGAATTTGAAGAAATTCCGCCGCATGCCGATGCCCGAATTGCTCGATCTGTCGGTGAACGAGACGCTGTCGCGCACGGTGATGACCTCGGCGATGATGCTGATCACGCTGCTGGCACTGCTGCTGCTGGGGCCGCGCGTCATCTTTGGCTTTACCGCCGCGATCACCATGGGTATTTTCGTCGGCAGCTACAGCTCGATCTACATGGCCGCGCCGCTGCTGATCTGGCTGAAAGTGACCTCGAAGAGCTTCGTTCCGGGCGATTCCAAGCTCGATCGGCAAGAGCAACTGGCGCGCGGGCAGAAGTAGCCGCCTTTTCACCATCCGTGATTGCGAGCGCAGCGAAGCAATCCATCGCGGGAGATGGATTACTTCGCTGCGCTCGCAATGACGGGTCAAAACATCCAAACTATGGAATCACGCCGCCGCTTCCCGCGCGCTCACTTTGCCCTTTTGCTTCAGCAACGGCGCCAGATAATGCCCGGTGAAGCTGCGCTCGTTCCGGGCGATCTGCTCGGGGGTGCCCTCGGCGAGGATCTCGCCGCCGCGCACGCCGCCTTCTGGGCCAAGGTCGATGATCCAGTCGGCGGTCTTGATAACGTCGAGATTATGCTCGATCACCACCACCGAATTGCCTTGATCGACCAGCCGGTGCAGCACTTCCAGCAGCTTGCGCACGTCCTCGAAATGAAGCCCGGTGGTCGGCTCGTCGAGGATGTACAGCGTCTGGCCGGTTGAGCGGCGCGCCAGTTCCTTGGCCAGCTTCACCCGCTGCGCCTCGCCGCCCGACAGTGTGGTCGCCTGCTGGCCGACCTTGACGTAACCCAGGCCGACTTCGTTCAGCATATGCATCTTTTCGCGGATCGGCGGCACGGCGGCAAAAAAACTTTCGGCGTCCTCGATGGTCATGTCGAGGATGTCGGCGATGGAGCGGCCCTTGAACTTCACCTCCAGCGTCTCGCGGTTGTAACGCTTGCCGCCGCAGGTTTCGCAGGTGACGTAAACGTCGGGCAGGAAGTGCATTTCGATCTTGATCAACCCGTCGCCCTGGCAGGTTTCGCAGCGGCCACCCTTGACGTTGAATGAAAACCGCCCCGGTTTATAGCCGCGCGCCGCGCTTTCGGGCAGGCCCGCGAACCAGTCGCGAATTTGGGTGAAGGCGCCGGTGTATGTGGCGGGGTTGGAACGAGGCGTTCGGCCGATCGGCGACTGGTCGATCTCGATGACCTTGTCGCAGTTTTCAAGCCCGGTGATCTTGTCATGCGCGCCGGCGATGACGCGCGCGCCATTGAGCAGCCGCGCGGCACCGGCCTGCAAAGTATCGATGGTCAGTGAGCTTTTGCCGCTGCCCGAAACCCCCGTCACGCAGACGAAAGCGCCCAGCGGGATGCGCACCGTCACGCCTTGCAGATTGTTGGCGCGGGCATTGTGGATGGTGATGCCGCGACCATTGCCCTTGCGGCGCTTGGTTGGTAATTCGATGCTGCGCGCGCCGCTCAGATACTGGCCGGTCAGGCTGTCGGGGCTGGCGAGGATATCGTCGAGCGTTCCCTGCGCAACGATTTCGCCACCGTGGATGCCCGCGCCGGGGCCAAGGTCGATGATGTAATCGGCGTGGCGGATGGCGTCCTCGTCATGTTCGACGACGATGACGGTATTACCGAGATCGCGCAGCCGTTTCAGCGTTTCGAGCAGCCGGTCGTTATCGCGCTGGTGCAGCCCGATCGAGGGCTCGTCGAGCACGTAGAGCACCCCGGACAAGCCGCTGCCGATCTGCGAGGCCAACCGAATCCGCTGGCTTTCGCCGCCCGACAGCGTGCCGCTGGTGCGATCGAGATTGAGGTAATCGAGCCCGACATTGTTGAGAAAACCCAGCCGCTCGTTGATTTCCTTGAGGATCGCCTTGGCAATCTGCTGTTGCTGCGCGGTTAGCTGCACCTCCAGCCCCGAGAAGAATGCCAGCGCGTCGGCGACCGAGCGCCGCGTCGAAATCGAGATATCCTCGCCCGCGATCCTGACGCTCAGCGCCTCGGGCTTGAGCCGCGCGCCGTGGCACACCTCGCACGGCTGCGCGGTCTGGTACCTGGCCAGTTCCTCGCGCATCCAGGCGCTTTCGGTCTGCAACATCCGGCGGTTGAGATTGCCGATCACGCCTTCGAAAGGCTTGGTCACGGTATAGCTTTTGCGCCCGTCTATGAAGGTCAGCGGCACCGGGGTCTTGCCGGTGCCATGCAGGATAACCAATTGCGCTTCGCCCGTCAGATCCTGCCACGGTGTATCGAGGCTAAAGCCGTAATGCTTGGCGAGGCTGGACAGCACCTGCATGTAATAGGGCGAGGGCGGGTTGGATTTGGCCCACGGCATGACCGCACCCTGTTTCAGGCTGAGCGCCGCGTTCGGCACGACCTGTTCTGGGTCGAACAGCAGCTTTTCACCCAGCCCGTCGCAGGCCGGGCAGGCGCCTTGCGGGGCGTTGAACGAAAACAGCCGGGGCTCGATCGCTTCCAGTGTGAAGCCCGAGATCGGGCAGGCGAATTTTTCGCTGAAGACGATGCGATTGGCGGCCATGCCGGTGCCTTTCATCGCCTTTTTGCCCTGGGTTTCATCCTCGCGGCCGGGGACCGGGCCATCGGCGAGATCGACGAAAGCCAGGCCCTCGGCCAGTTTCAGCGCCTGTTCGAAGCTGTCCGCCAGCCTTGTCTCGATGCCGGGTTTGACCGCGATCCTGTCGACCACCACTTCGATGTCGTGTTTGAGTTTCTTGTCGAGCGCCGGTGCCGCTTCGATCTCGACCATCTCACCATCGATGCGGACGCGGGTATAGCCGGCCTTTTGCCACTCGGCCAATTCCTTGCGATACTCGCCTTTGCGCCCGCGCACCGCCGGGGCAAGCAGGTAGGCGCGCGTACCCTCGGGCAATTGCATTACCCGATCGACCATCTGGCTGACCGTCTGGGCGGTGATCGGCAGGCCGGTGGCGGGCGAATAAGGCACCCCGACGCGCGCCCACAACAACCGCATGTAATCGTAGATTTCGGTGACCGTGGCGACGGTCGAGCGCGGGTTGCGGCTGGTGGTCTTCTGCTCGATCGAGATCGCCGGGCTCAGCCCGTCGATATGCTCGACATCGGGCTTTTGCATCATTTCCAGGAACTGCCGCGCATAAGCGCTCAGGCTCTCGACATAGCGCCGCTGGCCCTCGGCATAGATGGTATCGAAGGCAAGACTCGACTTTCCCGAGCCTGAAAGCCCGGTGATAACGATCAATTTATCGCGCGGCAGTGCCACATCGATGCCCTTGAGGTTATGCTCGCGGGCACCACGCACGGTAATATGGGTAAGACTCATGAGTCAGTCATGTTCCACATTTGTTCGATTTGAGCAAGGGCAAATGGCCCTGTCAGGCCGGACGCATAGGCATGAACGCGCGAACTTGCCGTTCGGCGTGGATCCGTTTTCGTAAATCAGCGAAAATTGTCGGCGTAGGCTTGCAGTTTCAACCGGCGCGGCGGCGTCGGATGGACGCTCGCAGTGATCCCATATTGATCGGCATAGGCCAAAGCTTCGGCCTGGCTGGCAAAGCGCAGGACCACCTGGCTTTGCGTATCGCCAGAGCCTGCCCAGCCCATCAGCGGGTCGGGTCGTCGGGCTTCGGCAGGCGCGAACTCCAGCAACCACTCGTCGGTGCCTGCGCGGCCCGATTGCATGGCGTTTTTCGGACGTTGGAAAATGCGTGCACTCATGCTTGCGCTTTTGGGCGAACCACCGGGTAAATCAAGTCCGTTGTGCCAATCTCGCGTGATCGCGGCGAAAATCGTCGGCCACCTTGCCTGACGCGCCGTCCATAAGCGATCTGGCGCCATTTGGCTTCGTAGAAATGCGCGCTAACGTACGTAATAGCGGGCAGGAATTTGGTATGCTCCGAACCGCAGCTCCCAGCCTTCAATCTGGCTGGCGCTGCGGTGGGAGCGGATCCATGCCAAATTCGGGCGCAGTGGTCAGGGCATTCGAACTCGCCCGGGAGGGTGCCTGTCATTCTGTTGAGGATATTCGGCAGCGGCTGAAGCGCGAAGGATACAGCTCTTATCAGGAGCATCTTTCCGGAGCACTCATCAAAAAGCAGCTTATCGCGCTCATGAGGCCCTGAACGATCCTTTCACATCAGCGCAACTGCAACACCTGGCATCCGCCATCCTGATAAGCGGTCGTTTCCTCGGCCAGCCTGCGGTCGGCACGGCCCATCGGAAGCCAGCCGTACCAGCCCATGACGTCGCGGAAAAAAGCATCGGTGGGCAGCGCCATGATGATTCTTCGCCGGGTCCCAGCGGGGTGGCAGATGCGCTGGGCCAACGCATCGGCATCGTCGATCTCGCCATCGAACAGCCGTATCGGGCGGTTGCTCAGGTCCGCCCGGTTGAGCACCAGGTCCAGCCCCAACGGCACGTCGTGTTCGCCCAGCATGATGTAATCGGCGGGCACCTTCGCGATTTTGGCGTCGATCCGGGCATAGGCGGCATAGACGCCATGCGTATCCCAGGCTTGCACCGGCATCAGGACCAGCAGCGTGGCCAGGCTGCCGCGCACGAACAGCGGGCGCAGCCGGTCATGCCATGCTTCCAGTCGGCGCCAGCCATAGCCGCCCAATAGCGCGGCATTGCCCAGCAGGCCATGCAGGTAACGATAGCCGAAACCGTGCCCCTGATAGGGCATGATCGAGGTCATCACCATGATCGGCAGCACAAAGCCGACCGCCAACGCCGCAGCCATCCGGTCATAGCGCGCGGCGATACAGCCAGCCAGCAGCAGCGGTATCAGCAGGATGTGCTGCCAGACGACGAAGTGCAGCAGATTGGCGGCCATGATCGGGATGTTGTAGTGATTCTCTCCCAAAACCTCCGTCAGCCGCGTCCAGTAACTGGTGCCGGCTGTGATGGTGGTGGTGTGCGGAGCGGTGACCAGCCCATGAGTCAGCATCGGGTAAGCGAACCAGAACGCAGTCGCCGCCGCATAGAAACCGGCGAACAGCGCCAGCCGATCCCAGCGCCGGTCGAGCAGTAACAGCACCAGGAACGGCACCACGAACATCGGGTGGAACAGCGGTTGGTGCAGGCCAGTGCCGACGAAACCGACTGCCAACGCGGCCCAGTCGCTCCTGCGCCGGTCGCGCAGGAACAGCCATAGCCACAACAGGTTGCAGAACAAATGCGAGGTCATGGCAAAGGCGGTCATGCCGCACATCACCATCTGCCCGGACAGCACCAGCAGGACGACGGCGATGACCCCGGCTTCGCGGTCCCGCAAGGTTTGCCCTGGCCATAGCCGCCGCGCGCAGCCCCACACCAGCAGCACGCTGCCCGCGTTGAGCACCCCGCCGGTCAGCGCGGCGTCTCCCAATTTGGCAAAACCCGCGCGCAACAGCGCATTGCCCGGCAGATAGCCCGATACCCAGGCCACGGGGTGGTCGCCCGGCAGCATGAACAGCATGTTGAGCGGGCCGGGCGTGGCTTGCCAGATGGGCGGCAACGGCCAGACCATACGACCGGCAGCGTAGATGAACGCATCGAAATCGGCCATCTGCTCGTCGCGCGACAAATCATAGCCGCTGAGCAACAGGTAATGCCCGGCATAGCCGATAACGCCGATCGCGAGCGCCACCAGCGCGACCTGCGCGCCGGACAGCCGCAGCGCCGAAGGACCGTGGCGGAACGGGATCAGGATAAGCACCGAAATCGCCAGCCACACACACAGGAGCTGGTCATTCTGCGCGACCATCAGCCAATAGGTGAAATTATCGGCATGGCTGCGCGAGATCGCCAGCAGCGCCAGTGGCAGCAGCAGCCATGCCGCCGCGAGTTGCCGGAGCAGCCTGCTATCGTCGACCACCCGCACCCGGGCAGCCCGCCCCACATCTTCCTTCATGACATTGCCTGGTCCGCGCCGCCCATCGGCCAGGGTTTACCATGCTGGCCAGTGATTGGCCCGTCAAGCGGCGCGAAAGCTGAGTGCCATTCCGTCCATGCAATAGCGCTTGCCGGTGGGCGCCGGGCCATCGTCGAAGACATGCCCCAGATGTCCGCCGCAGCGGGCACAATGCACTTCGGTGCGAGGAATGCCTGCGCTCAGGTCGAGGCGGGTTTCTAACGCGTGCGGCAGTGGTTGCCAGAAGCTGGGCCAGCCGGTGCCGCTATCGAACTTGGTGTGCGAATCGAACAGCGGGTTGCCATCGGCGACGCACAGGAATGTGCCTTTGCGGTGTTCATTCAGCAGCGGCGAGGTGAACGGCGGTTCGGTGCCGTCCTGCCGCAGTATATCGAATTGGGCCGGAGTCAGCCGTTTGCGCCACTCGGCCTCGCTGAATTGCACCGGATAGGCTTTGGCCTGCGCGCTGTTGGTGCCGCAACCGGCGATGATCGGCATGGCGGCGGTAACCCCCAGCCAGCTCAGGAAATGTCGGCGCGCCAGGTAATTTGGAGAGCGGGGGCGGTCTGTGAACATGGCATCCTCCATCGCGGTTTATACGGAGCATGGCCCAGTTTGGTTTTGTCGGCCAGTTTGGTTTTGTCGGGAAGTGCTGTCTTGCCGGTATGGTGCAGCACCAGCCGCTTGCCCATCACAGTCAGCGGCAATTCCGATTGGCAATTGTTGACCTCGTGGCCATATCGCGTCCACGTCCAGCCGACCCTTCGATCGGCATTGTCCTTGCGCAGGAGCTCCCATGGCTGATTTCGACTACGACCTTTTCGTCATCGGGGCGGGATCGGGCGGGGTGCGCGCCAGCCGCATTGCCGCGTCCCACGGCGCGCGGGTGGCGGTGGCGGAGGAACATCGCATCGGTGGCACCTGCGTCATCCGCGGCTGCGTGCCCAAGAAACTGCTGGTTTACGGCGCGCATTTCGCCGACGCCTTGCATGATGCGGCGGGATTTGGCTGGACATTGGGCGCGATGAGCTTCGACTGGTCCAAACTGCGCGATTTCGTCGCCAGCGAAGTCACCCGGATAGAAGGCGCCTACACCCAGACGCTGGACAGCAACAAGGTCGAGCATTTTCACGAGCGCGCCGTGGTCACCGGACCGAACAGCGTGCGCTTGTCGGGCGGGCGGCAGGTCAGCGCCAAATTCATCCTGGTCGCGGTCGGGGCATGGCCGGTAATGCCCGACTTTCCCGGTAACGAGCTGTGTCTGACCAGCAATGAAGTATTCGATCTGCCGACGTTCCCGAAGCGCGTGGTGATCCAGGGCGCAGGCTATATCGCGCTGGAATTCGCCGGGATATTCAACGCGTTGGGCGCGCATGTCACAGTGGTCAACCGTTCCAACCAGATCCTGCGCGGCTATGACGAAAGCCTGCGCGACCGGCTGCTGGAAATCACCCAGGCGCGCGGCATCGATTTTCGCTTCGACTGCCCGATCGAAAAGGTCGAGCGGCAGGTCGATGGCAGCCTGATGGTCCACACCCACGGCAATGATCCGCTGGCGGCGGACATGGTCATGGTTGCGACCGGACGCCAGCCCAAGACTGAAGGGCTGGGTCTGGCCTCGGCGGGGGTTGCGCTGGGCGCCAAGGGCAAGGTGCCGGTGAACGACTATAATGCGACCTCTTGCCCCAGCATCTATGCGGTCGGCGATGTTACTGACCGGGTGCAATTGACTCCCGTGGCGATCCGCGAAGGCCATGCCTTTGCCGACACCGTGTTCGGCGGAAAATCGCACACGGTGTCATACGATTGCATCCCCAATGCCGTATTCTCGCAGCCGCCACTGGCCGGGGTGGGGCTGACCGAGGTGCAGGCACGCGAAAAGTTCGGCGAGGTCAAAATATTCCGCTCGGACTTCCGGCCGATGCAGAACCTGTTTTCGGACCGGCCCGAGCGCGGGTTGTACAAACTGGTGGTCGATGCCGAAACCGACCGGGTGCTGGGTGTCCACATGATCGGACCCGATGCGCCGGAAATCCTGCAAGCCGCCGCGATCGCGGTGAAGGCCGGGCTGACCAAGGCCGATTTCGACGCGACCATGGCGCTGCATCCGTCGATGGCCGAGGAATTGGTGCTGATGCGCTGAAATAGCGCTGCAAACTCCCCTCCCGCTTGACGGAGGGAGGAAGCCGCGGCAATAGTTAATCGGTCGATTAAGGCTATTGACGGTGCGACGGCGGCGTGTCTTAGCGGTTGCTACAATCCCTTGCGAAAGGCTTCGAAGGCATGTCAGCCAATATCGCCGAAATGGAAAGCAGGCGCGCCGCGGCAGGTCTGGGCGGCGGACAGCGCCGCATTGATGCCCAGCATGCCAAGGGCAAGTTGACCGCGCGCGAACGGCTGGAGATTCTGCTCGACGAAGGCAGTTTCGAAGAAACCGACATGTATGTCGAACATAATTGTGCCGATTTCGGCATGCCCGACAATATCATCCCCGGCGACGGCGTGGTCACCGGCAGCGGCACCATCAATGGCCGCTTGGTGTTTGTGTTCAGCCAGGATTTCACCGTCTTCGGCGGCGCGGTATCGGAACGGCACGCGATGAAGATCTGCAAGATCATGGACAACGCCATGAAAGTCGGCGCTCCGGTTATCGGCATCAATGATTCGGGCGGCGCGCGCATCCAGGAAGGCGTGGCGTCGCTGGGCGGCTATGCCGAGATTTTCCAGCGCAACGTCAACGCCTCGGGCGTGGTGCCGCAGCTTTCCCTGATCATGGGGCCATGCGCGGGCGGCGCGGTCTATTCGCCCGCGATGACCGACTTCATCTTCATGGTGAAGGATTCCAGCTATATGTTCGTCACCGGTCCCGACGTGGTCAAGACCGTGACTAACGAGATCGTCACGCAAGAGGAACTGGGCGGCGCGGTCACCCATACCACCAAGACCTCGGTCGCCGACCTGGCGCTGGAAAACGACATCGAGGCGTTATTGGCAACGCGGGACTTCTTCGATTTCCTGCCCCTGTCGAACCGCCACGAAGTACCCGAGCGGCCTTGCGCCGAACCCTGGGACCAGCTTGAATACAGCCTCGACACGATCATCCCGGCCAGCGCCAACCAGCCTTACGACATGCTGGAAGTGATCGGCAAATCATTGGATGAGGGCGAATTCTTTCAGATCCAGCCCAAACATGCCTGCAATATCCTGTGCGGTTTCGGGCGAATCGAGGGGCGCACGGTTGGCGTCGTGGCGAACCAGCCGATGGTGCTGGCCGGCGTGCTCGACATCAATTCATCCAAGAAAGCCGCGCGGTTCGTGCGGTTCTGCGATGCGTTCAATATTCCCATCATCACCTTCGTCGATGTCCCCGGTTTCCTGCCCGGCACCGCGCAAGAGCATAACGGCATCATCAAGCACGGCGCCAAGCTGCTGTTCGCCTATGCCGAGGCCACCGTGCCCAAGATCACCGTGATCACGCGCAAGGCCTATGGCGGCGCCTATGACGTGATGAGTTCAAAGCATTTGCGCGGCGATCTCAACTATGCCTGGCCAACCGCCGAAATCGCGGTGATGGGTGCGAAGGGCGCGGTGGAGATCATTTTTCGCGGGCTGGACGCTGCCGGTATTGCCGAAAAGACCAGGGAATATGAGGACCGCTTCGCCAATCCCTTCGTGGCGGCGAGCAAGGGCTTCATCGATGAGGTGATCCATCCCCATTCGACGCGGCGGCGGATCGCGCTCGGCTTGCGGAAATTGCGGAACAAGACGTTGGAGAACCCGTGGAAGAAGCACGATAATATCCCGTTGTGAT
>JALYHR010000122.1 GCA_030776465.1 Pseudomonadota bacterium
CAAAGCCCTGCAGCAGACGGGCCGTCAACGCCAGCAGCGGCGCGGCGATGCCGATGCGGGCATAGCCAGGGGTCAAGGCCATCAGCAGGATGCCGCATCCCATCAACGTCATGCTGATCAACATTGCTGGCTTGCGGCCCGCCCGGTCGGCATAGCCGCCCAGCACATGCGCGCCGATCGGCCGGGTGATGAAGCCCGCGCCGAACGTCGCCAGCGAACTCATCAGGCTGAGATAGGCATTGCTCGACGGGAAAAAATTATGGCCGATCTGAATCGCGAAAAAGGCAAATGTCACGAAGTCGTAGAATTCCAGCCCATTGCCAACAGTCACCGCTAAAACGGCGCGGCGGCGTTGTCGGGGTAACAGAGGCAGGTCAGGAACAAGCGCCATCATTGCTCCGGTGCCGCAAATATGAGGGCGATGTGACGCGATTTCGGCCGTCGAGTCAAGAACGATACCGGCACCTGGTCGGCATCAATACGTCTTGCGGGTCAGTTCGCGCGTCGCGTCTCCAGTCCACCGGAGCCACCGGGGTGACTGACTCACCGACGAACACCACCTTGTAATCATGGCTGTATTTATGCAGGATGTCCCCAAGTGGGGTGCGTTCGGCAAAGCGGCGGCGGTTGTCCTTCCAATACGGTCTTTCCCGTACCCGGCTCACCCTTTACCAGCAACAGCCGCCGCAGCAATACGGCAGCATTGACCGCGATTTTCAGATCGTCGGTCACAATGTAATCGCTGGTACCTTCAAAACACTGCACCGCCTGCAAATCCTATCCGCCAGAACGAACCGGCGGATAGGTTGCAGAGATCATGAACGCAGGCAATCGGCGACCGCTTACCTCAGCCTGCCACGACGGAACAAATTGACGACCGCCAGCAGGATCACCGCACCCAGGATCGAGACGGCAAAGCTTTCCACCGTCAGCCCTGCGTTGTTGATGTTACCGCCGCCCAGCAGCAATCCACCGATGAACGCACCAACGATGCCGACGACGATATTACCGATAATACCCAGGCTGTCGCCCATCAGCAGGCCCGCTAGCCAGCCGACGATGCCGCCGACCAACAGCCACATAAGAATACCCATATCCTGTCTCCTTTTCACGTTCTGAGACAGAAACGGCGGCAAGCTAAATTGGTTCCGCAGGGATAATTAGAGCGCTCCCATGCCCGCTTGCAGGCTTTTACTCTTTGATCACGCGTCGATCATTTCAGGATCGATGTCCCCGGCGCGGTTCTGGATGAACATGAAGCGGTGCTCGGGGTTGCGGCCCATCAGCCGCTCGACCAGATCCTTGACCCCGGCGCGGCCTTCCGCCTCGGGCGGCAGGGTGACGCGCAGCAGGTTGCGCGTGGCCGGTGCCATGGTGGTTTCGCGCAATTGGCCGGGGTTCATTTCGCCCAGCCCCTTGAAGCGCCCGACTTCGACCTTCTTGTTCCTGAACTGCGTCGCTTCCAGTTCGGCGCGGTGGGCATCGTCGCGGGCATAGGCGCTGTCCTTGCCCGAGGTCAGCCGGTACAGCGGCGGCTGCGCCAGATAGAGATGCCCGCGCCGCACCACCTCGGTCATTTCCTGGAAGAAAAACGTCATCAGCAGCGTGGCGATATGCGCGCCATCGACATCGGCATCGGTCATGATGATGATCCGGTCATAGCGCAGATTGTCGGCGTTGCAGTCCTTGCGCATGCCGCAGCCCATCGCCAGCGCCAGGTCGCCAATCTCGGTATTGGCGCGAATCTTGTCCGTTGTCGCCGACGCGACATTCAGGATCTTGCCCCGGATCGGCAGGATCGCCTGGGTTTTGCGGTTGCGCGCCTGTTTGGCGCTGCCACCCGCCGAATCGCCTTCGACGATGAACAATTCGGTCTCGCCGCCACCTTCGCCGGTGCAATCGGTGAGCTTGCCGGGAAGGCGCAGCCTGCGGCCGCTGGTCGCGGTCTTGCGCTTGATCTCGCGCTCGGCCTTGCGTTTCAGCCGCTCATCCATGCGCTCCATGACATAGCTCAGCAGCGCCTTGCCGCGATCCATGTGGCTGGTGAGGAAATGATCGAAATGATCGCGCACCGCGTTCTCGACCATGCGCGCCGCCTCCGGGCTGGTCAGGCGGTCCTTGGTCTGGCTCTGGAACTGCGGATCGCGCACGAACACCGACAGCATCATTTCGCTGCCGGTGACGATGTCCTCAGGCGTAATATCCTTGGCCTTTTTCTGACCGATCAACTCGGCAAAGGCCCGGATACCCTTGGTCAGGGCGGTGCGCAGTCCTGCTTCATGGGTGCCGCCATCGGGGGTGGGGATGGTATTGCAATACCAGGAATAGGCGCCGTCCGACCACAGCGGCCAGGCAATCGCCCATTCGACCCGGCCATTGGCTTCGCCAGGAAAGTCCTGCATCCCCCGGAAAAAATCGGTGGTGACGCATTCGCGCGTGCCCAATTGCTCGGTCAGATGATCCGCCAACCCGCCCGGAAACTGGAACACCGCCTCGGCCGGAACGTCCGCCGCGGCCAGCGATGGCGCGCATTTCCAGCGGATTTCCACCCCGGCGAACAGATAGGCCTTCGATCGGGCAAGCCGGAACAGTCGCGCCGGTTTGAACTTCGCATCCTCGCCGAAAATGTCGCTGTCTGGCACGAAAGTGACCGAGGTGCCGCGCCGGTTCGGTGTCCCGCCCAGCCTTTGCAGGTCGCCCAAGGGAACCCCGCGCGAAAATTCCTGCGCGTAAAGCTCCTTGTTCCGCGCCACTTCGATCCGGGTAAAACTCGACAGCGCATTGACCACGCTGACCCCGACGCCATGCAGCCCGCCGCTGGTCGCATAGGCCTTGCCCGAGAATTTGCCGCCCGAATGCAGCGTCGTCAGGATCACTTCCAACGCCGACTTCCCCGGAAACTTGGGATGTTCGTCCACCGGAATGCCGCGCCCATTGTCGGTAATCGTCATCCGGTTGCCGACGTCCAGGAATACCTCGATGCGATTGGCATGGCCTGCCACCGCCTCGTCCATGGCGTTGTCGATCACTTCGGCGGCCAGATGATGCAACGCGCGCTCATCGATGCCGCCGATATACATGCCCGGTCGCCGCCGAACCGGCTCAAGCCCCTCCAGCACCTCGATTGCCGAGCCGTCATAGGCATCGACCGAGCTTGAAGTTGACCCGGTCGGGGGCGGATTCTGGAACAGATCGTCAGCCATGCGCGGCCTATAGGGTCGGCGGAGTCATCGCGGCAAGGCGCGGTGTCGGGTTTTCCGCAATGGTCGTGATGTCGGAGATCGAGGACCGCTTTCTCCCCTCCCGCAAGCGGGAGGGGAGAAGAAAAGTCTTTTCAGACGTTTACCGAATCATTCTAATCCGGTTTCTTCGCCACCGCGACCATGGCCGGACGCAGCAAACGGTCCTTGATCATGTACCCGGCGGCGAGTTCCTGGATGATGGTGCCGGGTTCGGCGTCGTGGGGCATTTCGATCATGGCCTGGTGCTGGTTGGGATCGAGCGGCAGACCCATGGCGGCGATGCGGGTGATGCCGTGCGAGGTGAACACTTTTTCCAGCTCGCGACCGGTGGCTTCAAGTCCGGCGATGACCGGCTTGAGCTTGTCGTCCTCGCGCAATTCGGCAGGAATGACGTCGAGCGCGCGGGCCAGATTGTCGGCGACGGACAGCATGTCGCGGGCGAAGGATGTGGCGGCGTAAGCGCGGGCGTCGGTGATGTCTTTTTCGAGACGCCGCCGCACGTTCTGGGTTTCGGCCTTGGCATACAGGACTTCCTGCTTTGCGGTCGCCAGTTCTTCGGTCAGCGCCGCTATCTCGCCACCTGGGGCAGCGGCCTCGGGCTTTACCTCTTCGGTCAGCGCCTCATCCGGAGCCTGTGTGTTATCATCGGTCATGTCGTGCAAAATTCCAGCTATCCGATCAATTTGCCCAAGGATTGAGCCGTAAAATCCACCATGGGGACGACACGCGCATAATTCAACCGGGTTGGCCCGATTACCCCGACCACCCCGATCACGCGGCCGTCGCGGTCGCGATAAGGCGAGGCGATCACCGACGAGCCGGACAATGCGAACAGGCGATTTTCCGAGCCGATGAATATGCGCGTCGATTCGGCAGCTTTGGCCAGTTCGAGCAGTTCCGCCACCGATTGCTTGTTTTCCAGGTCGTCGAGCAGCGAGCGCACGCGCTCGATGTCCCTCAGCGCCGCATCGTCGAGCAGATTGGCTTGGCCGCGCACGATCAGCACCGGGCGGCGCAGTGCATCCTCGCTCCACACCGCCAGCCCGCGCGCGACGACATCGCGGCTGGCGGCATCGAGCGCGGAGCGACCCGAGGCGATATCCGCCAGCATAGTTCGTGCTGCCTCCGCCAAAGTACGCCCGGCCAGATGCGCCGAGATGTAATTCCCGGCCTCTTCCAGCGCGCCGGGGCGCAGGCCGGGTGGCAATTCGATCACCCGGTTTTCCACCGCGCCATCTTCGCCCACCATGACGGCGAGCGCGCGGCCGGGTGACAAAGGGACAAGGTTGAGCTGCGCCAGGCGCGGTTCGCGGCGGGGTACCATCACCAGCCCGGCGCAGGCTGACAGGTCGGACAGGATCGCGCTGGTTGCGGCCAGCGCGACCTCGATCGGGCCGGGCTGCGACACCTGGCGCTCGATCGCCGCACGTTCTTCCTGGGTCGGTTCAGCGGCTTGCATCATGCCATCGACAAACAACCTGAGGCCGATTTCGGTCGGCAACCGCCCCGCGCTGGTGTGCGGATGTGCCAGCAGGCCGAGCATTTCGAGTTCCTGCAGGACCGAGCGAATCGATGCTGGTGACAGGTTCAACCCGCCGCCGCCCGCCAGGGTCTTGGACCCCACAGGTTGGCCCGACGCCAGATAGCCCTCCACCACGAGACGAAAAACGTCCCGAGCGCGGGTATTGAGTTCGGTGATCGGAAGCGCGGCCATCGCAGTTATCTATGATGTATTGGCCGCTTGTAAATGGCCGTCGGTCGCAGCGCTTCACCCGCAAGCTTTCATTCTGCCGCACAGCGAGTAAGAGCGGCGCTGAAAAGCGGCACGCGACTCCCGGTTGCGGGTAGCCTTTTGTGGACGCATCGCGACAGCGCGATGCTGTGGGAGATTTTAATGCGACCTTCCGGCCGTGCGCCCGACGACATGCGGGCTCTCGAATTCCTGACCAATTACACCATCCACGCCGAGGGATCGGTGCTGGTATCCTTCGGCAACACCCGGGTGCTGGTGACGGCGTCGATCGAGGAAAAGATCCCGCCGTTCCTGCGCGGCAAGGGTGAGGGCTGGGTGACGGCGGAATATTCGATGCTGCCCCGTGCCACGCATACCCGTGGGTCGCGCGAGGCGGCGAAAGGCAAGCAGAGCGGACGAACGCAGGAAATCCAGCGGCTGATCGGGCGGAGCTTGCGTGCGGTCACCGATATGAAAAAGCTGGGCGAGCGTCAGATCGTGCTCGATTGCGATGTCATCCAGGCCGATGGCGGGACGCGCACGGCGGCGATTTCGGGCGCGTGGGTGGCGTTGAAGCTGGCGACCAACAAGCTGCTGGCCAGCGGCGTGATCACCCTGGACCCGCTGGAGCGCCAGGTCGCCGCGGTGAGCTGCGGTATTTATAAAGGTACACCGGTGCTGGACCTCGATTATCTGGAAGACAGCGCCGCCGATGCCGACGCCAATTTCGTGCTGATCGAGGGCGGCCACATCGCCGAAGTGCAGGCCACGGCGGAAGGCGCGACTTACGACGAGGAAAGCCTGCTGCGCTTGCTGCGGCTGGCGCGGATCGGCTGTGACCGCATTTTTGCCGCGCAATTGGCGGCGATCGGAAAATAATGCCCCGGCTCTCCGGCAAGCTGGTCATCGCCACGCATAACGCGGGCAAGCTGCGCGAAATCGCGGCGTTGCTGGCGCCTTATGGCACCGACTGCATTTCGGCCGGAGCATTGGGCCTGCCGGAACCTGTGGAAACCGGCACCAGCTTTGCCGAAAACGCGCTGATCAAGGCAATTGCCGCCGCCCATGCCTCCAGCTTGCCCGCGCTCGCCGACGACAGCGGATTGTGCATCCATGCGCTGGGCGGCAGGCCCGGTGTTTACACCGCCGACTGGGCCGAACGGCAGTGGTTCGAGGGGCCAGCCGGGCGCGACTGGTACCTGGCGATGGGCAAGGTCGAAGGACTGCTCGCCGAATTGGGACCGAACGTCGATCGCTCGTGCCATTTCGCCTGCGCGCTGGCGATCGCCTGGCCCGATGGGACCAGCGTGGTCTATCAAGGCCGCGCCGATGGCTCGATCACCTGGCCGCCGCGCGGATCGGTGGGTTTCGGCTATGATCCGGTGTTCGTGCCGCGCGGCAGTACGCTGACCTTTGCCGAGATGGACGTGACCGAAAAGCACCGCATCAGCCACCGCGCCGACGCCTTTGCCAAGCTGGTCGCGGATCAATTCGGACTGGGCGCGGGGCAGCAGGACTGATAGCGGTGCTCACTTCCCCTCCCCTTCGGGGGAGGGGGGGGTGGGGTTTCGTGTCCACACGCAACGTGGCGCCAAGACGAGAGACCCCACCCCAACCCCTCCCCTGAAGGGGAGGGGCTTAGTTTGACCGAAAGGCAGCATGGCGCGCGCACTGTATATCCACTGGCCGTTCTGCTTGCAGAAATGCCCCTATTGCGACTTCAACAGCCATGTTCGCAGCCGTGTCGATTATGCCTTATGGGAACGCGCGCTGCT
>JALYHR010000123.1 GCA_030776465.1 Pseudomonadota bacterium
TGTCGAGGCCGCGCGATCCGCCGCCCGCGCTGCCGCGCTGACCCGCAGCAGCCTGGCCAGCCGGGCGGGACGATTGACGCTGCGCGCGCCGATCGCGGGCAGCGTCGAGAGCCTGACCGCGCATCAGGGCGATCTGATCGCCATTGGCACCACGCTGGCGCGGGTGGTATCCGGCGACCGGCTGCGCGCCCGCTTCGGCATTGACCCGCAGCTTGCCCGGCGGGCGCATGCCGGAATGCCCATCACGATAACCCTGCCGACCAGCGGCACCGCGTTGCAATCATCGGTGCAAAGCGTCGATCCAGTCATCGATCCGGCGACGCGGCAAGCATCGCTGGTGGCACTGCTACCACCGGGCGGGGGCATGGGACCGGGAGAAATCGTCAAGGCGACGCTCGACATCCCCGGCGCGGGCAGCTCTGTGATCATTCCCTATGCCGCACTGCTCGACGATGGCGGCGAGAGCTATGTTTTTGTCATTGACCGCAGCATCGCTCACCGCCGGGCGGTGACGATCGGTCAGGCACAGGGCAACAGTGTCGCCATCACCACCGGATTGAAAGCGGGCGAACGGGTCGCGGTCAGCGGCGGGACCGCGCTCGACGACGGCATGAAGGTGCGTGACACCGGCATTAATAAATGAGCGGCGGCGCGGGCATTTCGGCGTTGCAGCGCCACAGCAAGACCATCTGGATGGCGATCGTGATCGCCACCATCGCCGGGCTGTTTGCCGCCGCGCATTTGCCGGTCGCGCTGTTCCCGCACATCGATTACCCGCGCGTCGTGGTCGCCATCGATGCTGGCGAACGCGATGCCACGCAGATGTCGGCGCAAATCACCCGTCCGGCTGAGGTGGCGCTGCGTGCCATTCCCGGCGTGCGCGAAATCCGTTCGACCACCAGCCGTGGTTCCGCCGAGCTGTCACTGGGCTTCGACTGGGGCGAGGACATGGTTGCCGCAACGCAGGCGACGCAAGGCGCGCTGGCGGGGATCCAGCCCGATCTGCCGACGGGAACGCGGTTTTCGGTGCGCCGTTCCGATCCGACGATCTTCCCGGTGTTCGGCTTGTCGCTGACCAGCAAGCTGCGCAGCCAGACCGCATTGCGCCAGATTGCCCTGCTCAAGCTGCTGCCATTGCTGTCGTCCTTGCCCGGTGTCGCCGGGGTCGATGTCCTGGGTGGCGGCGACCCCGAACTGGCGGTCGATGTCGATCCCGCAAAGATGCAGGCGCTGGGGCTCAGCATCGGCGATGTCACCACCGCGCTGGGCAGCGCCAACACCGTTGCCGCCGTGGGCCGCATCGAGGATCGCCACCGGCTGTACCTGGCGCTGGTCGACAGCCGCATCGCCACCGCCGACGCGCTGGCGGCAACCCCGATCAAGGCTGCGGTGACCCCCGGCGCCGGGCCGGGCGCGGGCGTCGTCCTGCTCGGCCAGATCGCGACGATCACCCCCGGCACCGCGCCCAAATGGACCACGGTGACCGCCAATGGCGCGCGCGCGGTGCTGGTCAATATCCGCCAAACGCCGACCGCCGATGCCGTAGCGCTGGTCGCTGCGGTCAACGAGCGTCTCAAAACCGCGCATTTGGGTGCCGATATCGCCGTCAGCCCGTTTTACGACCAGTCCGAGCTGGTCACCGGCGCCGCCGATGCCGTGCGCGATGCCATCCTGGTGGGTGCGGTGCTGGCCGGGATCGTGCTGTTCTTCTTTTTGCGCAGCGCCCGGCTGATGCTGATGACCGCCTTGCTGCTGCCCGCGGTGCTGGCCGCGACCTGCGCGGTGTTGGCGACGCTGGGCATGAGCTTCAACATGATGACATTGGGCGGCATGGCCGCCGCCGTGGGGCTGGTGGTCGATGACGCGGTGGTGATGCTCGAACATTTGATGCGGCGGCTGGAAGAAGCGCAGGATGGCGCGCGCCCGTCGATGCTGATGGCGGCGCGCGAAATGGCGCGGGCATTGTTTGGCTCGACCATGGCGACGATCGTGGTGTTCATGCCGCTGGCCCTGGTCAGCGGGGTAACCGGCGGCTTCTTCAAGGCGCTGGCGGTGACGATGACGGCGGCGCTGGCGATATCGCTGCTTTATGCGCGTTATGTCCTGCCGCTGGCGGCGGAGCGCTGGCTGACGCTCAAGGATGCCGCCGCAGCCGAGAAAGCCGGTCCAGCCATGGCCGCCGTCGGACGACGGTTCGAGTGGCTGGCGCGTCGGATGTTTGCCCGGCCCGGCTTGTTCGTGGGGTTGGTGGCGCTGGTGCTGGCCACCGCAGGCATCCTGTCTTTCGTCAATCTGCAATCGGGTTTCATGCCGAAAATGGACGAAGGCGGCTTCATTCTCGACTACAAGGCCAAGCCCGGCGCGGCGCTGTCGGACACCAATGTCCTGCTCTGCCAGGCCGAAGCGATCATCCGCGCCACCCCCGAAGTCGCCAGCTATTCGCGCCGCACCGGTTATCAATTGGGCGGCGGCCTGACCGAAGCCGACGAAGGCGATTTCTTCGTGCGGCTGAAAGGCGGCAGTCGGCGCGACATCGAAGAGGTGATGAAGGACATCCGTGACCGCGTCGCGGCGCAGGTGCCGGGCCTGACCATCGAAACCGCGCAGTTGATGGAAGATTTGATCGGCGATTTGACCGCGGTGCCACAGCCGATCGAGGTCAAGCTGTTTGGCGATAATGATGCCGAACTGGCGGCGTCAGCGCGCAAGGTGGCTGACGCGATCGGCGGGATCAAGGGCGTGGTCGAGGTCCAGGATGGCTTGCGCGTCGCCGGAGATGCCATCAGCATCACCGTCGATCGCGGGGCGGCGGCGCTGGCCGGGCTGGATCCCGATGCCATCTCCCGGCAATTGGCCAACGCGGTCGATGGCAGTGTCGCCACCACCATTTACCGGGGCGAAACCCACATCGATGTGCGGGTGCGCCTGCCCGCCGCCTTGCGTGACCGCGCGATGGCGCTGCGCCAGTTGCCGCTGCGCACCAGCGATGGCCGGTTGGTGACATTGGGCGAGGTGGCGCGGATCACCATCGCCGCCGGGCAGCGCCAGATCACCCGCGAGAACTTGAGCCCGTTCATTCCGGTGACCGCCCGGCTCGAAGGGCTGGACCTGGGCAGCGGCATGACCCAGGTCAAGGCAGCGGTGGCGCGGCTGGGGCTGCCGACCACCGTCCGGGTGGAATATGGCGGGCTTTACGCGCAGCAGCAGCAATCCTTCCGCGACCTCACCGAAGTGTTCCTGGCCGCGCTGATGCTCGCCGCTTTGCTGCTGACCTGGCTGTTCGAACGCTGGACCTATACCGCCGCGACCATCGCCACGGTGCTGCTGGCCGCAGCCTCGGCAATGGTCGGACTATGGGTGACAGGGACCGAACTCGACATCTCGGCGCTGATGGGGCTGACCATGGCGGTGGGAATGATCACCGAACTGGCGGTGTTTCTGCTGGCCGAGATCGATCCCGCCGCGCCGCTGACCGCCGCCGTGCTGATGGAAGCCGCGCGAGCCCGTCTGCGCCCGATCCTGATGTCCGCGCTCATCGCCATCCTCACCCTGATGCCGCTGGCGCTCGGCATCAGCCGGGGAGCCGGGCTGCAACGCCCGCTCGCCACCGCAATCATCGCCGGGCTAGCCGTCGGCGCGCCGCTGGTATTGATTGTCCTGCCTGGAATGCTGCTGGTCATGCGCCGCCGCAGGCCCTTATCCGAAGGCGCCCACAACGACGAGGCTATCGGCAAATGAGCTGTCGGTGCCCCGCTGCCCTGGTCTGTTAATTGGAAAGCGCTACAGCTTGGGGATAGCCTAGGTACTATCGAGAGGGGGCTCTGTTGCAAAAAATCGTAGAGTGCCGATTTGGCGGCTTTGAACTGAACGCGGGCGGATGTGAGCGATTTCAAGTGGCGACATTTCCGGGGTGAGATCATTCTATGGGGCGTTCGTTTTAGACCGCCACCGAGAAATCCCTCCTTTTCCATCACTGCCGCGAATTGGGCCATCGTATAGATCGTTCCCTTCCGCGCCTATTCCCCTTATGCCTGCGACCATGTGGCGCCTTAGTCTTTCATCGTCCTTGATGGTTGCCAGCCTCGCTCTTGCGGGGTGCAGCCTGCGCGAGGCGCATGACCTCAAGGTGGTGGTCATCGGCGACAGCGCCGCGAAATTGATCGGGCTTGGCCGCTGGCCGTTGGCGACCGAACTGGTGCATGCCGCGACCACCGAAGGATTGGTCAGTCTGGACAGCGAAGGGCGGATCATCCCGGCGCTGGCCGACCGCTGGATCGTCACTGACGATGGCCAAAGCTATATCTTCCGCCTGCGCGATGGCAACTGGCCCGATGGTCCCGCCATTTCCGGCGAAAGCATTCGGCTGGCGCTGCATCAGGCCATCGCTGGACTCGATCACACGCCACTGGCGCTCGACCTGGACGATATCGAGGATGTTCGCGCGATGGCTGGCCGGGTGGTGGAAATTCGCCTGCGCCGTCCCGTGCCCGATTTTCTGCAATTGCTGGCGCAACCCGAGCTTGGCCTGATGCATCATGGCCGAGGCGCGGGCCCCATGGCATGGAAAGGCACTCCCGACCCCGCGCTATCGCGCGACGGTGGTGCCGCGCTGCTGATCCCGATCCCACCGGAAAAGCGCGGCTTGCCAGCGGTGCCGGACTGGGCGGCAAGCGTGCACCAGCTGGCCCTGCGCGGATTGGACGGCGGCGCGGCGGTGGCCGCCTTTGCCGCTGGCCAGGCCGACATTGTGCTGGGCGGCACCTTCCTTGACTGGCCGCGCACCAGCCGCACGACGCTGGGCTCTGCCAAACCCCGGATCGACCCGGTCAACGGCCTGTTCGGGCTGGCGGTAACTCGCGCCGGTTCCGCCCCCAACCGCCTGCTGGCGGACCCGGCGCTGCGTGAAGCGATTGCCATGGCGATCGACCGCGATGCGCTGGCTGCGGCGCTCGCGTTCCCGGGCTGGATCACCACCACGCGCGTAGTGTCGCCCGGCACGGTCGATGATTCGGGCCAGGTCGACGAACGCTGGGCCGGCGTTGGCATGGCCGACCGGCGCAAGCCAGCGGCGCAGCGCATCCGGGCCTGGACAGCGACACACCACGTCACCGCATCACTGCGCATTGCCTTGCCACAGGGGCCGGGAGCGGACCTGTTGTTCGATCGGCTGACGCAGGACCTGGCGGCGATTTCGGTCAGCGTGACGCGCGTTCCCGAGGACGCGGCCGCAGATCTGCGCCTGGTCGATGTCGTGGCACGCACCCCGCGCCAGGCCTGGTTTCTCGATCAGCTTAGCTGCGCTGGCGATCGATTTGCCTGTAGCCCGGCGGCGGATGGCTTTGCGGCCAGGGCGCGCGCCGCCATCGACCCGGCCACCGCCGCCGGCCTTTACGCGCAGGCCGAGGCAAGTTTGACGCAGGAAAATGTCTATATTCCGATCGGTGTGCCGATCCGCTGGTCGCTGGTCGCTGGCGACGGTGCCGGGTTCGCTGTTAACCGCTGGGGCCTGCATACGCTGATTGCATTAGCGACAGGCGATCGCTGATACCGGGCCGAAAAGTCAAATACTCATCTACTCTCCGCGCGTTTCAGTATTTTTTATGATTCATCCGGAATGAACTTATCTTTAACCTTGCCGGTCCAATTCACGCGCAATTAACCTTTAATGTTCATTGATCATATGGTTAATGCTTGGCATCTCTCCGTGACGGGGCACGTCACAGGTTTTTAGGGCAAAGGTCCGAACCATGCGCGTTTTGTTGATTGAAGATGAACCCACCACGGCCAGAGCCATCGAGTTGATGTTGTCATCGGAAGGACTGAATGTCTATTCGACCGACCTTGGCGAGGAAGGCCTCGATCTGGGCAAGCTGTATGATTACGACATCATTCTGCTGGATCTGAACCTGCCCGACATGCACGGCTACGATGTATTGAAAAAGCTGCGGATAGCCAAGGTCCAGACGCCGGTGCTGATCCTTTCGGGCATTTCCGAGATGGATTCCAAGGTGCGCAGCTTTGGCTTCGGCGCTGACGATTACGTCACCAAGCCGTTCCACCGCGAAGAACTGGTCGCTCGCATCCATGCCGTGGTGCGCCGGTCCAAAGGCCATTCGCAGTCGGTCATCCGCACCGGCAAATTATCGGTCAATCTGGACGCCAAGACCGTCGAAGTTGATAGTGCGCGGGTTCACCTGACCGGCAAGGAATACGCGATGCTCGAACTGCTGTCGCTGCGCAAGGGTACGACGCTGACCAAGGAAATGTTCCTCAATCACCTGTACGGCGGCATGGATGAACCCGAACTCAAGATCATCGATGTGTTCATCTGCAAACTGCGCAAGAAACTCGCCCACGCCTGCGACGGTGACAATTATATCGAAACCGTATGGGGCCGCGGCTACGTCCTGCGCGATCCCACCGACAGGGCCGAAGCGGCCTGATCTTTGCCGCATCGTTCCCGAGGCCGCGACGCTGCCGAGAGCCGCCAGAAGCCATCCTCATGGGTCAGGATCACCGCAGCTTGGTATTAAGCGTGTTCCGCCGCTTCATCGTATTGATAGTGGTAATAATAATCCGCGTATGAGCCATAGCCAGCCTTCTGGGCATTGTATTTGGTCACAACGCAGCCAAGCAGGTTTGCGCGACTGCGGCGCAATCTGGCAAGGGTATTGCGCGCGTTGCCGAGATGGGCCTTATTCACCTGCATCACAAAGATCGTCGCCGCAGCGGCAGCAGCCAACTGCGATGCATCTGCCAGGGATAGCACGGGGGGACCATCGATAAGGACAAGATCATAAACCGATGAGACCTCGGCGAGCAGCTCGGAAAAGGCCGATCCCGCCAATAGGCTGGCAGGATTGGGCGGCAGTGGCCCACCTGGCAGCAGGTCCAGATTCTCGATCTGGGTCTGCGCGATGGCCTGTTCGGTCGTTGTCAATTGAGCAAGGACGGTAGACAGCCCCTTATCTCCCCCGTCACGGTCGAACAAGCGGTGCAGCGAAGGACGACGCATGTCGGCATCAATGAGCAGAACCCGCCTGCCCAGCGTCGCAAAATCGCGGGCAAGCGCATAAGCGGTTGTGGTTTTGCCTTCCGACTGGATGCTGCTGGTAAAAAATACAGACCGCACCAGCCCGCGATTGGACGACAGCTCGATGGCACTGCGGATTAAATGATAGGATTCAGCGATTGCCGACTTGGGATTGAGCAGCGACAATGCCGGTGCGCCGGTTTCGTCCTCCGGCACCACGCCGAGCAGCGGCAGGTGAAGCCGCGATTCAATCTCGCGCGGATCGGTCAGTGCATCGAGATGCTGTTCATAAGCGAAGGCATAGATCAGCGCCAGCACCAGCCCGGCCGCCAGAGCCAAACCCAAATTGAGCAACGGCCTGGGCGATGTCGGCTTGAGCGGGGCTTCGGCAAGATCAACCAGCATCACGTTGTTTACCGCGACGCCTGCCTCTGCACTCACCTCCTTGTACCGTTGCAGCAGACCGTCGAATAGCTGGCGGTTGGTTTCTACCTCACGGTTGAGAATGTTATATCGGACGGCGCGCTCCTGTTCCGACAGGGTCGCATCCTTCAACGCAGTAACTTGACCGGAAAGCGCCTGCTGTTGCCGCTCGGCTGTTTGAAACTGGTATTTGATGGAATTGAGGATCGAATGCACAAGCGCGCCGAGTTCGCGGTCGATCTCGGCGACTTGCGCGGCCTGTCGAACCACGGTCGGATGATCCGGCTTCAGCCGGGTCTGCATTTCCTTCAGGTCTGCAGCCAGTTCCGCGCGACGTTCCAGCAGGTGTTGTACGGCATCGTTGGACAGCACTTCTGGCAGGGACATGACCGGGGTGCTGCGCGCCTCGTTCCATCTTTGCTCGGCTTGCAGGCGGGCGGTTTCCGCGCTGGCATAGCTTTGGTTGACGTCGACCAGATTGGAAGTCACCAGCGAGCGGGGACTGTCCGGCTGCCCGGATTGCTTGGCGCCGCTGCTGGCATCGATCAGCTTTTTCGCCCGAGCATAATCAATCAAAGCTTGTTCGGACGCCTCAAGGCGACCCTTTGTTACCGCCAGCTGGTTTTGCAAGAATTGAATAGAATAGGCTGAGGCCGAGAACTTGCGCTGAATATTACTTTGCATGTAATTATCGGCGTAAGCATTGGCGACCTGGGCGGCCATTTTAGGATCGCGACTACTGAAAATGATACCGACAATCCGCGAATTGGGTCGGAGATCGACAGTGAGATTGCGGCCAAGCACGTCCAGCACGCGATCTTCCCGGGGTTCGTTTTCGCTGAACGACCTTAAATTTATTCCCATTTTGTCAAGAAACTGGTCGTTGGCCGCCAGGCCAAGCCCATCGGACACCCGCTTGGCCATGCTGCGACTGGTTATGATGTCGACCTGCGTTTGCAGGAAGCGTTCGGCATCGATGCCCGTCTCCAGCGGCTCCTCTTTTTCGGTGCCGAGCACCTTGGCGGTCTGCTGGTCGATTTGCACGCTCGCCCGCGCCTGATAGGTGCGCGGCATCAACAACACCGAAGCCAGCCCGATCACCAGCGCCACTGCGATTAACAGGGCCATGACCGCTCGGTTGCGGTAGATTGTCGCCCACAACCCGATAAAATCAATGCCCGGCGGATCGCCTTCGGCGTCCAAAAACTCGCCAAACTCTCCACCGGGCTGAGGCGGATCGCCTGGCTCCCGGGCGTAACCTGATTGCGCAGAAGTGCCTGATTGCGCAGAAGTGATAGCGGGGCTGTTCATCAGCTGAATTCTGTCCTTATGACTTCTGTCTTCTGTCTGCGCTAGAACTGGGAAAATGCATTAAACAGCGGCGCTGCTCTCAACAAATCATGCCACGCCTGCTTGCCGGTAGAGTGCCCGACGACAATGACATCGCGTGCCAGGATCGCTGGATCCTTATCGAAGCCACTCCTGATTCGCTTTACATCAAAAACCGCTCCCATCCGCCTACCCTCGATATAGCGGATGACCATGACTTGGCGGAGTGCGGCATTTTCAGATTCGCCCTTTGCCAGGGCGACGGCGTCCAGCAAGGTCGTCGGGCCACGGATCTGGTATATACCAGGCTCTGTCACCTGTCCCTCAACCGTCACGCTCTGGGAAACCGAGCTGGTCACGATCACCGTCACCTGCGGATTGACGTAGAATTTCAATTGTAGCTGATGGCTGAGAAAATCGGCAAGTTCGGTTGGCGTGCGACCGGCTGCGTGGACTTTACCGATGAGTGGCAAGGCGATATCGCCAGCAGCATCGACGGGAATGCCTTTGGCGGAGATGTCCGGTTCCTGAAAAACCGTGATGTCGAGATTGTCCAGCGGACCCACCTGATAGCTCTGTGCTGATGGTGGGCCATTCGGCGCGGGGATAACGCTATAGGCTCTGTCACCAGTGCCCACCAACGGCCCGACGCGGTGATCAGCACAGCCTGACAGCGTCACGGCCAACAAGAATAGCACGGACATCGATCGACGGGCCGGGTTCCGCAGCACGGAAAGAATCGGTCGACGCATAAAGCTCACTACATTTCCCAAAAATCAACGCCAGCGCCATGGCCCCGCTTCTGCCATTGAGCATCAGCGACGTGCACCGCCTGAAGGCACCTTGTCAACCATGACTTGCTGCAGCGCAAGAGAGAAGGGGCGGTCGCCATTGACGGTCAGAGACAGCGCCATTCTTCACCCTCACACTGGTTCGTAAGAGTTAGGGCGCCGTTACCAACGATGCGCCCCGCAGTTTGGCGGCCCGGATTATCGGGATCTGTGCCGAATGGCATTCTGCCAAGCGGCAGCGACCCGCCCGACTTTCCAGTTTGTGACGCTCATCATCTCTCCTCATTGCCGCGCAAGGTCGCTATCAGGTGCTGCCGCAATATTCGCGGCGCAGCATTATGGTCGGCATTTTGAAGCAGATGGTGGGCTTGGCGCTACGCTGGCGGAATCCAAAGGGCATTACCATGCGGTGCTTTTGTGCGTTTATGATGGCTAGTCTGACATTTGCGCCAAGTGCCGTGGCCGCCCCGCAATTCCCGATCCGAGACAATTCGCAAACCGGCCCGCCCCGCGCGCGCGCGGCATCCTTGGGAAAGCGGGTCCACCAGATCGGATTCCGGCTCGCCGCAGCCAATACGTCGTTGTGCGATCGCACGGCGATGCTGACCGGGATGGCGCTGCACGATGTGGGAGCCTATCGCGAAAGTGACCGGCCCGTCATTCGCCAGGCATATCACCTCGACTGGGGCTTTGGCGTGCTCGAACTGGTCCCAGGCGGCCCGGCCGATCGCGCCGGATTGCACGTGGGCGACGAGATAATCGAAGCGAATGGACGCGATTTTTCCGGCTTCGCGACGAATTTGATCAGCCATTCCGGCTCGATCGAACGGACCCGGGCCATGGAAATTCACCTGGCCGAGATGATGAATTCCGGTTCCGTGGTTCTGGTCGTCCGGCGCGACGAGCGGCGAGTCACGCTGATCCTGACAGGCGTTCGCGGTTGTGCGGCAAGCTTTGAGGTCAGCGACGCCGCCGATCTGAACGCCTGGTCCGACGGTGTCGATGTCGCCATATCCGCTCCGCTGGCCGCAGCCCTGCCATCGGATGACGAGCTTGCCTTCGTGCTTGGGCATGAGATGGCGCACAATATTTTTCATCACGCGGCTGCGCTGAAGGGCCGTTCGCGAATATTGGCCAATCTGGGCATCGGTGCGGAAAAATATCGGCAAAGCGAGCTGGAGGCGGACCGGTTGGCCGTGCATATCGTCACGAATGCCGGCTATGATTGGCGAGGCGCAGCGGGCGCCTTGGCCAAAATCACGTTAGCTCGCGGGGGCATTACGCTTCCGACCTACCCTGGACTGACGGTGAGGTTAGCTGCAATCCAACACGAGGGGGAGGCGTTATCGCCCAGCCCGCACTAGTGGATTGATTTTGACATTCGCATCCCGCTTGAGGCTAGGTCATCTGCGAATGTCAAAATCTTTAAAATCCACTAGAATCATATTGTTGCCAGTGGTCCTTTAAGATTCTGACATTTGCCTCCTACCTGACCGCAAGCGAGATGCAAATGTCAGAATCGGACCACTAGACTGCGACAGCGTCATCGGCGCCAAACCATCAAAACGCCCGGTCGTGCGTCAATACCGCGAAGGTCGCCAGCATGATCCGGATATCGCGCCACAGCGACCAGCCAGCCAGATATTCCAGATCGGCGTCCAGACGTCCCAGCAGGTCGGCTTCGCAATCCGTCGCGCCGCGCAACCCGCGTATCTGCGCCAGACCGGTCAAGCCAGGGCGCAGGGTGTGGCGCAGCCAATAACGGCTGTCGACTTCCCAAAACAGCTTTTCTCCAGCCTGCGAGCCGATGGCATGGGGGCGCGGGCCCACTATGCTCATGTCGCCCTTCAGCACGTTGATCAACTGAGGCAGCTCGTCGATGCTGGTCGCGCGGATGAAACGCCCAACGCGAGTGATCCGATCGTCGTCCCTGGCCGCCGATTTGTCGCCGTTAACGCCTTCGTTATTGACGCGCATTGAGCGGAACTTGATCATCGAGAAGAAGCGGTTGCTGCAACCCACCCGGCTCTGCACGAAAAACACCGGGCCACCATCTTCCAGCACGATCGCCGCCGCCACCAGCAGCATCAGCGGCGACAGCACCAGCAGCGCGAGCGCGGCACAGGCCCCATCAAAACCACGCTTCACGGCCCGCATCCGGATGTCCAGCGGCCCCACCGAAACCTGAAGCAACCCCTGGCCACCCACCCGGCGCGCACCGTGCGCCACCAGGTTGGGGGCCACCAAATGGGCCACCGCCTCGTAGACCACTTCTCCCGACACCGTGGCACCCTTGAGGACGATAGCCCAGGCTGCGCGCCGTTCCGGTGGGGAACTGACGATCACCCGGTCGGCGTAGCGCGTGACCAGCCCGATCCGGTCAAGAGTATGCGGATCATCCAGCGCTGGCTGCAAACCAAAGCTTTGTGCCGAGACGTAAACAGCGCCCGGCAGGATAATCGTTGGCCCGCCATCGTTGATCACCAGTTCGTTGGTTACGCTTCCCCCGCAGTGCCAGCGCACGAATGCGCGCGTCTGGGTTCTGACCAGACCCATCCCCAGCGCGAACAGCAGCATGCCCAGGGCGAAATGAAAGCGCGAGAAATCGGCTGAGGATTTGGTGAAGAAGGCGATGAAAAGCACCACCGAGGTTGAAACCGCCAATGCCATCAGCGCGCTCCCCACGCTGGTGGCAAGGCTTTTGAGAGAATGGAGTGAATAGGTCCCGTTGTACAGCGCAATGGTCAGGAACACAGGCAGCAACAATTGCGCCAGCCCCATCGAGACCTCCGCGCCTCTGCCTGTGTAGATATGGCCAGCCAGATCGAAACTGACAAATAGCGAGCCAATGTCACAAGCCATTATGGCGAGGTAACATTGCAGCCGACGGCGCTGCAGATCCAGCATGAGCGGCATCTGCGCCGCCGAACCATCGAGGACACCCCATTGTCGCGGCAATCTGAAGCTATTCGTATGTATGTTCACAAACGACCTTTCCGCAGACATGAAGAGCGATCGGCAAACAATGCGAATGGTTATTGTATCGACGCCCCCCAGCCCCGCTCATGATACCTTAGGCGTACTTAGCATCCGCAGCATACAGACACCAGCGCTAAATGGCCCGACACGAACAATTAGCGGCACCAAACTTGGTTTTATCGACAGCTTCCTTGCCACCCTGCGCATGAAACATATTCAAAGAGAAATCTAACAAATTGACTTATAACGTAATAATGGCGTTGCGAATGATTGCGGATCGATCAACGCTGCTGGCCAGCGGTCAGCCAGCGGGGTCTGGCGAACCCGCACGATCGCCCAATGCCGTTCCAAAACCGATTTGTGCATCGCAGCGGGCCGTCAATCAGAACGCCCCGAACCTGGCGTTCAGCGCCCTGCCGCATTCTCCATCAGCTGGCGGGCATGCGGATTATCATGGGCCGGTCCGTTTTAGCTGTTCGAAGTCCCCGCTTTGGCGCATTGCATGGCATGATGAGCCTTGCGCAATCCAATATCGGCAACATCCTGTTGCACACGATGGCGCCCGGTGACTTTCGGCGGCTGGAATCGCATCTTCAGCGCATCGACTTGCCGGTCCGGTTGCAGTTGCACGAAGCCGGGTGCAAGATCGAGCATGTCTATTTTCCCGAGGATGGCATCGTCTCGATCGTGGCGGTGACGCTGGACGGGAAACAATGCGAGGTGGGCCTGTTCGGGCGCGAGGGCATGTCGGAAACGGCGACGGTCATGGGCACCGATCACTCGCCGCACGAGGCTTATGTCCAGGCCAAGGGTATTTCGGCGCTCAAACTGCCAACTGCCGTGCTCGCCGAAGCCATGGCGAAAAGCCCCACGATGCGGTTGCATCTGCTCAAATATGTGCAGGCGATGGTGATCCAGTTATCGACCTCGATCGCCGCTGCTGGCCAGACGATCGAGCAGCGGCTGGCGCGCTGGTTGCTGATGTGTCACGACCGGGTGGAAGACAACATATTGCCGCTGACTCACGAATTTATCGGCATGATGCTGGGCGTCCGCCGCGCTGGCGTGACCGAGGCCCTGCTGAAATTGAACAGCCGCCAGCTCATCACCACCGAACGCGGTTCTATCACCGTCGATGACCGCCCCGGACTCGAGCGTCTGGCTGCGGGCGGATATGGCCTGGCCGAAGCCGAGTATGCGCGGCTGGTCGGCGTTGCCCTGCGCCGCGATCCGCACGATCCGCAAAGGGCAATGATCCAGGGCTGCGCTGCCACGGGCTGATCTGCGCCTTTATACCAGCGGCAGCGACGGCACGAACAGGCTGGCGTATTCGCTGCGCAGCGCCGCCTTTTGCACCTTGCCCATGGCATTGCGCGGCAGGCTGTCGACGATGAACACCCGGCGTGGCTGCTTGAAACGCGCGAGGTCAGTGAGGATAGCCGATAATATGCCGGTTTCGGTCAATGCCGCGCCCGGCTCGCGCGCGACAACCGCGACGACCGCTTCGCCCAGATCGGGGTGAGGCACCCCGATCACTGCCGATTCGGCCACACCCGCCAGGGCGTCGATCGCTTCCTCGATTTCCTTGGGATAGATGTTCAACCCGCCAGCGATGATCATGTCCTTGGCGCGGCCGACCAGAGTGATCCGGCCTTCGCTGTCGCGGGTGGCGACATCGCCGGTGACGAAATAGCCGCCGTCGCGGAATTCCTCCGCAGTCTTGGCCGGGTTGCGCCAATAGCCCTTGAACACGTTGGGGCCGCGCACTTCCAAAATGCCGGGTTCGCCCAGTTCGACGGGCTGGCCCTGGTCATCGCGCAGCCGCACCGACACCTTGGGCAGCGGAAAGCCGACCGTGCCCGCCACGCGTTCACCATCATAGGGGTTGGAGGTGATCATCCCGGTCTCGGTCATGCCGTAGCGTTCCAGGATGCGTTGGCCGGATTTCGCCGCGAACCGGTCATGCGCTTCGGCCAGCAGCGGCGCCGAACCCGATACGAACAGCCGCATATGTTTGCACGCAGCGCGCGTCAGGCCAGGATGGTCGATCAGCCGGGTATAATGTGTCGGCACCCCCATCAGCACCGTCGCCCGCGCAAAATCGGCGATCACCGCCTCGGGATCGAAACCGGCGTAAAAAATCACGCTCGCGCCCGCCAGCAACGCGCCGTGCAGCGCCACGAACAAGCCGTGGACGTGGTAGATCGGCAGGATGTGGATCAGGACATCATCGGCGTCCCATTGCCACAACTCCTTCAGCGTGGCGGCATTGCTGTACAGATTGCCGTGGCTGAGCATCGCCCCTTTCGAACGCCCGGTGGTGCCCGAAGTGTAGAGAATCGCGGCAAGGTCATCGCTTGTGCGCATCGCCACCGGCGCGGCTTCATCGGGTAGATCGTCCATCAGGCTGCCCCCGCCGTTAGCGTCCAGCGTGACCACCGCAGCGGCCCCCGCCATGGCGCGCACCGCCGCCTCGTCCACCGGACGGCAGACCACCACCGCCGGTTCGGCATCGCCGAGGAAAAAGGCGAGTTCTGCGGCGGTGTAGGCCGTGTTGAGCGGGACATAGACCAGCCCGGCGCGCAACGCGGCGAGATAGAGCAACACGTTTTCCGGCGATTTTTCCACCTGCACGAC
>JALYHR010000124.1 GCA_030776465.1 Pseudomonadota bacterium
GCCGGATACCGCGCGATGATGGCTTGCGCGGCTTCGGCATTTTCCAGCGTCCACGCAAAATCTCCCCAACGCGCGCGCAGTTCGGGCGTATCGGGGGCGAGGTGAAGGTCAGCCATTAGCGGACGAACTCCACGCGAGAGTGTTCAGGGCGCTTAACTAAGCCCCTCCCCTGAAGGGGAGGGGAGTGAGCGGCGCGCCATCAAAGTGCGGGCGATACCGGCATCGGCTAGGGTCATAGTTTCGCTCATCGATTTTCTAGCTGAACTACGCGGCGACGCTCGTATGATTAACGCGGCAATGATCGGCATCAGCACAATGCCAGACTCTCCAACGTGACCGCTTGACCTGAATGACATAACGACATCCAGCGCGAAGCCCGCTACCACTAACACCAACACGCCCGTTAGAATGTGCATTCGCACGCGTCCCCTCACCGGTCACACTCCCCGAACACCACGTCGATCGCGCCCAGAATGGCAGTCGCGTCGGGTAGCATGTGGCCTTTGGACATGAAATCCATCGCCTGCAGATGGCTGAACGCGGTGGGCCTGATCTTGCAGCGGTAGGGTTTGTTGCTGCCGTCGCTGACCAGATAGACGCCGAATTCGCCCTTGGGGCTTTCGGTGGCGACATAGACTTCGCCAGCGGGAACGTGGAAGCCTTCTGTGTAGAGCTTGAAGTGGTGGATCAGGCTTTCCATCGAGCTTTTCATCTCGCCGCGCTTGGGCGGGACCACCTTGCGGTCGTCGGACGCGATCGGGCCTTCGGGCATCTGCGCCAGACATTGCTTCATGATCTTGGCCGACTGGCGCACTTCCTCGACCCGGACCATGAAACGGTCGTAGCAATCGCTGCGCGTGCCCACCGGGATTTCGAAATCCATCCGGTCGTAAACGTCGTAAGGCTGGCTCTTGCGCAGATCCCAGGCAATGCCCGCAGCGCGGATCATCGGCCCGGAAAAGCCCCAGCGCAGCGCGTCTTCCTTGTTGACCAGCGCGATATCGACATTGCGC
This sequence comes from Pseudomonadota bacterium, assembly GCA_030776465.1. GTDB lineage: Bacteria > Pseudomonadota > Alphaproteobacteria > Sphingomonadales > Sphingomonadaceae > Novosphingobium. The sequence continues at coordinate 1,014 of JALYHR010000124.1, forward strand.
TGCTTGAAGATGCGGTTGTCGACGACCAGGCTCATCGCGTCCTCGAACAATCGCGGCAGCCGTGTATCGAGCCAATCGCCAATGTCGGTGAGCAATTTGAGCGGCACATCTTCATGCACGCCGCCGGGCCGATACCACGCCATGTGCATCCGCGCGCCCGACGCGCGTTCGAAGAAATTGAGGCAATCCTCGCGGATTTCGAACAGCCACAAATTCGGCGTCATCGCGCCCACGTCCATGACGTGGCTGCCCAGATTGAGCATGTGGTTGCAGATGCGGGTCAGTTCCGCAAACAGCACCCGCAGATATTGCGCCCGCAGCGGCACGGCAATGTTCAGCAGCTTTTCAATCGCCAGCACATAGGAATATTCCATGGCCAGCGGCGAGCAGTAATCGAGCCGGTCGAAATAAGGCAGCGCCTGGAGATAGGTCTTGTGCTCGATCAGTTTTTCGGTGCCGCGATGGAGCAGGCCGACATGCGGATCGATGCGTTCGATAATTTCGCCATCCAGCTCCATTACCATGCGCAACACGCCATGCGCGGCGGGGTGCTGCGGCCCGAAATTCAGCGTGTAATTGCTGATCAGTTCGCCGGTCGTGGTCGCCGATTCTTCGAGTTGCATGCTCATGGCTTGGCGCTCTCGTCCTTGGGCGCACCCATATAGGCCTTGGCATCGGTCGATGCTGGCGCGCCGGGAGCCGCTTGGCCAGGCTCGACCTTGATCGGCGGCGGAGCAACTTTTTCAGCCGCTTTGCCATTGGCCGGTTCGCCGGCGCCCGTATCCTTGGGCTTGTCCGTCGTCTGCGGCTTATCGACCGGCGGTGGGGGTGGCGACGCTGCCTTCTCATCACCGGGCAGCACGTAATCGGCGCCTTCCCATGGGCTCATGAAATCGAATTGCCGTAAATCCTGCGCCAGCTTCACCGGCTCATAGACGACGCGCTGGTCTTCTTCGGAATAGCGCAGTTCGACATAGCCGGTCAGCGGGAAATCCTTGCGGAACGGATGCCCTTCAAAGCCGTAGTCGGTCAGGATACGGCGCAGATCGGGGTTGCCGGCGAAGATCACCCCGTACATGTCGAACACTTCGCGTTCCAGCCAGCCCGCAACCGGCCACAGCACCGTGACCGTGGGAACCGGGGTGTTCTCGGCGGCGGTCAACTTGACCATCAGGCGATGGTTTTTGGTGACCGACAGCAGCATGTAAACCACTTCGAACCGTTCGGCCCGGTCGGGATAATCGACCCCGGCAATTTCCATCAACTGCTGGTAATCATGCTCGTCGCGCAGCAGGCGCAGCACATCGACGATGGCATCGCGCGCCACGGTCAGCACGATCTCGCCATGCTCTTCCTTGTGGGCGACGACATGCGCACCCAGCGCCGCGACCAGCGTGTCGCGAACACCCTCGTTCGAGGCGATTTTCGGCGCGGAGTGAAGCACTCTCATTTCGCGAGAATCTCCAGCGAACTGAAAAACGGCGCAATCCGCGTCACATTCTGAAGCCAAACTTCAGGCGTTGCAGCCGCCGCCGGATTGTCGCCTCCAGTCAGCATAAGGGGCTGCCCAGGGGGCAAATCAATGACTAGCTTACATGCTTGCTGATCCCCGGGACGGCAGAAGTATTGAAAAGCCCGATGACCTGAAAAGACCAATTCTTTAACGCTTGACGCGCCAAACGTATTGCGGATTGTATCGAGGAATGTATCGAAATTTCCCTCAAACGAAGTGGTTCCAGGCACCATTTTAGATCCGCCGCGACCAGCGCCAAACACCACCCCATGAGAAATACATACCATCAAAGGGGCATTGTTTTCACGTTGGACGTAAATGTCACTGACCTTGCACGGGAAGGTGACCGCAAAACTACCATCAGGCGAAACCATCCGCGCTGAATGCTCTCCCTGATTCGAAGATGGCTCGGCAAGCAGAGCAGTACTGCAGAACAACATTCCAACGGCCGTTGCTGCTTGAAAAAGTGTCGGCCACCTCACCGTTCTATCGTCCCCACACGGCGGATTTTGCGCTGCAATTGCATGACCCCATACAACAGCGCCTCCGCCGTGGGCGGGCAACCCGGCACATAGATATCGACCGGCACGATACGGTCGCAGCCGCGCACCACCGAATAGGAATAGTGATAATAGCCGCCGCCATTGGCGCAGCTGCCCATCGAAATGACGTATTTCGGGTCCGACATCTGGTCATAGACCTTGCGCAGCGCCGGGGCCATCTTGTTGCACAGCGTGCCTGCGACGATCATGACATCGCTTTGGCGCGGGCTGGCGCGCGGGGCGACGCCAAAGCGTTCCATATCGTAGCGCGGCATGTTGACGTGGATCATTTCGACCGCGCAACAGGCCAGGCCAAAGGTCATCCACCACAGCGAGCCGGTTCGCGCCCATTGGAACAGATCCTCGGTGCTGGCGACCAGGAAGCCTTTGTCGGCGACCTGTGCGTTGAGGTCGTTGAAGAAACTCTGGTCCGGCGGCGTAACCGCAGTTCCGCCAGAGGAGCCTGGAGCGGCGGGGACAAGACTATTCATTCCCAGTCCAACGCTCCCTTTTTCCACGCATAGATATAGCCAAAGATCAATTCGGCCAGGAACACCATCATCGTCACCCAACCCGCCCAGCCGGTCTGTTTCAAACTGACCGCCCACGGAAACAGGAACGCCGCCTCCAGGTCGAAGATGATGAACAGGATCGCGATGAGGTAAAATCGCACATCGAACTGGCTGCGGGGGTCTTCAAAAGCGGGGAAGCCGCACTCATATTCGGAAAGCTTGTCCGCGTTGGGATTATGGGCGCCGGTCAGTCGGGCAACCCCCATCGGCAGGAACACGAACAGCGACGACAACCCCAGGGCGATCCCCAGGAAAATCAGAATGGGCAAATACTGCGAAAGATCGACCAATTGCTCTTCTCTCAGCGACAGGATTCGGACGCCGTTTTCAGAGCGCCAGTATCGTTAGCGGCCCTAGTGCGCCATGCTGCACTGCGCAAGTGGGGGAACAGACTGTTTCCGCGCCGCAGGCTGAAAACTCGGCGCATATGAATGCAAGTTGGATGTTTTGCGCATATCTCCCAAGATTGTCGATCGACAAACCAGGGGGTGCAAGTCACCGAATGCTGGTGCTCCCGCCCGGTGAAAGGCCAATTGCCCTCGCCGCGTCGTAACACTAAGGCACGACTCGATCCTTCGCTTCGCCCTCGCAAAAATCCGCCTCGAAAGGCATCTTGATCATGGCCCAGTTTTCCGCTTCCGATCCGATCGTGGTTCTTTCCTATGCCCGCACGCCGATGGGCGGCTTGTCTGGGACATTATCCGAGGTGTCGGCGACCGATCTGGGCGCCACCGTGGTCAAGGCCGCGGTCGAACGCGCGGGCGTGGCCGGCGGCGATATCGAACGTATCTACATGGGCTGCGTGCTGCCAGCCGGGCTCGGCCAGGCCCCTGCCCGCCAGGCCGCGTTGAAGGCTGGCCTGCCGCTTTCGGTCGAGGCGACAACGGTCAACAAGGTCTGCGGTTCGGGCATGCAGACGGTGATCATGGGCGCGGAGGCGCTGGCCAGCGGCTCGATCGACATGGCCATCGCCGGTGGCATGGAAAGCATGTCGGGTGCGCCATACCTGTTGAAAAAGCACCGCAGCGGCGCGCGTGCCGGGCATGACACAGCGTACGACCACATGTTCCTCGATGGGCTGGAAGACGCCTATGAAGGCGGGTCGATGGGGTCCTTCGCTCAGGTCACCGCCAACGAGTACCAATTGACCCGCGAGGCGCAGGACGAATATTCGATCGAATCGCTGCGCCGCGCGCAGGCCGCCATTGCCAGCGGCGCGTTCAAGGGCGAAATTGCCCCGGTTTCGGTCAAGTCCCGGCGCGGCGAGACCATCGTCGATACCGACGAAGGGCCGGGCAAGGGCCAGCCGGACAAAATCCCGACGTTGAAGGCGGCTTTCGCCAAGGATGGCACGATTACCGCCGCTTCGTCCTCGTCGATTTCGGATGGCGCCGCCGCTGTCGTACTGACCCGCCAAAGCGTTGCCGATGCCAAAGGCCTGAAACCGGTCGCCCGCATCGTCGCGGTGGCCGCTCATGCGCAGGAACCGGCGCGTTTCACCACCGCACCGGTCGGCGCGATCACCAAGCTGCTGGCGAAGGCGGGCTGGAAAATCGGCGACGTGGACCTGTTCGAAATCAACGAAGCCTTTGCCTGCGTCGCCATGTTCGCCATGCGCGACCTGGGCATTCCGCACGAAAAGGTCAATATCCACGGCGGCGCGACCGCACTGGGCCACCCGATCGGCGCATCGGGCACGCGCATCATCGCCACCTTGATTGCGGCGCTCAAGACCCAGGGCAAGACGAAGGGCGTGGCATCGCTGTGCATCGGCGGGGGTGAAGCAACCGCGATTGCGGTCGAATTGGTGTGACGCGACTGCGGTGAATCAGCCAGCGGACAGGGTACTACTTACCTAACCCGGCTTCATCCGCCGCAGCGTAAAAAGCAATCTGGTCGGCATGGGCCTTCACAAAGCCAGGCCGAGCGGTGGCGCGCTCGACATAACCGCGGCAGGCCGGGTAATCGGACAGCCCGCCCATGACATCGACCAGCCGAAGCACATCGGCCATCAGAATGTCCGCGATCGAGAAACTTCCCGCCAGCCATTCGCGGCTGGCGAGCACTGGCTCCATACGCTTGAGCCGTTTTTCGAGAAACTCGTTCAATTGTGCCGGGGCGTCGCCACCTTCGCCCGAAAACTTGCATATGATCAAGGGCTGGCTGGCCATCTCGACCGAATTGAGTGCCGCGAACAGCCATTCCACCACCTCGGAGCGCTGCCGGCGATCGGCAGGCAGCAAGGCCTCGCTGCGTTCGCCGAGATAAAGCAGGATCGCGCCGCTTTCGAAGATCGATAAGTCGCCATCGGTCAGCCACGGCACCTGGCCGAATGGCTGGTGCGCCAGATGCTCGGCGCTGCGGTCCTTGAACGACACGCCCTCGACGCGATACGGCAAAGCGGCTTCTTCCAGCGCCCAGCGCACGCGCAAATCACGCACATAGCCGCGAGGCGGTTCGGGCACCCAGTCGAAGGTGGTGAGAATCAAGTCGGCCATTGGGCATCTCCCCGCAACGCTGTCGATTTAGCCGCCTTGCGCGCAAAGCTGCAACAGCTGCCATTTGGGAAACTACCGGGCTGCGGCAAAGTTCGACGAGGTATGATAATTGACTGCCAATGCCAGACAGTTACCCGTCAGACGTTGAATTTGAAGTGCAGCACGTCGCCATCGGCGATGACGTATTCCTTGCCTTCCTGGCGCAATTTGCCCGCGTCACGCGCGCCGCTTTCGCCTTTCAGGGCAATGTAATCGGCGAAGGCGATGGTTTCGGCCCGGATGAAGCCGCGTTGCATGTCGGAATGGATTTCGCCCGCCGCCTCAGGGGCCTTGGCGCCCGCGTGGACGGTCCAGGCGCGCGCTTCCTTGGGGCCGACGGTGAAGAAGGTCAGCAGGTGGAGCAGTTCATAGCCTGAGCGGATGATGCGCGTCAGCCCGGTTTCGTGCAGGCCCAGTTCTTCCAGGAACACCATGCGATCCTCGGGGTCCATGCCCACCAGTTCGGATTCGATCGCCGCCGACACGATTACGGCTTGCGCGCCTTCGGCCTTGGCCTTGGCGAAGACCCGCTCGGAAAAGGCGTTGCCGGTCGCGGCGGCTTCTTCCTCGACATTGCAGACGTATAACACCGGCTTGGCGGTCAGCAATTGCGCCTGTTTGAAGACCCGCGCCTCCTCTTCGTCCTTGGGCTTCGTCAGCCGCGCGGGCTTGCCTTCGCGCAACAGTTCCAGCGCCTGGCCCAGCACGGCGGCGGTGATCCTGGCCTCCTTGTCGCCCTGGGTGGCTTTTTTCTGCGCCGCAGGCACACGCTTTTCCAGGCTTTCGAGGTCGGACAGCATCAATTCTGTCTCGACCGTTTCCGCGTCCGAAATCGGGTCGATCTTGTCGTCGACATGCTGGATATCGACGTTTTCAAAGCAACGCAGCACATGAACTATGGCGTCTACCTCACGGATATTGCCGAGAAACTGGTTACCCAGCCCCTCGCCTTTGGACGCACCGCGCACCAGCCCGGCAATGTCGACAAAGCCCAGTTGCGTCGGGATGATTTTCTGGCTGCTGGCGATCGCCGCCAATTGGTCGAGCCGGGGATCGGGGACGCCAACCTGTCCGACGTTAGGCTCGATCGTGCAGAACGGATAATTGGCCGCCTGCGCCGCCTGCGTCTCGGTCAGAGCATTGAACAGTGTCGATTTTCCGACATTGGGCAGGCCAACGATGCCGCAACGAAATCCCATGGTATTTCCTGTCCATCTAACTTGAGCCCCTCCCCTTCAGGGGAGGGGTTGGGGTGGGGTCTCTCGTCTTGGCGCCACGTTGCGTGTGGACGAGAAACCCCACCCCCGGCCCCTCCCCTGAAGAGGAGGGGGGAAGAAAGTCAATCCTGCAACCGCAGCGCTACATCGTTCATGAACCGGGCATCTTCACCGCGCGCCAGCCATTCTGCCTCCGCCGACACCGCGCCCAGCATGTCCGACAGATCGTCCATGTCCGCCTTGGCAAAATTGCCCAGAACATAGCCGGTCACGCGGTCCTTGTGACCCGGATGGCCGATGCCCAGACGCACCCGGCGAAAATCGGCGCCGAGATGCTGGTCGATCGAGCGCAGACCGTTATGCCCCGCCGTCCCGCCACCATTCTTGACCTTGACCTTGAACGGCGCCAGATCGAGTTCGTCGTGAAAAACGGTCAGCGCGGCCATCTCCAGCTTGTAAAAGCGCAATGCAGCCCCGACCGACCGGCCGCTCTCGTTCATGAAAGTGGCGGGCTTGAGCAGCAGGACCTTGTCGCCGCCGATCCGCCCTTCGCGAAACGAACCTGAAAACTTGGTCTGCGGCGGCCCGAAACGATGGCTCTCGGCGATGGTATCCACCGCCATGAAGCCGACATTGTGCCGGTGCATCGCATATTCCGCGCCGGGATTACCCAGGCCGACCCAAAGCTGCATCGGCTATCTGCTCGCCCCCTGTTC
>JALYHR010000125.1 GCA_030776465.1 Pseudomonadota bacterium
CAGGACAAGAAACGCTCGGCGCAGTTCAGCAAGCTCAGCCGCGAAATCACTGTCGCGGCCAAGATGGGCATGCCCGATCCCGACATGAACCCGCGCCTGCGCGCCGCCGTCAATGCGGCCAAGGCGCAGTCGGTGCCCAAGGACAATATCCAGCGCGCCATCGACAAGGCCACCAAGGGCGACGCCGAGAATTACGAGGAAGTGCGCTATGAAGGCTATGGGCCGGGCGGCGTTGCCCTGATCGTCGAGGCGCTGACCGACAATCGCAACCGCACCGCGACCAACGTCCGCACCGCCTTTGCCAAGAACGGCGGTAATCTGGGTGCCAGCGGCGCGGTCAGCCATGGCTTTGAACGGCTGGGCCTGATCGAATACGGCGCCAGGGCGGGCGACGAGGACAAGGTGCTGGAAGCCGCGATCGAGGCCGGCGCCGACGACGTCGAGAGCGACGACGACGGCCACGCCATCTGGACCAGCAGCGACGTGCTGCATCCCGTGGCGCGCGAACTCGAAAAGTCGCTGGGCGAGGCCGAAGCGGTCAAGCTGGGATGGAAACCGGGGATCAAGGCGGTTGTCGGCGAAGACGATGCGCGCACGCTGTTGAAGCTGATCGACGTGCTGGATGATGACGATGACGTCCAGACCGTCTGGGGCAATTACGAGATCCCGGACGACGTCATGGAAAGACTGGGATAACCAGCGGCCCCGATGATCATCATCGGCCTCGATCCCGGTCTGGGCTGTACCGGCTGGGGGATCGTCGCCAAGTCGGGGAACCGGCTCAGCCACATCGCCAATGGCCAGATCCGCAGCGATACCACGCTGTCGCTGGCCGAACGGCTGGTGACGCTCGACCGCGAATTGACCGATGTGATCCTGCATCACCAGCCCGATACCGGCGCGGTCGAAGAAGTGTTCGTCAATTCCAACGCGCAATCGACGCTGAAGCTGGGGCAGGCGCGCGGCGTCTGCCTGCTGGCACTGGCGCGCACCGGCATGCCGGTTGCCGAATATGCGACCCGGCTGGTCAAGAAAGCGCTGGTCGGCACCGGCGGTGCGGACAAGGCGCAAGTGCAGGCCATGCTCAAGGTGCTGCTGCCGGGGGTAAAGCTGGCCGGTGCGGACGCCGCCGATGCTTTGGCGGTCGCGGTGACCCATGCCCATCTGGCGGGTTCGCTAGTCGGGCGGTAGCTGGCGGCACAGGTCAACGCGCCTCAGCCCGCTCATTGCCGCGAGGCGATCAAGCTGGCATCGGCGACCAACCGGGATAATTCGGCGTTGATGACATGCGCCCGAGCAGGCTTTCCAATCAGCGTCACATCCTTGAATCTGGGCTCAAGGTTGGGGGCCGAATAGCCGCTGTAAAAGGCAAAGGGAATGCCGCGCGCTTGCAGCACCTGCGCCAGCGGATAGATCGGCGCGCCATCGAGATTGAGGTCGAGGAGCGCCACGTCCGGCGTCATGCCATCGGCGAGTAACTGATACGCGGCCTTGAGCGTCGCGGCGGGGCCGATGATGTCCCAGCCATCGCGGCGCAGCCCGGCCACCAGGACAAGCGCCACGATCGCTTCGTCTTCGACCACCAGCACCTGGCGACCGGTTTTTTTCGCTTGGCTGTCGGGCGGTGTGCCACTGGCCTGGTCGTCCGCCGCGAAATCCAGCTTGAACGCCGCTTCCGGCAACTCGATCGAGAAACGTAAGCCATCGGGGAGCCAGTTGCTGGACGACCGGCTACGCAATTGCTCACCCAGCGATTCGATCAGGCTCGATCCGAAGCCCCTGCGGTCGGGCGCCGGGACCGGCGGCCCCCCGGATTCGATCCAGTCGAGGTGCAGCGCGCCCTTGCCATCGACGCTCCAATTCACCGCGACCCGGCCTTCGACTGCCGACAATGCACCGTGCTTGACGGCGTTGGTAGCCAGCTCGTGATACAACAGGCTGAGCGGCTGGACCGATTTGACCGAGAGCGTCACCTTCGGGCCCTCGAAACTGACCTGGCCGCTGCGCTGGAACCCGATCAATTCTTCCTCGATGACGGCGCGCAGATCGCCGCCGGTCCAGCTACCCTTGGCGAGCAGGCTGTGCGCTCGCGCCAGCGTGTCAAGCCGACCGGTAATCGATTCTATATATTTCGCGGTCGTCGGTGCGGTGGTCAGCTTGACGATGGCATGAACCACGGCCAGCGCGTTTTTGGCGCGGTGGTCGACTTCTTGCGACAACAGCTTGCGCGCTTCTTCATTGGCCAGCCGCTCGGTAATGTCGCGCAGGATCACCGTGGCGAGCCATTTGCCGCCAACCGTTGCCTGCGATATACCCGCTTCGATGCGGAAAGTTTCGCCATTGCAGCGACGCCCCCTGACCGCGCCGAGCGCGCCCATCCTGCGCCCGGTCACGCCGGTGTCGCGGAATAGCTGGACATGCTTGTCGTGGCCTTCACGCGAAGCTTCCGGAATGAGGTTGACCAGCGGCTGGCCGATCGCTTCATTCGCGGTCATGCGAAACATCGCTTCGGCGGCGCTGTTGAAAAACACGATGTTCTGCTTGTCATCTATCGTGACAATAGCGTCCATCGCGCTGAGCAGGACGGCTTCAAAATGGCCACTCGAAATCCAGTCGCCGTGTCCCATCTCTGACATTTCCATCGATCGTATCTAGGCCAATTGCGGAACAAAGCTATCATAATGCAACGCAATCGCATTTGGCGTTCGCTTTGCCTGCGCCCCCTCCCGCAACCGAGAGGGGATAGAAGAGGAAAGCCCTCCCGCTTGCGACTCCGCTCAGGCGAGGAGGGGTCGAGGCCGCCATGGGAATGAGCATCAGGCAACCGCCTGAAAATCGCGACGCCGCTGCAATTCGCGGCCTGCCTCGGCCCAGGCGTCGATCAGTTGCGCGGTCAGTTCGCCTGTCGCCGCGCTTGCTTTCGCTGCCGTCTCCAGGCGGCGAGCGATCTGCACGACCTGTCCCGCGCCGATGACCCCCGCAGTGCCGATCATCGCATGGACCAGCGTGGCCAGCCGGTCGGGACTGGCCGGCGGATTTGTCAGTTCGTCGATATGTTTCGCGATGTGATGGCGGCACTGGTCGAGAAAGGCTGCGAAAGCTGCCGAAGTCATATAGCTGCGCACCGCGTCCAGCTCGTCGGCAACCAGGATTGGGCCCATCAGTGGCGCAGTCATGCCGATTGCTCCATGGCATATCGCGCTGGTTGTCCGCGCCCAGACCCCGGCAAAAGCAGAGGTCCTGCGCATACTTAACGAGACTTAACTGCGAATCGCTTAACGGGCGGTTATGGATTAATACCTGGCTGGGGCTGGCCTGATGCGCGCAGATATTCCAGCGCGGCGTCGGCAAAGCTGGCATCCTTGGCGCCATCGGGCACGGGCAGGCCAGCGGCGCGGTAATGGCACGCATATTGGGTCCTGAAGGCGACGCTGCGCAGCCCGGTCGACTGCACGCTGCGCCCCTGTCGCAGGATCTGCGCCAGGAAAACACGGTCGCAGATCGGCGCCAGTTCGCGCGGCATATCGAGCCAGATGCCGACGACATCGAAGCTGGACCTGTGGATCAGATAACAACTGGTATCGATGTGCTGCAGCGCGTCCTCGTCGGCTTCGGTCACGTCCAGCGGCTGGCCCGCCAAATCGTGAAAGCTGCGGAACGAACTGCATATCGTACTGCCCGTCTGCTCATGCAGCGCCAGCAGCGATTGCAGATGTCCGGGATGATACCAGTTGTCGGCGTCCAGCCAGGCGATGAAATCATATCCCTGCGATTTCGCCAGCAAGCTGCCCAGCCCGCGCGGGGTGTTGCCGTTATCGGAATGGGCCCGTGGCAGCTTGATGTGCTGCACATCCCAGCTATCGATTTCATCGACCGGAAAGCCATCGGCGATCATGAAATGGTCGGCTTTCTGGTCGACCACGCTGCGATGGCATTGCCGCAGGATCTCCACACTTTCCCGGTAATACGGGGTCACGACCGCGATCCCTGCGGTCATGTCCCAAGCTTTGCGATTTCGCTGAGCCCGCTGGTAAAGGTGAAGCTGCCGATGTGCGACAGGGTCATCCATGGGCAACTCCACAGTTTCAACCCCATGCCCCGCAGCAATCGGCAAAACATGAAATCCTCGGAGATGTAGTGGCCGCCAGCAGCGGTGCGGGAGGCCATGAAGCTCAGGATTTCCGCGTGGCTGGCTGCCGGATTTGCCGTCATGAAGCCGCGCAGATCGCCCTCCAGTGTGTCGGTCTGGCCGTCGATCGCGGTATCGAAGAACTGGGTCAACAGCGCCGAGCTGCCGCGCTCTATGCCGATGCCATCCGATTTATACCGATGGTGGGGATAATGCGCCTGAAATTGCTTGAGCGTGGCCCTGCGGATCATCATGAACCCGGTTCCGGCTTCCGTAACCTCCAGCGGCTGGCTCATGTCGAACGCGCCGCCATGCGCCGGGCGCAGCAACAGGCGGGCGGCAAAATTCTGCAAATTCGCCGGGTCGGCCTCTGCCAGCCCTTGCCTTGCGGCCTGGTCGATCTGTTCCCAGGCCATGCGCTTGATCGGATAAGGCGCCGACACCAGATCATAGTCGTTGCGGCCGGATGCGCCCATCTGCAACGCCAGCAGCGCCAGCACATCGACCGCCTGAAAGCCGATATCCGCATCGATCAGCATCAGATGCGTGGCGTCCGAGCGCAGGAAGCGGTCAGCGATGGCGTTGCGGGCTTTCATCACCAGCGCTTCGCCCGAGGCGAAATAAAACTCCAGCCCGATGCCCAACTGCGGGCACAGCGCCGATAGCTGGCACAAGGCAAAGGCGAACTCGGCGTGGCAGCGGCCATCATACATCGGCGTGCCGACGAAGATTTTGGCGCCCTTGAGCTGTTCTGCATCGATGTTAGAGCGGCGTGCGGAAATTCTGGATCACTCCCTCATCCGTCTATCCTGAGCTTGTCGAAGGACTGCATTTCTTACTTGGCTCGCCCCCGGCCGCACGAAGAGAAGGACAGCCCTTCGACAAGCTCAGGGTGGACGGGTTGGTGTAGATTGACGGCGCGATGCTTTGAAAGCCAGGTGCTCAACTTCCCGGATCCACCACCGTTGCGGCCACCAGCGTGTCGACCTGGGCTGTACAACCGTGGTCGAGCAGGGCTTGGGCGGCGCTGTCGAGGCTGGCCGGGGTGGACGGCAATAACCGTGTCGTGATCGTGACCGGCATGCCGCCCTCGATGCGGAACCGCGCGCCATCGCTGACCGGCAACGCCGCCAGCGGCCACGGGGCGACGGCTTGGCCGGGCCGGAACTGGATCTTGACGGGGGGAACGCCCGCCCGCGTGACCGTCCAGCTTGCCGCCCAATCGCTGGCCGCCCGCCACAGTGCCAGCGACTTGATATCGCTCACGCAGAAATTGCCGCCCCTGGTCATATCGACAAACCAGACATTGGTGGGATGCGGCGCGGATGTGATGGCGCCTCTGGTGGCCCCGGTACGGGTCTGGCGGGCGCCGGTGTCGGCGATCAATGCGGCGATGCCGTTGACATTGGCCTGGCCCGCGCCCGACACCGCAACCCTGCCGGGCCCGCGCAGCACCCGTGTGCCGCTGGCATCGAGTACGGTCAGGACATCGCCCGCCTTCAGCGTGATCGCCGCGCCGGTCGGCAGGTTCTTGCCAACGGGAAAAGCGCTGGCCGACGGGCCATTGGAACGCACGACGATGGTGGCTGCCTGTGCGGCGGTCGTGGCGAAGGCGGTGGCCCCAACGAACGCTAACGCTCCCACCACAACAGAGTGCGCAGTAGCCATCCTATTTTGAATCAAGGACATAATAATTTTTGCCTTTCTGGTTGATCAAGCGAAACGCCAGTCGGCTCAGCGCCTTGTCGTAGCCCGCGCGCTCGGCCATCGCCACCACTTCTGCAATAGCGTCACCATCGCCATTGCTGGCCCGGATCGCCAATTCGGCAAAACTGCTGCGTTCGGCGGGGTCCATGTCGGGCACAGGCTCATAGATGGCGAGCGCGCTCGCCCTTCCGCTCAGCACGACCCGGCCCAGCGGACGAAAGATATCGAGGCCGCAACGTTCCACTACCGGTCCGCTGACCAGAACGCTGGTGCCGGTCTGCTTGTTAGCCGATTCGAGCCGTGCCGCGGTGTTCATGGCATCGCCCAGCGCGGTGTACTGGATCCGGCCTTCGCCGCCAAAATTGCCGACGATCGCTTCGCCCCAGTGCAGCCCGACCCGCGTCCGGCCGATCGGGGGCACGCCAGCCGGGACGCCTTCGCGGAATGTTTCGCCGGCCTTATGTATGGCCATCGCCGCCTCCACGGCTCTTCGCGCATCGTCGGGACGGCTGATCGGTGCGCCCCAGAAGGCCACCACCGCATCGCCGACGAATTTGTCGATTGTGCCGCCATGGGATAGCACGACATCGCTGAGCATGTCGAGATAACGGTTAAGCAGCGTCGCCACCATTTCCGGCTCGATCGCGTGGCTGAGCGCGGTAAACCCCTCAAGATCGGAGAACATCACGAAGATCGCGCGCTTTTCACCGCTTAATTGCAGCGAATCCGGGTCGCGCATGATCTGTGCGGCAATATCGCGCGGCAAATATTTGCCCAGCGCGCCCGCAGCAAAGCGACGCTGTTCCGAACTCAGCGCGCGGGCCGCAACGGTGACCACGGTGTAAGCCAGGAACCAGCCCACCAGCCAGCCGAAAGCGGGAAGCCCATACGTCTCGTCCCTGCGGTAAGCCATCAGGAACGGCAGGCCGACCAGACCCAGGAATTGTACGCCCAGCACCGGAACCGAGATCAGCGCACGCCGATTGACGCCTGCGGTAAACGCGCCCGCGCCGACCACCGCCACGGCCATGGCCCACAGCGCGAGGTTAGACATCGGCTCAAGCAGTCGCCCGTCCAGTATTTGCGCCAGGGCGACCGCGAACAAGTCCATGCCCCAGGTCGAATGCGATTCTCCCTTGGTCGTGGCCCGGCTCAGCGGGGTCTGGAAAATATCGATATCTTCGATATTCCCGCCGATCAGCACATAGCGCCCGCGAATTTGCTGGGCCATCAGATCGGCTGCCCCCGGCACCGCGAACAGGCTGTCATCGGCGAAGGTATCGATTGGAATCGCGGCAAAGATCGGCTCGTCGCGTTGGGCGGGGCGGCGATAGCTGAGCGAGCCAACATAACCGGCAAAGCCCTTCGCCTCCGGGACCATGGCATTGGGCAGGCGTGCGGGTGCGCCCGGCACAGGTTCGGCCCAGCGCCGCAGGACATTGTCCGCGTCGGTCTGCAACATGATGCTGGCGGCGTGGACATGCGTGCCCGCGATGGCGCGCTGGAACTGGTCGAGGAACTGCTGCTGGCGGTACAGGATCTTGTCGCTCGCCCCGGCCGCCGACGCATAGGCGAGATATGTCGGAGTGCGCATGCGGTGGAAAGCAGCCATCAGCACCGGGTCGTCGGACTGCGGCTGATCCATCAGGATGTCGATGCCGATGGCCTTGGCCCCCATCGCATCGAGACGGGTCAACGCCTTGGCCAGGATCGTGCGGTCCAGCGGTGATCGCTTGCCAGTGGTGATCAGGGTTTCATCGGTATAGGGCACCAGCACGATCCGCGTGTCCTGATGGACGAGCGGCGCGGCGGCAACGACGCGCGCGTCGAACAGCGCATGTTCGGCATCGATGAACAGCGGCAGATGCCAGCTATCGCGGGCGATCAGCACCGCGACGATCAGCGCCAGGATCGAAAAGGCAACTTGCCATTGCCCGATCTGGTGGACCATCCGCACGGCTGTCCCGAGCTTTTTCTGCATATTTATGGCGTGGTCCGGGGTTGCTGGCTCACTGGGTCGTGAGCGGCTTGGTCGCGTCGCCGACAATGGCAAAGGCCGCCCAGTAATAGGGATGCGAGGTCAGCGGGTCGTCCATGAGCTGGATCTGCGCCGCCTGCATGGCATCGCCAAGGCTGTGGCCGATCCCGGCTTCGAAAATGCCCGTCATAAGCCGGGTCGTGGCGTTGAAATCATCGGGTACCGGCCAGTGGCTGGCGACAACCCCCCGTGCCCCGGCGCCGACAAAGGCCCGGACCAGCCCGTCGAGGGCGAAATTGCCGCCGGTCTTCAGCCCCGCTTCCCGCGTCGCCATGGCGGTGGCGGCACCGGCGGTGTCACAGGCGGACAGGATCACGGTGTCGGCATTGAGATGGAGATCGAAGATGTCCTTGAAACTTAAGAGCCCATCCGTATCACCGGTTCCGAACGATGTTACCAGCTCCGGTCGCGCAGGGCAGCCTGGACGCGGCGCCGTCACCAGCCCATGCGTGGCAAACTGGACGATGCGGAAATCGGCGAGATCGGTGCGCGCCTTCAACGACGTGTCTGAAAACGCCTCGCCAGTTTCCACCTCGTTGCCATTGCCCCCGACCAGCCGCGCGGCCAGGGTCAATTCGCTGCCGCTGACCGGATGGTTCCAGGTGGCGAGCGGCCAATCGCACGGATCGCGATTGACGCTCAGCGCCTGCATCGCAGCGGGGGTCAGGGGCGCATTCTGGCCCAGACCCAGAAAACGCCGGGGCGCCGCCGATGGCGGAGTCTTGCGTATATCGAGGAACGACGCTGCCGAAACTGCCGTGGTGATGATATGGCTGCGCCCAAGCCAGGCCACGCCGGTGAAATCAAAGGCATCGGCATTGGCCAGCTTCTGGCGTGCCGCATAGGCGGCGATGCCATCGTCTGCGGTCACCAGCAGGTTTGCCGGCAGTTTGAGCAAGGCCCCATCGGGTTCGAATATGACATGCCGGGTTTTGGCGATGTCATCATCGATCGGGCCGAACAGCAGTTGATAGAGGTGCCGCGCCGAGGCCAGGTCGAACGGGTTGGTCACCAGCTGATTGTTCTGTTCCAGCGAAATGCTGTCGCGGATGGCATCGACAATCGTTTCCAGGTCGGATGGCGACGCATCGACCCGGAAGATGCGCGATTGGCCAGCGCGGGCCCACAGCGCGAAGGTCGAATCGCCGACCAGGACAAGCTTGTAATAGGCTTCATCGGGGCGCAGCGCCGCCTGCAGGTCGGCCAGCGTCACCGCCTGGTTGGCAACGACGCGATAGCGGGGGAAGGCATCCATCCGCGCGATGACATCGGTTTGGCGCGTTGCCACGTCCCGGCGCCGGGCCACTGCCGCCGCCAGCGCCGGACCATTGCCCAGCTTGACCTGCTCGGGATCGGAAAGATGTGCGATATCCTGATCGAGCGTCACCAATTCGCGGCTGAGTTCGAGCGACTGGCGAAACAGATCGGCTGCCGCGTCGCTGCCCGCCGACAATTCGCGCGCCATCACCGCTTGAGTCTGGGCCACGCCGGGGCGCACCAGGGCCTGCGTCGCAAGGAAAAAGTCCGCGACCGCGCCGGGACCCGTGGAGTGTGCCGCCAGCGCGTCGAAATAGGGACCGATCAGCGGCCGCAGCGCCTCGCTTCCGCCGACGATATCGGGGGCAATGCGGGCCAGTTCGCGATATTCGGCCAGCGCGAGGTCCGTCTTGCCGTGGCGCGCCATGGCCGCGGCCAGACGTGCCCGCGCCGCCAGTAGCGCGGCCGAATCGGGATAGTGGATGGTATCGATCTGCACCGCCTGCCGCAAAAATCCCTCGGCGACATCGGGCTTGCCCTCGGCATCGGCCATAGCGGCCAGTCCAGTCTCGACATTGGCGGGCAGCCACGCCATCGAGATCACCTGGCCGCTGCGCACGGAATTGAACTGCGCCGTCGCAGCAGCGAAACCAGCGCGCGCGGACTCTTTATGGCCGGACAATCGCTCTGCTTCGCCGCGCAGATAGCTCGCCTGGGCATCCAGCAGGGTTTCCCGCTCGCGATCGGACAGCGGCAACTCGCCACTCCAGAACCGGTTGCGCGCGGCACTATCCAGCTCCAGCCGCTGCGCCAGGGGCTGGTCGATGTAGCCCCCGCCAACCCGCGCCGGGGTGAAGCCGCTATCCTGCCCATGTTGCGGCAACGGCGTATCGAGAATGGCGATGGCGCCAGCCGGATCGTGCTGGTTCAGCTTGTGCATGGCCAGCAGGTTGCGAAACATTCGGGGGTATGCCGGGTCGCCGCCGGTGCTGGCATGCTGCGCCCGTGCGAACAAGGTATCCGCTTCGGCAAAATTGCCAAGCGTCGATTGTTGCGCAGCCAGATTGGCAAGATATTCGGCCGGGCGTGTCGCCCCCGGTTCGCCCAGCTGCGAGCGCGAGACCAACCGGTCGAAGAATTCCGACGCATCGGGGTAACTGCCATCGTTGGCGTGAACATAGGCGGCGACGCGGGCTTGCTCGGGGTCGAGCCTTTCGGCCTGCACTTGGGCGAGCGCGGCGGGATCGTCGGCGCCGATGCTGGCGACGCTGATCGCGCCCGGCACTTCGCGGTCGACGACCAGGCTGCGCAGGCCGAGCAGCACCGCCGATTCATAAGCCAGCAGCCCGGTGGCGGCGAAGGTCTGGCCATTTCCGCGCAGGACATAGATGGTTCGCGTCAGCCCGGCCTTGTCCCGGCAGGTCCGGCTAAGCAGGCCGGGCAATCCGGCAACGGCTGGCGTGGTTGCAGGGTCGCAAGCGGCGTTGCCCGGGTTAATTTGGGCCATGACCTGGTCGTCGCCAGAATCGCGACTACGCAATGCGTACAAAGTCGCCACCGGGCTGGCGGCATCGCGGCATACGACATCGTAGGCGCGGTCGAAGATGGAGCGGTAATGGCTATCCTCGCTGCGCAATTGCGCGGTGCACAGCACGCCCTGATTGCCGATCCTGAAGCTGTCCGCAGAGGAAACCGGTGCTTCGCGCGCCGATGCTTCGCAGGTAAGCCCCGCAGCCGGGACGATCAACAGCAATCCCGCCAGGAAATTGGCTACTGGCGCCCAGATGCGGCACGGCGATACGAGAGCTTTTGGCTCGTTAATCATGGCATTTTGGGGCATTGATCGCCCTCCCGGGCTTCACAGGCTGGCGGTATCAGCCACAGGCTGGCGTTGCCATTGCTCGTCACCGGCTCGTTGACGGGCGGGGGGCTGGTGACCCGCTGGTCGTTGATCAGGCTCTGCGCGATCTGCGGCGGATGGATGGGGCCGCCAGCCCGCAGGGCCGCCAGGATAGCCGCCAGAGCGCTTTGGCCCGGCGATGTGGGCGGGGACGAGGACTCGGACGGGGCGGGGGACGAGGATGAGGATGACGATGGGGACGGGTTCGGGGTCGGAATGATTTCCCCGCCGGGCTGGTCAGGCAGGTTCGCCTCGATCTCGTTCCCGATCTCCAGAAGGGGGACTTCGCTGCCCACCACCGTCAGCTTGTTGCCCACGTAGCTCAACTGATAATTCGGCGAAGCGGCCAGCGTGCCCTGGAGAATGCTGTAGTTGCCCGCTGGCGAGGTGATGGTATCCGTGCTGGTCAGTTGCCCCGTCAGCCTATCCCCATTGACCAGACCCGGCGCGGTCGTCGTCGCGTCGGCGGATGCCGTGTAGGTCACGACATAGGTGAGCGCCGGGTCAGGCAGGCCGAACGGGCGCTGTTGCGGATCGGCGGTCACGGTGATCGGCCGTGGCGTTATGGTCAGCGCGGTGGCGTTGGCGGGGGCCTGGACGAAGCTGAAACTATAGTTGGCGGTATTGCCGGACAGGCCGGAACCGGTGATCGCGTAACGGCCTACCGAGGATTGCGCGGTGGCTGGGGTGGTATAGCTGGCGGTGCCTGTGGTGACGCTGGCCAGCGTGTCGTT
>JALYHR010000126.1 GCA_030776465.1 Pseudomonadota bacterium
TCCCTTCATCAAACCAACAATGTCAAAGAACCGTTCACAAAGAACATACCGACACGAAAAACCAGGCAGCAATCCAGCCCAGCTAAACCAGGGGATACTTGCCCGTCCATGTCGGCAACCACGCCAGAACATCCAGATCAACCAGATACCCCGTCGCGGTGAAACGGGCCCTAGGCGCGAGCAGCGAGCAGGTCAATACGCTTTTTTCAGATTTGCGACAACGGCAGTTAAATAGCTGACAAGCCTGTCTTTTGTATGCGCCTTCGTCGTAAGCTAGCATCCCCACCGATGATTTCAGCAATATCGGCCGGGAACCGATATGGGCGCGACGAGCGATCGCCTTCGCTTAAATACGAACGGGATCGATATTTTGTCAGCGAACTGGCCTTTCGCGCGTTAAAACCCCAGTCTGGTCCGTCCTCCCTGAGCACAACGGTCGCTACAGGAAAGTACGGGAATGGAGAATTCGGATGCATTCGCGATTTCAAGACGGGGCGCACTTGTCTGGACCGCAGCGAGCGTGGCCATGAGCGTGAGCGAACCGGGCGTAGCCCAGAGCCTGCCCAAACAGACCGGGCCCAGCCAGCACATGCCCAGCCACATGCCGGTTTCGTTCAAGGTCAATGGGACGCGCGTCGAATTGAATCTCGATACGCGCACCACGTTGCTTGATGCGCTGCGTGAGCACCTGCACCTTACCGGTTCAAAAAAGGGCTGCGATCATGGCCAGTGCGGCGCTTGCACGGTCATTATCGATGGCAAGCGGATCAACGCCTGCCTCACCCTTGCCGTCATGCATGAAGGCGATGCTGTCACGACAATCGAAGGGCTGGGCCAGCCCGACAACCTCCATCCGATGCAGGCCGCTTTCATCAGGCACGACGGCTATCAATGCGGCTATTGCACGCCGGGCCAGATCTGCTCGGCGGTGGCCGTGCTGGGCGAGATCAAGGCGGGCATCCCCAGCCATGTGACGGCCAGCCTGACCGAGCCGCCGCAGATCACCAACGCTGAAATGCGCGAACGGATGAGCGGCAATATCTGCCGCTGCGGCGCCTATTCCAACATTCTGGAAGCCATGACGGAAGTCGCCGGGGGGAACCGGGCATGAAACCCTTCAGCTACGAACGCGCCACCACCCCCGCAGACGCCGCAGCAGCAGTCGCCCGCACGCCGGGCGCCAGGTTCATCGCCGGCGGGACCAATCTGCTCGACCTGATGAAGCTGGAGATCGAGGCGCCGCAGCATCTCGTCGATGTCAGCCGGTTGCAGCTGGACCGGATCGAGGCAACGCCAGATGGCGGCCTGCGCATCGGGGCGCTGGTCACCAATACCGATCTCGCTGCCGATCCGCGCGTGCGCAGGGATTATGGCGTGCTCAGCCGGGCCATCGTCGCAGGTGCGTCCGGCCAGTTGCGCAACAAGGCGACGACCGGCGGCAATCTGCTCCAGCGCACGCGCTGTCCCTATTTTTACGACACCAACCAGCCCTGCAACAAGCGCAGTCCGGGTTCCGGCTGCGCGGCAATTGGCGGGGTCAGCCGCCAGCTCGGCGTGATCGGCACCAGCGACGCCTGTATCGCGAATTATCCCGGGGACATGGCGGTGGCGCTGCGCGTACTCGATGCACAGATCGAGACGATCGACGCGGGTGGCCACGCGCGCACGATCCCGATTGCCGATTTTCACCGGCTGCCGGACTCAACGCCGCACCTCGACACCATGCTGGCCCCCGGTGAACTCATTACTGCGGTGACCTTGTCCAAACCGCTCGGCGGCAAGCATATCTATCACAAGGTCCGCGACCGCGCGTCCTATGCCTTCGCGCTGGTGTCGGTCGCTGCGGTTATCCAGCACGACGGATCGGGCCGGGTCGCGGTGGGCGGGATCGCGCCGAAGCCATGGCGCGTCGAAGCCGCTGAAACCGCGCTGCCCTACGGCGCCAGGGCGGTCGCATCGCCACTGCTGGCGGGTGCGCGACCAACCCATGACAATGCATTCAAGGTCCTGTTGGTCGAGCGAACGCTCAGCGCAGTTCTCGCCGAGGTGAAAGTGACATGAAATTCGACACCCCCGCGGGCACCAATCCCATCGACCAGCTCAAGATTATCGGCAAGCCGATCGACCGTGTGGAAGGTCCGTTGAAGACCACCGGCACGGCCAAATATGCCTATGAATGGCACGACGAAGTGCCGAACGCGGCTTATGGCTATATCGTCGGCTCGGCTATCGCCAAGGGCCGGATTGATTCGATCGACTTGACCGAGGCGAAAGCCGCGCCCGGCGTGCTGGCGGTGGTTTCCGCACAAGAGGCGGGCAAGCTCGGCAAGGGCAGGTTCAACACCGCCAGGCTGCTCGCCGGTCCCGAAATCGAGCATTACCATCAGGCGATCGCCGTCGTTGTCGCCGAAACATTCGAGCAGGCACGCTCCGCCGCCGCGCTGGTCCGGGTCGATTATACACGCGTGCCCGGCAAGTTCGACCTCGCGCAGGAATTGCAGTCCGCGCCCGCACCCAAAGACGAACGTCACGGCGATTTCGAGGCGGCATTCGCGGCGGCCCCGGTCAAGTTCGACGAATGCTATACCACGCCGGACCAAAGCCACGCGATGATGGAGCCGCATGCATCGATAGCGGCCTGGAATGGCGATCACCTGACCGTCTGGAATTCGAACCAGATGGTCGACTTGAGCCGCAAAGACCTCGCCCTGACGTTGGGCATTGCCAAGAACAATATCCGGCTGATTTCGCCTTATGTCGGCGGCGGCTTTGGCGGCAAACTGTGGATCCGCGCCGATGTCGTGATGGCCGCGCTGGGCGCAAAGGCAGCCGGTCGCCCGGTCAAGATCGCCCTGCCGCGTCCGTTCCTGATGAACAACACGACGCATCGCCCGGCCACCGTGCAGCGCATCCGCATCGGCTCCGACCGGGACGGGGTGATCACCGCAATCGCGCATGAAGGCGGCACCGGCGATCTGCCGGGCGGCCAATCGGAGACGGTGACTGCGCAGACCAAGCTGCTATACGCGGGCGCAAACCGACTGATCCAGCAGCGCCTCGCTGTCCTCGACCTGCCGGAGAGCAACGCCATGCGCGCGCCCGGCGAAGCGCAAGGGCTGATGGCGCTTGAAATCGCGATGGACGAGATGGCCGAAAAGCTGAAGCTCGATCCGATCGAGTTCCGCATTCGCAACGACACCCAGGTCGATCCGATGAACCCCGAAAGGCCGTTCTCGCAGCGGCAGTTGACCGAATGCTTCCGCATCGGCGCGGAAAAGTTCGGCTGGTCAAAGCGAAATCCGGTCCCGGCGCAGGTTCGCGACGGGCACTGGCTCATCGGCATGGGCACGGCCACGGCGCTTCGTAACAATCTCAATATGGCATCGAAAGCCCGCGTCCGGCTTGACGCGAGCGGCATCGTCACCATCGAAAGCGACATGACCGACATCGGCACCGGTAGCTATACCATCATCGCCCAGACTGCGGCCGAGACGATGGGGTTGCCACTCGAGCGGATCGTCGTTCGGCTGGGCGACTCCAGCTTTCCGGTTGCGGCTGGATCGGGCGGCCAATGGGGCGCCAACAGTTCCACTGCGGGAGTCTATGCCGCCTGCATGAAACTGCGCGAGACCGTCGCCCAGCGGCTGGGCATCAACGCCGCCGACGTGGCTTTCGCGGATGGCGAGGTCCGCTCGGACAGTCGGCGGGTGCCGCTGGGCGATGCCGCAAAGGACGGCGAAATCGTCGTCGAGGATGGCATAGAGTTCGGCGATCTTAGCAAGACCATGCAGCAATCGACGTTTGGCGCGCATTTCGTCGAGGTCGCGGTCGATGCCTATACCGGCGTCACCCGCGTCCGTCGCATGCTGGCGGTCTGCGCGGCGGGCCGCATCCTCAACCCCAAATCGGCGCGCAGCCAGGTGATCGGGGCGATGACCATGGGCGTGGGCGGGGCGCTGATGGAGGAATTGGCCGTCGACAAGCGCTTCGGGTTTTTCGTCAACCACGACCTCGCCAGTTACGAGGTGCCGGTCCACGCCGACATCCCGCATCAGGACGTAATTTTCCTGGACGAAACCGATCCCACCACCTCGCCGATGAAGGCCAAAGGCGTTGGCGAGCTTGGCTTGTGTGGCGTCGGCGCGGCGGTGGCCAATGCGGTGTACAACGCCACCGGGGTACGCATCCGTGACTACCCGATCACGCTCGACAAATACCTCGACCGGCTGCCTGCAGTCGCCTGGAGTCTTTCCGACTGACGTTGAGCGGGCACCAGCCCGCCGCTTCCTCGCGCATGTACCAACTGGCATCGGATTCGCGCAGCACGCCCATTTCGGGCAAGCCCTGCGCGCTGCGTTCCATGATCGCGGGGTGTTGCTCATTGAGGATATATTACCGAAAGATTCACAGCCGCACCAATTTTATCAGCGGATTGGCCGGATCGAGCAATATCTTGATCGTCAGCCCGACCGAAACCAGCACCAGCAATGGCCGGATCAGCCGGGCACCATGGCGCAGGGCGAAATGGCTGCCGATCCAGGCCCCGGCGATATTGGCCAGTCCCATGATGAGCGCGATGCCCCACAGTACTTTCCCGGCGGCGATGAATATCGCGGCGGCGACGATATTGCTGGCGAGGTTGATCGCCTTGGTGTGCCCGGTCGCGCGCGACAGCCCCAATCCGACCAGCGCCACCAGGCTGGCGGTCAGGAAACTGCCGGTTCCGGGGCCGAAAAACCCGTCGTAAAAACCGATCAGCCCAGCGACCGGTGCATAACCGACCAGCGATATGCGCTGATGCGAATCCGCGTCGGTCATGCGCGGCGAAACCAGGAAATAGACTATCGCCGCCATCATCAACACCGGCACGATCAGTTTCAGCGTGGCGACCTGGATGATCTGCACCAGCCATGCGCCCAGCCCCGCACCCACCGCGGTCAGGGCGATGCAGGGCAGCAATCCGGTCCAGTCGATCAAGCCGGCGGCGTGATAGCGGAATGTCGCCATGGCGGTGCCGACGCTGCTTTGCAGCTTGTTGGTGCCCAGCGCCAGGATCGGCGGAATGCCTGCGGCGAACAGCGCCGGCACGGTCAGCAATCCGCCCCCGCCAGCGATGCTATCGACAAATCCCGCGCCGAATCCTGCTGCCGCCAGGATGGCCATGATCCCGATTGGCGCGGTCATCACGCGCTACAACTGCTTGCCCATGCGGATCAGCGGCACGGTAACGCCGCCGATCGCGCGCGACTGGATATGTTCGATCGGCAGATAGCCGCAGGCCCCTATCCGCCGCATCGCGGGCGCGGACCAGCAAATCGCTATGCGGTAAATCGCACCGAGGCGAAGGCAAAGCGTTTGACCCGGCCGGGGATGAGATGGGCCTTGAGTTTGCCGCGCATTTCTTCGGCGCCCTGGCCCGTGGTGCATACCAGATGAGTGCCGCCCGAGGGCAATACCTCGATCGCGCTGATGCTGACGCCAGCCTTGTTGCAACTGGCGACCACGCCCGCCTGGGGCATCGAAAGATTGATGGCGCGGCTCATTTTGCGCCGCCAAAATCGGAAACGCCGATATCAGAATTATGGCTTTTGCCGAGCATGTACCGAACCCTTCGTTTAAGCCGCAGGGACATCCGGCTGCTCAATTTGCGTCGCGCGAACTCGCGGTCGTGCAGGTTCCATATAATGCCAAACAGTTAAATTGTAAGAGCCTAAATACAGCCCGATCGCAAACACAACGCCTGGGAAATCTACCTAAACGGGACGTACGATTATTTTACACACGGCGCGTAGTTTCAAGGCCATGAAAGCCATGTCTCAGCCTTTTTCGAATTACAGCGCCCCATTCGCTGCCCACCCCGTTTCGGCCCCAGCTCCGGCACCAGCTGCGGCACCAGATGACCAGCGGCTTTCTCCCTATATCGCCTTGCCGATTGCAATGGTGGTGTCATTGATGATGTGGGTTGGCGTCGTCGAACTGGTGCTGAGGCGTTAACCAGGAGGGGGCGAAGGCAACACCACCCGCCGCACGGTGACAATATGCACCGGATGTTCCAGCATCTGCCCCTTCAGCACGCCGCTTCCAGCAGTTGGCGATAGCGGGGCGTCGTAAATCCGGCGCACCACGTCCATTCCCGAAACGACGTGACCAAAGGCGGCAAAGCCCGCTTGCCGCTCAGGATCGGCAGCGGTGGGATCGGCGTCGAGCCCCGGCTGGTCCGACACCAGAATCGAGAAATCCGCCGTCGCCGTCCCCGGTGCAAAACGCGCCATGGAGATCGCACCAGCCTTGTTCAAAATCCCGGTCACATTGGTCGGCTCATGCTTGACCGGCGGCAGCACCTTGTGCGGATCGCCGCTCAGACCACCCTCGATCAGGCCATTGGGCGGCGTCCCCCATGGCAGGCGCATCGCCCGGTAAAAGCTTGCCCCATCCAGCCGATGCAGATCGACATAGCGCAGGAAATTGGCGGCGGTGGCAGGTGCATGCCTGCCGTCGATGTCGATGTCGATTTCGCCCACATCCGTGACCATCGCCACGCGCACCGTATCGGCCAGCGGAACCGGTGCTGGCAGCGCGGCATGCCGATGGGGTGCCGCAATAGCCGCCACAATCTGCTCGCTCGCACGATTCGCTCGGGCGTTCGCCGCATCACCGCAGACCGGACCCAGCGCAGCGCACACAGCCGCCACGATCACCAAGGCCTTGCGCATCGCTATTCTCCTGCCAGATGCCAGCGCCCGCGATGGTTTGTGGGAGATTGATTATGAAAAAGCAATGCACCCCGCGGGGGGGGCGAGCACCCTACCCCGCGACGCCGTGGCAATGCTTGTACTTGACCCCCGACCCGCAGGGGCACGGCGCGTTCCGGGACAATCCCATCCCGGCATAGGGGTCGCCCATGGCTCCGCCCAGCACTCCGGGCGCACCGGCAAGCGCCCCAAGTTCGGACTCCGTCCCCGCCAGAACGCCACCATCGTTCTCGCCAGTGAAAGGATCGACGTGCGATGTGGCGAAGCTGGGCGACGTCAGGAAGCTGGGCGCCGTGTGAAAATCGGGCGCGGTCAGGAAATCTGGGAGCGGCGGCAGTTCCGTGCCCTGATCCTGGAACCGCAGCTCGGTGGTCGACAGGATCTTGGTCACGTCCTCGCGGATCGTTTCCAGCATGCGCTCGAACAGGGTGAAGGCTTCCTGCTTATATTCATTGATTGGCGTCTTCTGGGCATAGCTGCGCAGGAACACGACTTGGCGCAGCGCGTCGAGCGTCGCCAGATGCTCCTTCCAGTAATGGTCGAGCCGCTCCAGCAGCACGCTTTTCTCGATCTGCCGCCAGATCGCGACATCGCTGTCGGGGATTTTCGCCGCCATATGGGCGTCGGCCATGTCGGCCAGGCGTTGTTCGAGCGTCTCGGGTTCGATCCCGTCTTCGGCCATCCACTCGGCGATCGGCGCCGCAAAACCCAGGATTTCCGGCACGCGGGCGTTCAAGCCCTCGGTATCCCACACTTCGGGATAGGATCCCGGCGGGCAAGCGGCGCCAACCAGGCCGTTGACCGTGTCGCGGCGCATGTCCAGCACGACATCATCGACCGCGTCGGCATCCATGATCTCGGCGCGCTGCTCGTAGATCACCTTGCGCTGGTCATTCATGACGTTGTCGTATTCGACGACTTGCTTGCGGATATCGTAATTGCGCGCCTCGACCTTTTTCTGCGCGGTTTCGATGGCCTTCGACAACCATTTCGATCCGATCGCCTCGCCGTCGCCAAGGTTGGAATTCATCAACCGCGAGAACATCGTATCGGGACCGAAAATGCGCAGCAGATCGTCTTCGAGGCACAGGTAAAAGCGCGACAAGCCGGGGTCGCCCTGCCGCCCCGAACGGCCGCGCAACTGGTTGTCGATGCGGCGGCTTTCATGGCGTTCAGTACCGATCACGCAAAGCCCGCCAGCCGCAAGGACCTTGGCCTTGTCAGCGGCCACTTCGGCCTTGATCTTCTCGATCGCGGCGTCGCGTTCGGCACCTTCGGGAACGTCGCGCAATTCGTCGTCGATGCGGAATTCGGCATTGCCGCCCAGCTGGATGTCGGTGCCGCGCCCGGCCATGTTGGTGGCGATGGTCACTGCGCCCAGGCTGCCGGCCTGGGCAACGATATGCGCCTCGCTTTCATGGAAGCGCGCGTTGAGGACGTTATGCTTGACGCCTTGCTTGTTGAGATATTCGGACAACAATTCCGATTTCTCGATCGACACCGTGCCGACCAGCACCGGCTGGCCGGTGTCGTAACGATCCTTGATCAGTTGGGCGATGGCCTGGAATTTGTCGGTGGTGTTCTTGTAGAACTCGTCTTCTTCATCGACCCGGCACACCGGGACATTGGTCGGGATTGTCACCACGTTCATCTTGTAGATGTCGAAAAATTCCGCAGCTTCGGTCGCGGCGGTGCCGGTCATGCCGGAAATCTTGGGATACATGCGGAAATAGTTCTGGAAGGTGATCGAGGCCATGGTCTGGTTCTCGGGCTCGATCTGCACCCCTTCCTTGGCCTCGACTGCCTGGTGCAGGCCGTTGGACCAGCGCCGACCGTCCATCATGCGGCCGGTAAACTCATCGATGATGATGATTTTGCCGTCCTTGACGATATAATCGATATCGCGGCGGAACATGACATTGGCTTTCAACGCCTGGTCGAGGTGATGGACAACCTGGGTGTTTTCAATGTCATAAAGGTTGGTTCCGGTCAGCAACCCGGCGTCTTCCAGCATCCGCTCGACCCGCTCGACGCCGTCCTCGGTCAGCGAGATCGACTTGGTTTTTTCATCCGCCTCGTAATCCTCGGGCACTATTTTTTTGACGACCGCATCGACCGAAACATAGAGATCGCTCTTGTCGTCGGTGGGGCCGGAAATGATCAGCGGGGTGCGCGCTTCGTCGATCAGCACCGAATCGACCTCATCGACGACAGTGTAATTGAACGGACGATGCACCATCTGCGCGCGTTCATGCTTCATGTTATCGCGCAGATAATCAAAGCCCAGCTCGTTGTTGGTCGCATAAGTGATGTCGCTGTTATAGGCTTCGCGGCGGGCGTTTTCATCGAGGTTGGGGACGATCACGCCCACCGTCAGCCCGAGAAACTGATATATTTGCCCCATCCAGTCGGCATCGCGGCGCGCCAGATAATCGTTGACCGTAACGACGTGGACGCCCTTGCCTTCCAGCGCGTTGAGATAGACCGCCAGCGTCGCCACCAGCGTCTTGCCTTCGCCGGTGCGCATCTCGGCGATTTCACCGCGATGAAGGACGATGCCGCCGATCATCTGGACATCGAAATGGCGCATCCCCAACACCCGCTGCGAAGCCTCGCGCACCGTGGCGAAAGCTTCCGGCAACAGATCGTCCAGCGTCGCCCCACCCGCCAGCGCCGCGCGGAATTTGGTGGTCTGCGCTGAGAGTTCGGCATCGTCCATGGCCGACAATGCCGGCTCGAACGCTGCGATCTGCTGGACGATCTTGTCCAGCGACTTGACGTATCGATCGTTGGACGAGCCGAAAAGGGCCTTGGCAATGGCGCCGAGCATGGGCGTTTTCCTGATTTTGGGAGGTCATGATTGCGGCAGCCAATTTAGCCGGCGGCACGCGAGGATTGGCAAAAATTTCGCAGCGCAGCCTATAGCCGGGCGCGGTCGACGCCGATCAAAACGCCGGGTTGGCCGGCAGTCACCGCCGCAGGC
>JALYHR010000127.1 GCA_030776465.1 Pseudomonadota bacterium
GGCGCGCGGCGGCGCGGGCCGCCGCAATCAGTTCCTCGCGATCGGGCAAGCTCTCACCAGCGCTCATGGCTGCACGACGACCCAGCGCAGCGGCTTGTCCATGGCGGTGGTTTGCAGGGCATCGTTGGCGGTCCACAAGGTCCAGGGGCGCTGCGCGTAATCGGGCTGAAAGCGGTTCCCCATCAGCCACAGATTGCGGTCGATGGCGCGGGCCAGATGATAGCGGCTTTCGAAAGCCGGGCTGATTTTCAGCAGCGACGCCTTGCCGGTATGCGTCTCGATCTCGTTTAGGAATGTCATCAGTTCGCTTTCAACCGAGGCGTCGCTGACCCGGACCGGGCAGTCCGTTGCCAATTGCGCCAGTTCCACCGCCGGGGGCAGCATTTTGCTGTCGCGTGGCACCACCGTGACGAAATTGGCGGCCTGCTTGTCGGCGGGCTGGCATGGATCGTAGCGGTGTACCGCGCCCACTTGCAGCCCGGTGGCGCGCGCCTCCTCCAGATTGCGGCTGAAATCGGGATCGTGCGCGAAAGCGCCCGCGCTGGCGTCGATATAGGCAAAATCGGCCCCGATGGCCTTGAGCGCGGTCCAGTCGACGCTGGCGTTGTTGGCGTTGTCGTTAGCCGTCGTCGCGGCGACGTCGGTGCTGCCGATCTCGACCCCCTGCATCGCGAAAACCGCGCGCGGGGGTTGCCAATGGCGCAAATGCCACCAGCCTACCGTGCCCACAACGATCGCCACCAGCATGAGCGCGGCAGCGGCGCGCAGCCAGATCAGCCTGCGGTGTTTTTGGACCATCGCTGCTGCTAACCCCGGATGTGCAGGACGCAAATCAGGGTGAACAGCCGCCGGGCGGTGACAAAATCGGTCTCCACCTTGCCCTCCAGCCGCTCCAGCAGCAATTCCGCCGCCTGATTGTGGACACCGCGCCGGGCCATGTCGATGGTTTCGATCTCCTGCGCGGTGGCTTTGCGAATCGCCTGGTAATAGGAATCGCAGATCGCGAAATAATCGCGCACCGGACGGCGAAACCGGCCCAGCCCCAGGATCAGCGTTTCCAACGGTTGCTGGCCGTCATCGGCAATGTCCATCGCCAGCCGCCCGTCGCTGACCGCAAGCCGCAGCCGGTAAGGCCCGAGATGCCCCGCCGCCACCGAGCGCAGCGGGCGAAACAGGTTTTCCTCGATCAGGTCGAAAATGGCGATCCGCCGTTCCTGCTCGATGTCGGCGTTGCGCCACAGAATCGTCGCCTCGTCCAGTTCGATATGCGAGATGCGGGGGTCGGCCATTGCCGCGCCCTATTCGCAAATGCGGAAGGAGCGGGCAAGGGGCGGGTTCCATCCCCGTTATCCACAAGCGGATAGTCGGCGTTGCCATTGCCAGCGCCCGATCAGCGAGGCATGGTCCGCGCCCCATGCCAAGCGAAGCCATCCTCCTGCGTCCCGATGACGCCGCGCCCAACCACGCCCTGCCCGCCAACGTCGAAGCCGAGGCGGCGTTTCTGGGCGCGGTCCTGATCGATAATCGCGTCATCGAGGAACTGGGCGTGCCGCTGGCCGACAGCCATTTCTTCGAACCGGTCCATGCGCGTATTTTCCTGCGCATCCAGCAGGTTCTGGACCGCAAAATGGTGGTCACGGCGGTAACGCTCAGGCCCTATTTCGAAGCCGATGAAGCGCTGAAGGAACTGGGCGGCACGACTTATCTGGCGCGGCTGACCGCCGATGGTAAAGGCCTGCTGGCGCCCAAGGCGCTGGCCGAACAGATTTACGAACTGGCGCTGCTGCGCGAACTGGTGGCGGTGGGTCGCGAACTGGTGACCAAGGCGCTGGACACCAGCGAACTGGTCGCGCCGCTGCAACAGATCGAGGCCGCCGAGGCCGCGCTGTACGCGGTCGCCGACGGCGCCTCGGGGATGAGCGAGGCGCAGCCGTTCAGCACCGCGACGCGTACCGCGATCACCGCCATCGAAAAGGCGCTGAATTCCGGCGGGCATATCTCGGGCAAGACGACCGGGCTTAACAGCCTCAATGAAAAGATCGGTGGCCTGCACGATTCCGACCTCGTCATCCTGGCCGGGCGGCCGGGCATGGGCAAGACCGCGCTGGCCACCAATATCGCCTTCAACGCCGCCAACCGCCTGCTGACCGACATGGCGATCGGCATCCTGCCCGAAGCCTCGGTGGGCGCGGCAACCGCCTTCTTCAGCCTGGAAATGAGCGCCGACCAGCTTGCCACGCGCATCCTGGCCGAACAATCGGGGATCAGCAGCGAAGCCCTGCGCATGGGCAAGATCAGCCGCGACGATTTTCAGTCGCTGTCGTTCGCCAGCCAACGCCTCGCCGAATTGCCGCTGTATATCGACGACACCCCGGCGTTGAGCATCGCCGCCTTACGGGCCAGGGCGAGGCGGCTGAAACGGCGGCACAATATCGGGCTGATCGTCGTCGATTACCTGCAATTGCTGCAAGGCACCGGTCGCGCCAGCGACGGTCGTGTCAACGAAATCTCGGAAATCAGCCGGGGACTGAAAACGCTGGCCAAGGAATTGTCAGTGCCGGTGATCGCGCTGTCGCAATTGTCGCGCGCCGTCGAACAGCGCGAAGACAAACGGCCGATGCTGTCCGACCTGCGCGAATCGGGCTCGATCGAACAGGACGCCGACATGGTCTGGTTCGTGTTCCGCGAGGATTACTACGTCGGCAACCGCGAGCCGAAACAGCCGCAACAGAACGACAGCGCCAAGGTCCACGACGACCACAGCAAATGGCAAGCCGAGATGGAAAGCGTCTACGGCACCGCCGAGCTTATCGTGGCCAAACAACGCCACGGCTCCACCGGCAAAGTCCGGCTCCGTTTCGAGCCGCGCATCACGCGGTTTTCGGACCTGGCGGATGAAGGGTTGGCGGGCGATCGTTACGATTGAATTTTGCGTTTAGGTGCAAAGGTTAAGGTACGAGGGGCAAACCCTCGCGCTCCCCGCCATGGCTTCGTTGCGCGACTTCTCTGCGCAGCGTCGCATGGCGCCGCTTCTGCCAATTGCACAAATATGCGCTAAATTGCACCAATAGTATGCACTATTCTCCTCTGCTAGCAAATTGGAGCGTGAGATGGGCACTGTCCGTAAGACTATCACCCTTACCGATCAGCAGGACGCATGGATTGCGGCGCAGATCACGGCTGGCCAATATACCAATGACAGTGAGGCAATCCGTGACCTCATCAGACGTGAGCAGGAGCGTAGTTTTGAGATCGAGACGATCCGCCAAGCCCTGGCCGAAGCGCCGCAACAGGCACAGAGCTGGGCCAATATCCGACCAGGCTATCGGCGCCGCAGCGTTGAAAATCATATCATCTATTTTCGGCCGACCACCTATGGGATCGCGGTCTAAAACGGCAACCAGTTCTGGTGGCGCGAAATCTTCATATAGCCGCCGTTGACTCCCAGTCGCAGCCCGACGCCCAGCCGCACCGGGATCAGCACGACACTGCCGCGCCGCAAATAGCTGACGTTGAAGCCGCCGACAAAATAGGCCTGGCCCTCGCCCGCGCCAAAGCGGCGGAACAGATCGTCGGGATTGTTGAGGTTATAGACCAGCACGAAGGTTTTGGCGGCACTGGCGCCGACATCGAAACCGAGCGACGGCCCGGTCCAGAATACCGGCATCGGTTCGCGCGCCTTCTGGCACAGCGTTCCCGAGCCATAACGCAGCCCAACCGCAAAAGCGCCACCGGCTTCCCGTCCGACGATATAGCCATCGGGAGTGCCCTGTTTGCGCAGGATATCCTGGATGACCGAGGCCAGCCCGCGCGAACCACTGCCGAACACGCCCTGGGCAGCGCCGATCAGATCATCGGATTTATAGCTGCCGTTGCCCCGATCCTCCCGCCCGCACATCGAGGAGGTGGGGCCGTTGGCCATCGGTTGGGCCTCGGTATATGGCCGGGCCGCAGCCGGATAGGGTGTCTGCGCCGATCCATTTTCGGCAGCGAGAGCAGGCCGCGCCATCGGCGGCGAGGCAGCGCCGCCCCCTCCGTCCGAAGATGGGGCTGGCCGCGCCAGATCGCTGTCGATCCCGGCAGAAGGTTGCACTGATTGCGCGGCCACCGGTGCGGTAATCGCCGCCAAGGCTAAACCCGCGCTAAACAGCCATTTGCCGCAAGCAGTCATTGCGTGGCGCGCGACCATGGTCATCATTCGTCCCTTTCCCTCGCATGCAGGACGACCAGCGCCCGACACCCAGGCTGATGCATAGGAGGTTGGTGGGGAAAGAGAAATCACTCAAACGTCAGATCACCCAGGACAGGCGACGAACCGAGTCGCTTTTACGCCAAAGCGAGCCCGGCGCACTGGAGCGGCGGTCCGCCGCTGCCCAGATAAAGTGCCGCACACCACTTGCCGCCCATAATACCCCCCGCTATAGCCCCCTCCGGCTGCCGCAGTCTGGAGACGTGGGTGAGTGGCTGAAACCAACGGTTTGCTAAACCGTCGTACTGTGAATACGGTACCGAGGGTTCGAATCCCTCCGTCTCCGCCATACTAGCTAAGCTCTTGATATAGAACAAAAATCTCCTGCAAAGGGCGGCGCGATTGCGCGGTTTTGTTGGCATTTTCAGGTACCAGGAGAGTGCTACGAAGGTCGGCATTTGCGGACAATTATCAATCTTTCTCTGGCTCATAGGCACGCAGTACCGTTGCGCAAATCGCAGGCTTGGCCCGCATCGTGCCGCACACGGACTCTCCTCATTTGAATGCCCACCCCGCCAAAGTCGATCAGGTGTCGATCAGGTGAGGTCGTAACGGTCCGCGTTCATCACTTTGTTCCATGCTGCGATGAAATCGGCGACGAAGTGATCACCGGCGTCGGATGCCGCGTAGACTTCTGAGATCGCGCGCAATTGCGAGTTCGATCCGAAGGCCAGGTCGGTGCGCGTGCCGCGCCATTTAGCCTCACCGGTCAGGCGGTCGCTGCCGATGAACAGCTCGTCTTCTTCGTCCGAGACCTGTTTCCAGGCCAGCTTCATGTCGAGCAGATTGACGAAGAAATCGTTGGTCAACTGCCCCGGCCTCTCGGTGAAGACGCCATTGTCCGAGCCATCGGCGTTGAGCCCGAGCACGCGCAGACCGCCCACCAGCACGGCCATTTCGGGTGCGGACAGGGTCAGCAACGCGGCCCGGTCGATCAGCAGTTCCTCGGTCGGGACGTTGTAACGGGCCTGCAGATAATTGCGGAAACCATCGGCCGTGGGTTCCAGCACCGCGAAGCCTTCGCTGTCGGTCTGTTCGGCGGTCGCATCGACGCGGCCTGGGGTGAAGGGCACCGTCACGGCATGGCCCGCGGCCTTCGCTGCCTGTTCGATGCCGATATTGCCGCCCAGCACGATCAGGTCGGCGATCGAGACCCGCTTGCCATTTCCGGTGGCATCGAAGCTGGCCTTGGTCTCCTCATAAACCTTCAATACCCTGGCCAACTGCTGGGGCCGATTCACGTCCCAGTCCTTCTGCGGCGCCAGCCGGATGCGCGCGCCATTGGCGCCGCCACGATGGTCGGTGCCGCGCCAGGTTGAGGCGGAGGCCCAGGCGGTGCCGCACAGTTCCGCCACCGAAAGCCCGGATGCGGCGACCTTGCCCTTGAGCGCAGCGATATCGCCCGCGTCGATGGGCGCGTAATCCGCGCGTGGCAGCGGATCCTGCCAGATCAGGTCCTCCTCGGGAACCTCGGGGCCGTGGTAGCGCGCCTTGGGCCCCATGTCGCGGTGGCACAGCTTGAACCAGGCGCGGGCGAAGGCATCACCGAAATGGACCGGGTTTGCTCGGAAGCGTTCCATGATCTCGCGGTATTGCGGATCGACCTTCATCGCCATGTCGGCGGTGGTCATCATCGTCGGTACTTTCACACCCGGCGTATGTGCCTTTGGCGCCAGCGTGTCGGCGGGATTGCCCACGGGCTGCCATTGCTTGGCCCCGGCAGGGCTGCGCACGAGTTCGTATTCATGGTCGAGCAGCATGTCGAAATAGCTCATGTCCCATTGGATCGGCGTCGGCGTCCACGATCCCTCGATGCCGCTGGTAATCGTGTGATCGCCCACCCCGCTTTCATGGCCCGACGCCCACCCCAGGCCCTGCTGGGCGATGTCCGCGCCTTCCGGTTCCGCCCCGACCTTGGCAGCATCGCCCGCGCCATGCGCCTTGCCAAAAGTATGGCCACCGGCGGTCAGCGCCACCGTCTCCTCGTCGTTCATCCCCATGCGCAGAAAAGTCTCGCGGATGTCGCGCGCCGATTGCAACGCGTCGGGATTGCCGCCCGGACCTTCGGGATTGACGTAGATCAGCCCCATCTGGATCGCCGCCAGCGGGCTTTCCAGCACCATCTCGCGCTCGGGCTGGATGCGGGTCTGGTTCTCGGGATGGCTGACCCATTGTTCCTCGGTGCCCCAGTAGATGTCGCGCTCGGGTTCGAAGACATCGGCGCGGCCGCCGCCGAAGCCGAACACCGGGCCGCCCATCGATTCGATCGCGACATTGCCCGCGAGAATGAGCAGGTCCGCCCACGACAGCTTGCGCCCGTATTTCGCCTTGATCGGCCATAGCAGCCGGCGCGCCTTGTCGAGATTGGCATTATCGGGCCAGCTATTGAGTGGCGCAAACCGCTGCGAGCCCGCCCCGGCGCCGCCGCGCCCGTCAGCCGTACGATAGGTGCCGGCCGAATGCCACGCCATGCGGATGAAGAAAGGACCGTAATGGCCATAGTCCGCTGGCCACCATGGCTGGCTGTCGGTCATCAGCGCGGTCAGGTCGGCCTTGACCGCAGCATAATCGAGCGACTGGAATGCCTTGGCATAATCGAAGCCGTCGCCATGCGGATCGCCGCTGACGCCGTGTTGCGGCAGGATCTGCAAAGACAACTGGTTCGGCCACCAGTCGCGGCTGGTTCGGCCCAGCAGCGAGCGCAGCGCCTTGTCCTTTTTCATCGGGCAGCCACTACCATCCAGCGGGTCGTTCGCTTTCATGTCCATCAGCTCTCTCCTGCTTATGTCTGTTCTGTGGGATCGCATCTAACGGCATGTTGTAATCCCGCTGGAGCGGAAGA
The DNA here is from genome assembly GCA_030776465.1 of Pseudomonadota bacterium. Taxonomy (GTDB): domain Bacteria; phylum Pseudomonadota; class Alphaproteobacteria; order Sphingomonadales; family Sphingomonadaceae; genus Novosphingobium. The sequence goes on from JALYHR010000127.1 coordinate 7,092, forward strand.
GAAAGCGATCTGCTCTGGTAAGAGAAATCGAAAAAACCGATCACGCAGCGCAAAATCAGAGGACAGCACGATTTCACCATCGCGCTGTCCTGCGGATTTGTCGCTACTGGGCGGCGGCCGAGCCCTGAGCCGAGCCCTGAGCAGCTCCCGCCGCGCGACCGGCGCCTGAGGCGGTACCGGCGGCGGTACCTTGCGCCATGCCCGAGGTTTGTCCGGCCATGCTGGCCAAGGCATTGGTGCCGGGGCCTTGTGCGCCGACGCTGGCGCTCTTGTTCACCGACTGGCTGCCCGATGCCGAGCCATTACCGGCCAGCGACGAGTCCATGACATTGCCCGAGGTGGCGCCATTCACCGCGCCGGTCACTGTCCCGGCGAGGCCGGCATTGGCGTTGGCCGAGCCGTTGCCCGCATTGACCGACTTGCTGACCGAAGCATTGCCCGATCCGGTCACCGACCCGGTGACGCTTTGCGTGGCCGAGCCGATCGTGCCCAATTGGCCGCCGAGCGAGCCAGCGGTGCTCAGCGTCCCACCGAGAGTTCCGCCGAGCGAGCCCCCACCGCCGCCCAGCAGTTGCGCCTGGGCAGGCGTGGTCACTGCGGCGCCCATGATGGCGGCCCCCATGACAATGGCTGATGTCAGTGTGTTAGCGATGATGAACTTCTTCATGTCTTGGCTCCTCAATGACAGGAAGCCGACGCGCTTCCCTCATAGAGTTAACGACACCCCGATCTCGTTTCATCCTTATGATGCAATTTTTCTTCACTGGCGGCGGGCACCGACATCGCGCGGGGCGATACGGCAAGTGTCGCAAACGATTCCCTTGCCGATCCTGCCCGACCCCTTCACGGCCTCCCGCGACAGCGCCGCAATCGCGCCCGCGCCCCCGCCCGCTGCCACCAGCTGCGCGGTCACCAGCGGCGCGGCAAACGACGTGCCCCGGACCACGGCATAGCCGCTGCCGGGAAGCGCAGCAGCCATGTCGGCGCCGGGCGCGGCGTAATCAAGATGGAGCGCCTTGCCGGCTTCGGGCAAGGCGCGGTTGTGATCGTCGACGCCGGTTACGGCAATGACCCCGGGATAGGATGCCGGGTAAGCGGGTGGCGCGGCCGGTCCGTCATTGCCGACTGCCGCCACGATCAGCACGCCGCGCTGTGCGGCGGCGGCAATCGCGCGTTCCAGCAGCGGGTTGGCCGGGCCGACCAGGCTGATATTGATGACTCGCACCCCGCGCGCGGTCAGCCAGCCCAACGCGCGCGCAATCGCCAGCGCCGATCCATCCGCCGGATCGCCGCCATAGACATCGGCCACCAGCAGCGACGCGCCCGGCGCTGCCCCGTGAAACCTGCCATCGGACCCCACCATCAGCGAGGCCACGGCGGTGCCGTGACCGCTGGCGCGCGCGCCGTGAGCGGTAAAGCCACGCTGTTCGATGGCAGCATTGCGCAGCGAGGGATGCGTGGAAACGCCGCCATCGATCATGCCGATCGCCGCCGGATGCGCCAACACGGATGTCAATGCGGCGGCTCCGACAGGCGCCAGCAGGCCGAGCCCTGCCGGTTCGAAAATCGGGTCGAAATCGAACTCGCCGTTGGGCGCGATTGTCCTGATGCGGGTCAAACCTTCGCGGGTGCTCGTGCCCGGCGGCGGGGCAATCGTCACGACGTGTAAACCGATGCCTTCGATATGGTCATCACCCATCACGCGAAATCCCGCCGCGCGAATGCGGGCGATGGTGTCCAACGAAGGATCGACGGCGATGAGTTCGCCCCGGCGCACCGGGTTGCCTTCGCGGTCGGCATCGAGAACCGCGCGGTGCTGCTGGACAAGCTCGCGCAGCCGCGCCCGGCGCAGATCGAGCAGACTGGCGCTATCGCCCAGTGGCTGACCGCCGATATCGTTGAGCCGATCAAGTACGGGGGCGGCGATCGGCGGGGCCAAAGGAGCGTCGGCGGGGGAGCCCAGCGCCCCGACCAGCTGGCCCGGTACGCTGCCTAGACCCGGTAACAATTGCGCTTGTCCCGCGCTCGCCAACAGAGTGACCGCGCCAGCCAACAGGGTACGTATCAGGGGTCTACGCATCGCCATTCCTTTTAATTGACTCTTGTGGGATTAAACGTGTGAGCCACGGCGTTTAATCCGCATGCATACGGGAAAATCATTTGAGTGCGTTCGAGAAGGGTTTGACGGCGCTGCTGCCACGGCTGCGGCGGTTCGCGCATGGCCTGACCGCCAACGCCGCCGATGCCGACGATCTGACCCAGATCACCATCGAGCGCGCACTGCGGGCAAGACTGCAATGGCAGGAAGGCACACGGCTGGACGCGTGGCTGTACCGGATCATGCGCAACTGCTGGATCGACATTGTCCGGTCGCGGTCCCGCGCCGGCAAGGTGCTGGCCCCGCAGGAAGACGGCGAACATGTCGGATACGATCCGACGGCGCAGATCGATGCCGGTATCGATCTGGCGCTGATGATGCGAGCCATGGAGCAACTGCCACCCGAACAACGCGAGGTCGTCGCCTTGGTCCTGATCGAGGGCTTTGGCTATCGCGAAACCGCCGAATTGCTCGAATTGCCGATCGGCACCGTTTCCAGCCGATTGGTGCGGGGCCGCACCGCGCTGCTCGCGCTGGTCAAGGAAGGTTGACCAATGACCGATGAAGAAGCCATCTTTGCCTATATCGACGGTGAGATCGATGATGCCGAGCGCATCCGGATCGAGACGAAAATAGCCGCAGACCCCGCCTTGCAGGCCATCGTCAGCGAACACCGGGCACTGGCGGCGCGACTGAACGGGGCTTTCGCTACCCTGCTCGACGATCCGGTGCCGCCCAAACTGGCCCGGACAGCTATGGGCGGTGCCGAGGTCATCGACCTGGCGGACGCGCGTGCCCGCCGCAAGCCGCGCGCGCGCGCGGGTCCGGTCGTGCAATGGGCCGCGCTGGCCGCAACGCTCGTTGCCGGCCTTGTGGGTGGGGCGGTCCTGCAGTCCGGGCCAGTGGGACCGGTGACCGAACAGGGCGGTCAATTGATCGCATCAGGCAAGCTCGCGCTGGCGCTCGATACGCAATTGGCGAGCACCCAAACTGCGACGGATGCCGTCAGGATTGAGGTGACGTTCAGAAATCACAACGGCGCGATTTGCCGCAGCTTTACGGCCAGGGCGACTGAAGGCGTGGCTTGTCACGACGGCCATGACTGGCAGCTGCGGGGTCTGCTGGCGCACGACAAAGCCAACACGGGCGACTATCGCATGGCATCGAGTTCCGGCGCTGCGGAACTTGTCGATGCGCTCATTGCGGGAGAGGCTCTGGACCAGGCGCAGGAACGCGCGGCTCTCGCGGCACATTGGACCGAGCCGGGAAAACCGTGACCGGTACGCAGATGTGGTCCTTCGGGTAGCCCCACTGGATTCTTTCCGGTTCCAGAGTGACAGCCCCCCGCGTCAGATCAGGCCGGTCAGCCCACCTGATGGAAGCGCCGGTTTGCCCCGCCGCCGCCCGTGCGACAGGCGCGACTGCCATCAACGCCGCCAAACCAGCTTGGTATTATTCCCCAACCCGGCAAAATTTCGCCATACCGCCGCCGGGTTCGGTCCATTCAAGCCCGGCGGCGGTGGCGTATCGGGCTGCTGCTGGCCCGATGACTGAGCGTGATGCGAAAAAGTTCGCTTAAATCACACGATCACGAAAATGCTTTGCCGCGCCTAACGCAGCCGGATGGGGACGTAGGTGGCGGGATGGCCCTGGCGGACGACCTGGAGCAGCACGGCAGCACGGTGTGCGGCTTGGGCGGATTTGACGGCGGTTTCCAGTTCGCCCACCGAGGTGATCGGATGGTCGTTTACCGAGGTGATGATATCGCCCCGCTGGAGCCCCTTGGCGCCCGCGTCGGACGAGGCATCGACAGCGTTGACCACCAGCCCGTGCATGGCGTCGGTCGTCCCCAATTCGCGCGAGATTTGCGGGGTCAGCGGCAACGTTGACAAGCCCAGCGCCTGTTCGACGACGCCGTGCGAGGCTTGATCCTTGGGATGGGCGAAGGGGTCGTCCTGGCTCGGTTGGCTGGGATCGAAGCTTTTCGCCAGTTCCTGCTCGCTGGGGCGCTTGCCCACCACGGCGGTCAGGCTGAGCGGGGTGCCGTTGCGGATGAGATCGATGCCGATGCGGCTGCCGGGCTGGGTATTGGCGACCAGGTATGACAGCGTCTGGTTTGGGGAAACTTCGTGCCCGGCGACCCGCAGCACGACGTCGCCCGCCTTGATCCCGGCCAGCGCCGCCGCCTTGCCCGGCTCGACCCCGGCGACGAATTCACCGCGATTATGAGCGATGCCCAGCGAATCGGCGAGATCCTCGGTCAACGGCTGGATGCGGACGCCCAGATAGCCGCGCTCGATCGCCTCGCCCTTGACCAGCCGGTCAACAATGGGTGCGGCGATATCGGCGGGGATGGCAAAACCGATGCCGATGCTGCCGCCGTTGGGCGAAAAGATCGCGTTGTTGATGCCGATCACCTGGCCCTTCATGTCGAACATCGGTCCGCCCGAATTGCCGCGATTGATCGCAGCGTCGGTTTGCAGATAGCGGTCGTAGGCCGAACCGGTGCCGGTGTTGCGATAGACCGCCGAGATGATCCCCGCCGTCACCGTTCCGCCCAGGCCAAATGGATTGCCGATGGCGATCACCCAGTCACCGACCCGCGCGCTGCGACTGTCGCCGAACTTGACGAAGGGCAGCGGCTTTGCCGGAGCGATCTTGAGCACGGCCAGGTCGGATGCGGTATCGCTGCCAACCACCGTGGCGGGGTATTCGGTGCCGTCGGGCATGGTGACCGAGATCGATTCGACCTTGCCGGTGCCGTCGGAGGTGATGACGTGATTGTTGGTGACGACATAACCGTTGGCTGAAATAACAAAGCCCGATCCCAGTGACTGGGCTTCGCGGGTTTGCTGGCCGGGCTGCTGCTGGCCGTCGCCGGGCTGCTGGTCCTGGCCGCCGCCGCCGCCACCGAACAGTTCGCCGAACGGGGTGCCGGCGAAGGGGTTGGTTTCGACCGCCACTTTCTGGCGGGTCGAGATATTGACGACGGCAGGCTGCAATTGTTCAGTCAGTTCGGCGAAACTGGCCGGGGCGCCGACCCGCGGCACGACCGACTGAATGGTATGCTCATCATTCTGCGCTATCTGCGCCCCGGCGGGAAAGCCGGTCAACAGCGATAGCGTCGCGCCGCCCAGCAGGAGTGCACCGGTTAATCCGTAAGCGTATCGCACAGGCAATTTGTCCTCTAACTAAGCTATTCGACTAGGCAATGCAGTTCGACACCGGATCAGCCGCACCCCACGCATTCAGAATCCCGAATCCCGCAACCTGGCCATAGTGGACGATTTTGCGCCTGAACACAGATTGAATGGGGGGGGTCCGCGCCGCTACTTATTGCCCTGAAACTGCCGCAGATAATCATTATTCGGTGACAGCACGATGGTCGTGCCGCCCTTTGCCGCCGGATTGACGAAAGAGGCCTCGTAGCTCTTCATCGCCCGGTAGAAATCGTAGAAGCCGGGGTCTTTGCCAAAGCTGTCGGCATAGATCTTGGCCGCCTGCGCCTCGGCCTCGGCGCCGATGATCTGGGCATTGCGTTCGCCGGTGGCGCGGATCGCCGTGGCTTCTTGTTGGCGCGCCGCCTGCATCCGCACAAACGCGCTGTCCAGCGGGGTTCCATCGGGCAGATCGGCGCTCTTGATGCGGATATCGATCACCTGCGCGCCATATTCTCGCGCCTGTTTGTCGAAGGCCATGCGGATCTGTTCCATCACCGCGCCGCGCTCGGGGGTCAGCAGCGACTGGAACGTATGCCGCGCCAGCCCCTGGCGCAGCGCCGAGTTCATGATCGGCTGCAATTGCACCGATAATTGGTCCGACGTGCCAGCGGTCCGCACCATCCGCACCGGGTCGATGATGCGGTAACGGGCATAGGCATCGACTTCCAGCCGTTGCTGGTCACTCGACAAGACCTGCTGGCGGTCCATTTCCACCGACAGCACGCGCTTGTCGACCCGCACCAGGCTTTCGATGAAGGGAATGCGCAGGGATATCCCGGCACCGGTATTGCCGAACTGTTGGCCGGGGTGGAAACGGTTGATCACACGGACCGGGTCACCCAGGTCCATCACCACCGCCTGCTCGGTTTCGGGCACCTCCACCACGCTGGACAACAGTGCGATCGCCAGCGCCAGCAAGGCGATCACGGGCAGCCGGTTTTCGTGCCAGAACCGGCTTATCGGCGGATATTGCATCACTGCCCCCCCGTGACGGTGGTACTGCCCGATGCGGCGCTATCCGCGTCGCTATCGGATTTGCGGCGCACTTCGGGCAGTGGCAGATAGGACGTGGTGCTGCCTTCCATGATCACCTTGTCGTTGTTTGCCAGCACCTTTTCCATGGTTTCGTAATACATCCGGCGGCGGGTGACCTCGGGGGCCAGCTTGTACTGGGCATAGACCTTGTCGAAGGCGGCGGCGTCACCTTGCGCGCGGGCAATCACCTGCTGGGCAAAGGCCTGGGCGTTGGACATATCCTTCTGCGCTTCCTGTTGCGCCACGGTGACTTGCTGGAAAGCGCCGACCACCTTTTCGGGCGGATCGGCTTTCTTGATATCGACGCCCTGGATCAGCACCCCCGAACGATAGGCGTCGAGCACGGTCTGCATGCGTTCGCGCACGGCCTGTTCGATATCGGCGCGGCCGGCACCGCCCATCACGTCGTTGAGCTTTACCTCGGCGACGGTGGCGCGCATCGCCGCCTCCGCTACTTCACGAACCGTGGCGTCGGGATCCTTCAACTGGAAATCGTACAGCATCAGGTTTTTGACGTTCCAGCGGACCAGATAGCTCAGATCGACGAGGTTCTGGTCGCCGGTGACCATCAGCTTTTCGCCATCGGTATCGGGAATCGAATCGCGCCGGATCGAGGTGACATCGGTGATATCGACATCCTGGATCGGCCACGGCAGGGTGAAGGAAACCCCCGAATCGATGGTGCGCGAATATTTGCCAAAGGTCGTGACGATGCCTTGCTGGGTCGATCCGAGCTGATGCATGGTCGAAGCCAGCAACGCCACCATCAGGATGCCGCCAGCGATCTGCGGCAGCCAGGCCTGAAAGTCGCGCGGCAATGGCAGGCGGGGAATGCCGCCACCGCCGCCCGCGTCCTTGCCGCGCACCCGAAAGATGTCCTCGATGCTCGCCGAACGGCGCGGCGGGGTTACCGGTTTGGGTTGCCAGGGATTGCGCGGACCCGGCGATGACTGGCCTGACGCAGGAGGCGGGCCTGATGCAGGAGGCGGGCCTGATGCAGGAGGCGGAGATGCGGGGGCATCGCCAACCGGCGTTTCGCCGCCCTGGTTGTCAGGCTTGTCCTTTGACCCGTCTTCATCATTGCCGGGCGCGTCCGCGCCGGGCGACTCCGCGCTGGGGGAGGAATCGGGCTCCGGCTCGCCGCCCCATGGGCTGCGGTGCCCGGTCATGGCAAAATATCCGCGTGCTGCCGCGTCGCTTATCAACTTCATGGCTGACTCTATAGGAGCGCCTGCCGTGTAAAAACAGTGTCTGTCTTGCGATTTTCCCTGCTAGGGGCGCGGACGGCTTAATCTATGGAGAATTTGGGTGGCAAAACCCGGTGCGGGCGACAATTCGGAGGATGAAGTCGCCGCGCTGACGGCGCTGCTGCCACCATTGGCACGACCGCGCGTGCTGTCGCTGAAGCTGGCCGATGGCACGGTGACGCTGATCCTGGACGGCGGCGGGTTCGATGCGGTGGAGCGCGAACGGCTGGAAACGGCATCGCGCGACGTCCTGCTCGCCGCGCCCGGAGTCAGCGACGTGCGCGTTGGGGTGACGGCGGACAAGGCGGTACCCGCCGGCACGCCGCGTATCATCGCGGTGGGATCGGGCAAGGGCGGCGTCGGCAAATCGACGCTGTCGGCCAATCTGGCGGTGGCACTGGCGCGCCTTGGCCGCAAGGTCGGCCTGGTCGATGCCGATATCTATGGCCCCTCGCAACCGCGCCTACTGGCGACCGAGGGCATCCGCCCCGAAGCGTCGGGCAGCAAGATGTTCCCGGTGCGCAGTCCATGGGGTATCGGCATGCTGTCGATGGGCCAGTTGATCGAGCCGGGCAAGGCGATTGCGTGGCGCGGGCCGATGGCGGGGAACGCATTGGGCCAGTTGATCGACGCGCATTGGGGCGATACCGAAGTGCTGGTGGTCGATCTGCCGCCCGGAACCGGCGATGTCCAACTGACGATGTTGCAACGTTACCGTCCGGCAGGGGCGGTGATCGTATCGACGCCGCAGGATCTGGCGCTGATGGACGCCACCCGCGCCATGCAATTGTTCGAAACCGCGGGCGTGCCGGTGATCGGCCTGGTCGAAAACATGGCGGGTTATGCCTGCCCGCATTGCGGCGAGCTGTCCGATCCGTTCGGCACAGGCGGGGTCGAAGCCGTTGCCGCATCGCTGGGCCATGCGTTTTTGGGCCGCGTGCCGCTCGACCTGACGATCCGCCGTGACAGCGACGCCGGACACCCACCCGCAGCGGGCGATGGCCCGCAAGGCGAAGCTTTCGCCGCAATCGCGCGCCGCGTGAACATCTGGCTCGGTAATCAGCCTTGAACGTGGAGACACCGGGCTTCGTCCATCCACCAGTGCACACCGGCAACATCGGCGTGCTGCTGGTCAATCTGGGGACGCCCGATGCGCCCACGCCCAAGGCGGTGCGGCGCTATCTGGCCGAATTCCTGTCCGACCGCCGCGTCGTCGAAATTCCGCGCATCGCGTGGCTGCCGATCCTGCACGGCATCGTCCTGCGCACCCGGCCCCGCAAATCGGCACACGCCTATGGCCTCGTCTGGACCGAGGAAGGCTCGCCCTTGGCGGCAATCACCGCCGCACAGGCGCGCGGGTTGCAGGCGCGGTTGGGTGACGCAGCGCAAGTGTCATGGGCGATGCGCTATGGCCAACCAGCGCTGGCGGCGGAACTGGCCAAGCTGCAAGCCAGCGGCTGCGACCGGATTTTGGTGGCGCCGCTTTATCCGCAATATTCCGCAGCAACCACCGCGACCGTCATCGACGCCATGGGCGATGCGTTGAAGGCCGTGCGCTGGCACCCGGCGCTGCGGACCTTGCCGCCTTACTATGATGCCCCGGATTACATCGGCGCCTTGCACAGCGATCTTTCGCGTCAGCTAGCCGCGCTCGATTTCGTACCCGAAGTGCTGCTGCTCAGCTTCCACGGCATGCCGCAGCGCACGCTGGAACTGGGCGATCCCTATCATTGTCATTGCCGCAAGACCGCGCGCCTGCTGGCCGAGGCGCTGGCCATCAGTCATCCCGGGCTGCGCGTCGATGTCAGTTTCCAATCGCGTTTCGGCCGGGCCAAATGGCTGGAGCCTGCGACCGACGTGGTGCTGGCAGAGGAAGCCGCGCGCGGCACCCGGCGGCTGGCCATCGCCGCGCCAGGTTTTTCCGCCGACTGCCTGGAAACACGCGAGGAACTGGCGATCCGGGGCCGCGCGCAGTTCATCGCGGCAGGCGGCGAGGCCTTCGCCGCGCTCGATTGCCTCAACGACAGCACGGCGGGCATGGCCATGCTGGAATCGCTGATCCGCCGCGAACTGGCGGGTTGGATCGGTTAATCGATCGCATTTCCGCGTCGCGACTTTGCCATGGTAGGTTAGGTCCAACTTAACCAATTTCCTTCATACCATATGCCATGGTCAAGATATCCGCACTCCTGAAGGCTCCGGGTTCAATCAGGAACCGCTCGCGTCTTGCGCGCCTTTGTTCGCTGTTGGCAGCACAAGAGCAGCCTGCGCTAAAACTGGCTCCCTTCAATCCTCCCCCTCTGGGGGAGGTGGCAGCCCGCAGGGCTGACGGA